>CALWLM010000031.1 GCA_944381515.1 uncultured Lachnospiraceae bacterium | reverse complement strand
TCCAGACTCGACGTATCAAGCTCCGTCATCCGGCTGATCTCGTCGATCATCGGCAGCAGAGTCTGCGAATGGGTCTTTTTAAAGTTCACCGTGTACTCTGCCGTCAGAATATCATCCTCCCAGATAGCCGCCGAGGCCACCAGGGATGCGCTCTCAATTCCCAATATTTTCATTTTCTATTCTCCTCTTCTGCAAACATTCCAATACGCGTAGTATAGATGATAGCGGCGGGGAAACGCAACCGAATTTTCATGAAAAACTTTCGCTGTCATTTCCCCCTGCTTTTTCGGCGAGAGCCTCATAAATGGCTCTGGTATCCCCATCGGTTTCGCCGTTTATCACCACCGTCTCTCCTTTTACGGTCAATACTACGCAGGAAGGGCAGTCGTTGTAGGTATAGCGCGTATAATCGCCGTATATCTCATTTTCAAAGGCCCCCATGGAGACGCGCAGATTTCCAAATCCGTTGGTCCGGCTGCCGGAAACGGATGCCGAAGCGTCCTGCGGCTGGTATTCGATTTTTTCAATATCCTGGTATTCTATGGTCAGATCTCCCCAGCCGGAGGCATCCACCGTAAAATTCTCCGCGCCGTATAGGATCTGCATATCGCCCGACAGCAGCGCCCAGGCCATAAATCCTGCGAATCCCAGGGCCGCCACCACGCCCGCGGCTATGCCCCAGGGATTTATCTTCCCTTTGCTCACCTTGCCTTCGCGTACCTGCTTTCTATAGAAACAGTAGGAGTAAAGCATCGGGAGGAAGGCCGCCGTCAGAATCGCCGCAATACTCAGAAAGGCTGAAACGGAGGAGTTTATAAAAAGGCCGCTGATCATACACAGGAAACCGCAGGCTACCCAGACCTTTCCGCCGAAGCGATGGGTGGCCCTCCAGTTTTCGTTATTTTCCAGCGCCCATTTCACCCGAATCCCAACGGTACTGTTGCGGCGCAGCTTGGGCAGATAATTCCCCACGCCGACAAACAGCAGTCCAAAGCCGAAATACATGCAAAGCACAATCGCCGTTACGCCGCCCGTCTTCGTCTGCGCCATATAATAGATCGAACCGGAAAGCAGCGAAAGTATCGGTACAATCCAGAAGCACATGCCCAGAGCCTTTTTATTCTGATTCTCATTGGCTCTATCCCGAAAAATAAGCAAAATGCAAGCCCAGTGAAGCACAAGAAGGAAAAGAGAATAGACATAGAGCCATCCTTCCAGAATCCACATCGCAAACGTCGGAAATAAAATCAATACGGACGAGGCAACAAGCCTCCCTTTATTTGCCGCAATCAGCTTCTTCATTTTATTCTGTCAGCTCCTCTCTGTATATGGGATATACCACCTCTGCTTCAAAATGTCAATCTGCTTGCCGCAAAATAAAATACAGCTGCGAAAAGTCTGCCATCCGGCGGCTCTTTGCAGCTGTCTTCTGTCTTTTTATTCGTCGCATCTTAGCGTACAAACGCTTATTTAAACAATCCTCTTCTGCGCTCCGGCGTCTTGCCGTCCATGGCATCTGCAAAAGCCTGAAGAGCTTCCTTCTGCTCCCGATTGAGCTTCTCAGGCACCTGGACTACCAGCGTCACAATATGGTCGCCCCGAATATTTTTGTTGCGCAGGGAGGGCACTCCCTTCCCTTTCAAGCGAACCTTGGTATCCGTCTGGGTACCGGGCTTTACCTCGTAGGTCGTATCGCCGTCAATGGTGCGGATGGTGATTTCTCCGCCCAGAGCCGCCTTGGCAAAGGAAATCGGAACGGTGGAGTAGAGGTTCATATCCTGACGCTTGAAGATCGGATGGGAGGACACATGAACCTCCACCAGCAGATCTCCTCTCTCTCCGCCATTGGTCCCCAGATCACCAAAGCCTGCTTTTCTGAGGCTCTGCCCATCGGCAATGCCCGCAGGAACCGTGATCCTGATCTTCTTGCGGCTGGTGGTATACCCGTTGCCGCGGCAGGTAGGACATTTTTCCTTGATGATGGTTCCTTTGCCGCCGCAGTCCGGGCAGGTCTGAACGCTGCGCATCACGCCGAGGGGCGTCTGATTGCTGTAGACCACCTGTCCCTTGCCTCCGCATTTCGGGCAGGTCACAGGATGGGTGCCGGGCTTGGCCCCTGTGCCTCCGCAGGACGGGCAGGGGTCCTTGCTGTTCATCTCGATCTCTTTCTCACAGCCAAAGATGGATTCCTCAAAGGTGATCCGAATCGATGTGCGAAGGGTGGCCCCCTTCATCGGACCATTATAGGAACGCGAGCTTCTCCGGCTGCCGCCGCCGAAGAAATCGCCAAAAATATCGCCGAAAATATCGCCCATATCGCCGGTAAAATCAAAGCCGCCAAAACCGCCTGCTCCGCCTCCGGCGCCGCCGTCAAAGGCCGCATGGCCAAACTGATCGTACTGCCTTCTCTTCTCCGGATCGCTGAGCACCGCATAGGCCTCCGAGGCCTCCTTAAACTTCGCCTCCGCCTCCGGGTCCCCCTGGTTTGTATCCGGATGATACTTCTTCGCCAGCGCCCGATAAGCCTTTTTGAGAGCCGCCTCGTCAGCGTCCCGCGGCACACCGAGCACTTCATAATAATCTCTCTTATTTTCTGCCATAGCTTTCTCTTCACCTTTTCAGCCGACTACCCACAGCGGCCGCCAGTACGGCGGCCAGACTGTGGGTAATCAAATTTATCGCAAAGAGCTGACTTGCAACTCCCCTTCAGTTTCATCGGATATCGATCAGACATCCACTACATCGTCATCGTAGCCGGCGCCGCCATCGGTGCCTGCGCCTGCTCCTGTTCCGGCGCCGCCCTGAGCTCCTGCACCGCCCTGCGTCTGCTCATACATCTTGGCAAACAGGGCCTGAGCGCTGTTCATCAGCCTCTCCTTGCCTGCCTTCAGCTCGTCTACCTGAGCGTCCGTCAGCTCATCGACATTAGCAGTGGACTCCAGCGTGGACTTAAGAGCTGCCAGATCCGCCTCTACCTGAGACTTCTGTCCGGCATCCACCTTATCGCCCGCCTCTTTCAGAGCGTTCTCCGTGGTGAATACCATCTGATCCGCCTCGTTTCTTGCATCCACCGCTTCCTTTCTCTTCTTGTCCTGGGCCTCGTACTCGGCGGCTTCCTTCACCGCGCGGTCGATCTCAGCATCGGACATGTTGGAGCCGGCAGTGATGGTGATATGCTGCTCCTTGCCGGTACCCAGATCCTTGGCGGATACGTTCACAATGCCGTTGGCATCGATATCAAAGGTAACTTCGATCTGAGGCACGCCTCTTCTTGCCGGCGGAATTCCATCCAGACGGAACTGTCCAAGGCTCTTGTTGTCTCTGGCAAACTGTCTCTCGCCCTGCAGCACGTTGATATCTACAGCGGTCTGATTATCGGCAGCTGTGGAGAAGATCTGGCTGTGCTTGGTCGGGATGGTCGTGTTTCTCTCAATCAGTCTGGTAGCGATGCCGCCCATGGTCTCAATGGACAGAGACAGAGGGGTAACATCCAGCAGCAGCACCTCGCCTGCGCCAGCATCGCCGGCCAGCTTGCCGCCCTGAATGCTGGCGCCGATGGCCACGCACTCATCAGGATTCAGGCTCTTGCTGGGCTCCTGACCGGTCAGCTGTTTTACCTTATCCTGCACGGCGGGGATACGGGTCGAACCGCCGACCAGCAGCACCTTGCCGATATCGGAAGTGGACAGTCCGGCATCGCGCAGAGCGTTCTGCACCGGGATAGCCGTCTTCTCTACCAGGTCGTGGGTCAGCTCGTTGAATTTTGCACGGGTCAGATCCATCTCAAAGTGCTTAGGGCCTTCGCTGGTAGCCGTGATATAAGGAAGGTTGATGTTGGTCGTGGTGGAGGAGGACAGCTCCTTCTTGGCCTTCTCAGCAGCCTCTTTCAGACGCTGCATAGCCATCTTGTCACCCGACAGATCCACTCCTTCTTTCTTTCTGAACTCATTCAGCATGTAGTCGGTCAGACGGTTGTCGAAATCATCGCCGCCCAGATGGGTGTCGCCGTTGGTAGCCAGCACTTCGATTACGCCGTCGCCAATTTCGATGATGGAAACATCGAAGGTGCCGCCGCCCAGGTCATAAACCAGGATCTTCTGCTCCTTCTCATTGTCCAGTCCGTAAGCCAGGGCAGCAGCCGTAGGCTCGTTGATAATACGCTTTACCTCCAGACCGGCGATCTTGCCGGCGTCCTTGGTAGCCTGACGCTGAGCATCGTTGAAGTATGCAGGAACCGTGATAACAGCCTCCGTCACCTTCTCACCCAGATAGCTCTCCGCATCGGCCTTCAGCTTCTGCAGGATCATAGCGGAAATCTCCTGAGGGGAATACTTCTTGCCGTCAATGTTTACACGATAGTCCGTACCCATATGTCTCTTGATGGAGGAGATAGTGCGGTCTGCGTTGGTCACTGCCTGACGCTTGGCCGGCTCGCCTACCAGTCTCTCGCCATTCTTGGTGAAGGCCACCACGGAAGGGGTCGTTCTGGAACCCTCCGTATTTGCTATAACCGTAGGCTTACCGCCCTCCATAACGGCTACGCACGAATTCGTCGTACCTAAGTCAATACCAATAATTTTGCTCATAATAATTGCCTCCTCGTTTTCCTCGTTGAAAATCTTTATTTATATTCACAGATATTACGAATTGTCTCTGTTATTTATTTACCTTCACCATACTGTGGCGCAGCACGCTGCCCCGGTAAAGGTAGCCCTTCTGAAATTCCTGGACGATGATGTTCTCGCCCACGCCATCCTCTTCCGCCTGCATTACCGCATTGTGGAAGTCCGGGCTGAATTCCTTGCCAACGGCCTCGATAGGCTTTACATCCAACTCATCCAAAGCCTTGACGAGCTGCTTATATATCTTATCCATGCCGACCGCCGTAGAGCTGTCCTTCTCGGCTTCCGGAATCGCCGCCAGGCCTCTCTCGAAATTATCCACAATGGGGAGAAGCTTTTCCAGCACGCTCTTTGCGCCGATCTCAAACATGGCGCTCTTTTCTCTCTCCGTGCGTTTGCGGAAATTCTCAAACTCAGCCATCTGACGCTTCACTCGATCGGTGAGCTCCGCGATCTGCTGGTCTTTTTTGTCGTCCTTTTTATTCTTGCCAAAGAAGCGGGAAGTCTTTTCCGTCTTCTTCTCTTCCCTGGCCGGCTCGCCGTCCGTCTCCTGAGACGAATCGTCTTCCTGGGAGGATTGTTTATCGGGATCGGGCTGCTCAGACGCCTCCGTATCGGCCGTCTGATCTTCCTGCTGCCCTGCCTCCTGCGTCATCTCCGAAGAGGCATCCCGCTTTGCTCCGGTCTCGGCTTCCTGCTGATCGTCCAGAGGTTCCTTCTTTTCTTCTGCCATAAGGGCACCGCCTTTCTCTACTTCTTGTCAAACATGGTATCCAACTGTGCCATCACGTTCTTTAAAATCGTGACCACCTTGTCATAATCCATTCGCTTCGGTCCCACAATTCCTATGGTTCCCTGAAGGCCATCTTTCAATTCATAGGTGGCTGTCACCACGCTGCAGTCCTTCATGGCCTGGACCGAATTCTCATTGCCGATATATATCTGAATTCCCTGCTTATCTTCATCGCCGAGGTTCGCCGTCAGAAGCTGAGCCAGCTGCTGTTTTTCCTCCAGCGTACCGATAATCTGGCTGGCTGTATCATCGGTGGTAAGCTCCGGATATTTGAAAATATTGGTGGCTCCGCTGGTATAGATGGGAACCTCCCCTTCCATGCTGATGGCGTCGGCCACAGCCTCCAGCACCTTTTCCACCACATCTGCGTTGGACCCGGCCACCTCTTTGAGCTTGGTGATCAGCCCCAGATTGATCTGGGCCATGGTCAGACCGTTAAGCGTATTGTTCAGATGAAAGCCCAGATTCAGGATATCTTCGTCGCTCATGGTTCTGTCCATATCGAGAATCGTATTCTTGACGATATTGCCTTCCACCACTACAGTGACCAGCAGCTTATCCGTACCCATGCGGGACAGCTGCAAAAACTTGACCTTGCTGTTGCTTACGCTGGGAGCGGATATCATCGTGGCGTAGTTGGTATTTGTCGCCAGGAACCGAGCAATCTGTCTGAGCAGCTGCTCCAGACGATTCACTCTCTGCACCATAAAATCCTTGATCTGCGCCACTTCCCGATCCTTCTCCGCCATCAGCTGATCCACATACAGGCGGTAGCCCTGATCAGTGGGAATTCTCCCCGCCGAGGTATGAGGCTGTACAATCAGTCCCATCTCTTCCAGGTCTGCCATCTCATTGCGGATGGTGGCAGAACTCAGATTCAGATCCGTGTATTTGGAAATGGTGCGGGAGCCTACCGGCTCTCCAGTCTCCTGGTAATTCTGGATAATCGCTTTGAGAATTTTGACTTTTCTTTCATCCAGCTCCACCAGATCACCCCTTTCCTTTCAGGCTGTTAGCACTCATTTGTATCGAGTGCTAATTTCCTTTATCCATAAGATATCACTTTACAACCTCTTTGTCAACGGGTTTTCGCAAATAAATTTATGAATTAATTGTGACGGCAGCAGGGCCGCCGTCCCTGGGACAGCGGCCCTGTTTCCATCTTTTTTTATCGTTTTCGAATCTCAATATCTCCGCTGGTGCTGACCACCTGAATCTCACAGTCGCCGCCGTTCAGATAAGATATCCTGCCTTTTCTTTTCTCCATGGCGCCTGCCAGAGGCAGCTGGGAAGAAAAGCTGCCGCTGACTGTCTGATAGGACAGATAGAAGCCTTTGTCTCCGTCCAGCTCCAGTCTCACGTCGCCCGACTTGGACGATGCCTTCAGGCGGGCAAGCTCGCCCAGGGGAGCCAGCTTCAGGTCGCCGCTCACGCTCCCGCAGACCACTTCCGCGCTGCCGCCGGCGAAGGTAATGTCGCCGCTTACCGAATTGAGCGTGCAGCTGTTAATTTTGGAGAAAGGCTGCTCCTGCGCCGTCTCAGCATAGGCAAACTGCTTTCGGTCCGCGATATGAATATCACCGCTCACAGACTGCACATTCATTTTGTCGGCGCACAGCTGGCCGGCCTCCAGATCTCCGCTGACCGTCTGAATCTTCAAGGTGCGGCAGGACAGGCCGTCGTCGATATCGATATCTCCATTGACCGTTATCAGGGTGATGCCGGTAAAGCATCTGCGGGGAATCCGAATCTCAATATTGGAAGCCCGCATCCCTCTGTGAAACAGGAAAGAGGAGCTGGCTGTATTTCCCTGACGAACGCAGATCACTCCGTCGCTTCGCAGCGCCGTCTGAATCTCCTTCGTATCTCCGGTGATCTCCACCGGAGCATTCACATCCTCCGCAAAGCACAGATGAATATCTCCATTGGTCAGCTTTACCTCCAGAGAATGAACTCCCTCCGATGCGATGGAGGCGCAGTCCACCTGCTGATAACGTCCGGAAGCAAAGCCGGCAAAAGCTCCGTCGGGGTATTTGTCCTTCATCTGCTCCGATACTTCCCGGGCCGCGCCCTTCGCTGCGTTTTTGGCGCTGTCCATGGCCTCTTTGGCGTAATCCATAGCCTCCTTGGCTCCGGAAAGAGCCGCGTTTACAGCTCCGTTTATGGTGTCCTCCCAGTCGTCCGCATTAAATGTAAAGGTGTAGCTGCGATGACCCCCGCCGCTCTGGGATCTGCTCTCCTGATCGTCCGTCCAGTCCACTGTCCAGCCATCCTCTCCGTCCTTGCCGGCTCCTCCTGCCGTCTTGGCGCCATCCGGTCCTTCCTGCGCGTCCATTTCCTCCAGATAGCGCAGCAGCTCATTCACATCTCCCAGCGTTTCCATAGCCTGTTCGTAAGCCGTCTCCTCCTCTGTACCGGCCGCCACCAGATCCAGATAATGCTGGTAAAGATTCTCGCTGAGCTCTTCAATCATCTCCGTCTTGGCCTGGCTGTCCCTGGCCGCTGCCAGGCGATTCGTCACCGCTATAATTATCTTTGTTTCAATTCGATTCATCATTGTCCTCCATCACAAGCAATGCATCCAGCAATCCTCTGGTCCTGTGCCACTCCTCGCTTCTTCTCTTCCACTCTTCTCTGCCTGCGTCTGTAATCGCATAATAGCGTCGCCTGGCTCCCGGCCCATCCTCTCCCCAATAGGCAGTGATCCAGCCGTTCTGCTCCATTCTCTTAAAGGCCGTGTAGAGAGTTGCTTCCTTAAATTCATATTGTCCCTGTGTGCGCTTCTGAACATTCTTATTGATCTCATAACCATAGCTGTCCTTCTCCATCAGCTGTGTCAGAATAATCGTATCCGTATGTCCGCGCAGAATATCTGCCGATATAGGCAAAACAGCACCTCCTCTCTGTGATGGTTCTATATTATCACGATATACTTCATCTGTCAAGGTATATCTTTTTAAAAAGTATTTTTCGATTTGCAGAGCATTTTTCTCCATACCGAAACACCCCGCAGCCATTACCGCTGCGGGGTGCTCTCTATCCCTTTATATTTCCCTTTTCTCTTTTTGGCGCATATCTGATATTACGGCGTGACGCTGAAAGCGATGGCGTCGGTGTCAAAGACTGTGGAATAGTCATCGCTGTCGTACACATGGAATTTCAGCTCAATATCCTCAATCGCCGTGATCCCATTCTCCTCCAGATCCGATTCAAAGATCGTGATATCGGAGATGGACATCTTTCCATCGTATACGGTCTCCGCAAAAACAGGAGTAATCATATAGCCGTTGACGGACATATCCTCACAGCTGACCGTTACATTTCTTCCGGAATTATTCTCCAGGTAAAGCAGAACACCTGCTCCCCAGAAGCTGTCCTCGTCCACATATTTTCCGACAATGCGAACGCCGTCCTGGTTGACCAGCTCCGTGCCGTCGTCCAGAGCCTGCACATCCATCGACTCATACTCCGAGGTCTGAATCACAGCCAGATCGTACTCCTCGATGGTCTCATAGGTCTCGCCGTCAAAGCTGTGCATCTTCAGTTCGATCTGCCCGATGTTCTCAATCCCCGACGCCTCCAGCTCCGTGGAATACAGATCCACCGTCTCGTTGGATTTCATGCCGGAAGCCACGGTGGCAGAAAACAGGTTGGCAATCATATAATTGTTAACAATCAGCGCGTCGCAGCTGATGCCCACATCCTGGTCCGTATTGTTCTCGATGAGAAGCTTCAGACCGGTGCCCCAAATCCCATCGTCCACCAGCTCCACAGCGGTAATCTTGATGCCATTCTGATCAACCAGCACCTGCTCCTCAATCGTGGGAAGTCCTGTGGACGCCGCCTGTGTCGGCTCCTGTGTCTCCGGCTCTTCCTCTGCCGCATCGGTCGTTACATCTTCACCGGCCGCTTCCGTGTTCTCCACGATGGCTTTGGTCCCCTCTGTTTCCTCGCCTCCGCCCAGCAGGTTTCCAACGATACCCAGCACAGCGATAACCACCACCACAATCACGATGATTTTTCCTGCTTTTTTCATTTCATCCTCCTTCTCTCTGACAGCTGTGGCTGTCTGCCGGCAGCCGCTTGTCTTTGTCTTTTATTATATTCGTTTTAACAAAGATATTCAAGTATAACTTTCTATTTTATGCTAACTCTATCCAGAGATGTCCGGGCCAGAAAATATTTCGTACCTGTAAAGCAATTTTGATGAAAGGGGGCTTTTCCATGATCGATTACCAGCCCTTTTGGGATACTCTGCGCAATTCCAGCGAAAACTGGTATACCCTGACCAAGAAGCATCACCTGTCCGACAGTACCCTCCACCGGCTGCGCCACAACAAGGACATTTCCACCAAAACCATCAACGATCTGTGCCGGATTCTGGACTGCCGGATCGAAGATATCGTGCGCTATATCCCCTCCGATCAGGACCAGAAGCTATAAAAGCTCTATATAGAATATGTAGAAAGGGAAATATTCCGGAAAGATTCTGGTGAATATTCTGTTGTTATCATAACGAATTTTGCGCCGGCTGTGGTATGCCCGCAGCATACTCAGAGTTCGCCTACGGAACATCTGCACGAATCAGGCCGTCCAGCCACAGCCCTCCATAGACCAGCAAAAGGGGAGCGGCAATGCGAAAGGCGATCATCACATCCTTGTCCCAGCGGCAGAAAGGGCGTATTCTCCGGTCCCAGTCCCCCCAGTTGGAACAGATCAGGAAGGGCAGCCAAATGGCCAGAATCATCGCTATGGCCTCCGCCCAGATACCAATGGCTCCGCCTTTCACCGCCGCATCGTACAAAAACAGCAGGGTGGCCAAAATCATCAGCGTATAGCCGATTACGGCAATTGCATTTTTCCATTTTTTGCCTGTCCGAAAGCCCGGAATCCTGCCTCTGTCTCCCTGGCCGGCGCTCATACCGGCTCTGCACAATATTTCTTTTCGCAGCTCGCCCGCCCCAGCATACCTCTCCTGGGGCGAAATCGCCGTACATCTGCGGATTACCTCCTCCCATTTCTTTGGAAGGACGGCCTGCCCCGGCTCTCTGCCGGTGAGCATAAGGCACATCAGCACGCCCACACTGTAGATGTCCGTCCTGCCGTCTGTCTGAGCAAACCCAAACTGTTCCGGCGCGGCAAATCCCACGGTGCCTAACACCTGGGTATCGCGGTTTTTTCCCTCTTTAATCGCGCGGGCAATTCCCAGATCCAGAATCTTTACCACCTGATCGGTGGAAATCAGAATATTGCCGGGATGCAAATCTCTGTGGACAATTCCCCTCTGATGCAGCACCTCCAGAGCGCTAAGCAGAGAAAGCACTGTACGGACCGTCTCCCTCTCCGTAAAGACGTATCCCCGGCGCATTCGGTCCGCCAGCGTCTCGCCGCTGACATAATCCTGAATCACCACCGCCTGTCCCTCTCCGGCAGCCACAGCTCTCACCGGCACCAGTCCGGGATGCGAAACGCCGGCCAGTTTTTCATATACGGGCTGCTGGGACAGAGGCACGAATTTTTTCGTCGCAATCCCCCCGTCCAGAATATCCTGACACAATATAGTCTGATAGGGTTCCTCCCCCGCCAGAACGGTCAAATCCCGGTAGGAATGCAGCAGATATTCATACTGAAGCTGCCGGCGGTCTCCCCAGTTTTTCTTCTCCCCTTGCTTTTCCCTTTTCTCTTCTCCTGCTTCCGCTCTTGTTTCTTTTCTTTGTTCCTCTTCTCTTTGTTCTTCCCTTTGCTCTCCTCTTGGTTCGCCCTGCATCTTTCTCCCCCTGTCTTCCTTTTTATCCCCCCGCACTTGACCAAACCCCTCCTCAGCTATAAAATGATGCCAGGGTCCGTTATGGCCCTTCCGATACGGGGCAGCGCATAGAGGTCCCTGCAAATGGATTTGGTTTTCTGATGACAATTTCTATAGTAACATGACACAAGGTTTTTCTCAAACGGAAAAAGGAGGCAGCGCACGGACCATGTCGCAAAAAAACACCGGAGAGCTTTTAGAGCTCCTGAAAAAATCCCCCTCTCTGGGCGCCTATTTAAATGGGAATGCCGAGGATTTAAGCTCCAAGGAACTGCCGGAGCTTCTTAACGAGGCCCTGGCGGACCAGCCCATATCCAAAAGCGAGTGTATCCGGCGCTCCGGTCTGGACCGCACCTACGCCTATCAGATCTTTTCCGGGCAGAAAAAGCCGGCCCGGGACAAGGTGATCGCCCTTCTTTTGGCCATGGAGCTGTCCTTTGAGGATGCCCAGCACTTTCTGCGCCGGGCGGGCTATCCCGTTCTGTATCCCAAGAATCAGCGGGACTGCGCCTTTATCTACGCCTTTTTGCACCATCTACCGGTTCTTGAACTCAACTACATGCTGGACGAATTGGGCGAACCGCTCTGCACCTGAGAAGACCTGGGAGACGCCCCGATTATGAAGACGTCCGTGTGTTACTGTGTATTAAATAAAGTGCCTCTTTTTGATATACAGGGGGACAAAGTTTTGGTATAATTGCGATAAACGGGCATGTCCGCCGCGGCGCATATGTCCATTAATTAAGGAGGGTACGTATTATGACAGTCACAATCTGTATCGGCAGTTCCTGCCATCTCAAGGGTTCCCGCGATGTGGTTGCCCGCCTGCAGAGCCTGATCTCGGAAAACGGTCTGGACAGCCAGGTCCAGCTCTCCGGCTCCTTCTGCAACGGCCGCTGCGACCAGGGTGTGGTCGTAACCATCGAGGGCGACGATCAGATCTACTCCGTTTTACCGGAGACCACCGAGATGTTTTTCCAGAATGAAATTCTGCCGAGGCTGGCCGGATGAAAATCATCGATTTTGGCGATTCCCGCTGCAATCACTGCTACAAATGCCTGCGCAGCTGCGATGTAAAAGCCATTGATATCCTGGACTGCCAGGCCGCCGTTGACGAAAGCCGCTGCATCCTGTGCGGCCGCTGTCTCACCGTCTGCCCCCAGGATGCCAAAATTCTGCGAAGCGATCTGGCCCTGGCGCAGGAACTGATCCGCTCCGGCAGACGGACCGTCCTTTCTCTGGACCCTTCCTACCTGGGGCTCTTTTCCGGTCCTGACCCGGCTAAAACCGTAGGGGCTCTTCGCCGTCTGGGTTTTTGCCAGGTTCGGGAAACCGCGCAGGGGGCGGCCTGCGTCACCGCAGAATATGTCCGTCTTTTGCAGCAGGGACAGATGGGCAATGTTATTTCCACCAGCTGCCCCAGCGCCGTGGCCTATATTGAGATGTACTACCCGGAGCTGATTCCCTTTCTGGCTCCCGTAGTCTCCCCGATGATCGCCCACGCCATGCTGATCAAAAAGGAACTGGGGGAAGACGTCCGCGTAGTCTATGCCGGCCCCTGCATCGCCGCCAAGGCTGAGGCTGCCGATCCCCGCCACGCGGGACTGGTGGATGCCGTTTTGGACTTTGACGAGCTGTCTGCCTGGATGGAAGCAGAAGGCATCTGTCCGCAGGATTCTGCGCCTTCCCCCTTTGACAATCCGGACCCGGCCTCCAACCGTCTCTATCCGGTAACCGGCGGCATCGTCGCCTCGGTGGAGGCCCTTGGCGCAGGTCAGGATCGCTACCGCAAATTCTATGTGGATGGCATGCGCAACTGCCGTGAACTCTGCGAAAGCATGAAAAGAGGGGAAATCAACGGCTGTTTCGTGGAAATGAGAATGTGTACCGGCAGCTGCGTCAAGGGACCCTTAAGCAAAGAGCGGGGCGGCAGCCGTTTCAAGCTGCGCCTGGACTATGAAAAGCTCATTCCCCGCACAGCCGCCGCCTGTTATGAGTCACCTGACGGCCTGTCTCTGCGCAAGGAATTTTGCTGCCGCGCACCCGGACAGCCTCAGCCCGACGAAAAGGCTATCCGCGAAATCCTGCAGCGCACCGGCAAGATGAAGCCGGCCGACGAGCTTAACTGCGGGGCCTGCGGCTACCCCACCTGCCGGGATATGGCAGTCGCCGTATACCAGCACAGAGCCGAGGTATCCATGTGCGTCCCCTACACCCACGATCAGGCGGCCTCCCTGTCCAACCTGGTCATGGAGACCTCCCCCAATATCGTCATCATCGCAGACCGCAATCTGAATGTGCTGGAATACTCCGCCATCGGCGAAAAATATTTCGGCAAGAACCGTACCGAGGCGCTGCGCATGAAGATCCCGGACTTTTTCGACCCGGAGAATTTCCTGGAGGTGCTAAATACCAGGCGCAACATCCACGGACGCAAGGTAGCCTACCCCCAGTACGACCTGATTACCCTGCAAAACATCGTCTATCTGCCGGATCAGGACGGCGCTCTGGCCACCATCATCGATATCACCGCCTCCGAGAAGAAGGCCAAACAGGAGTATGAGCGCAAGCTAAAAACCATCGATATGGCCCAGCAGGTCATCGACAAGCAGATGATGGTGGCCCAGCAGATCGCCGGACTCTTAGGCGAGACCACCGCCGAAACAAAGGTGAGTCTGACCAAAATCGGGCGCATTCTTCTCTACGAGGGAGAGAGGGACGGCGTCAAAAACGAAGCGGAGGCCCGACATTACGAAGAAACCTCCCCTTCTGCCGGCAAGGAGGCCTAAGACATGCTGATCTGTGCGGACTGCGCTTACAAAAGTCTGATTAAATTCCGGGAGGAGCTGTGCGGCGACAAGGTAGAAATGCTGCGCACTGCCGACGCTTATATCATGATCCTGGCCGACGGCATGGGCAGCGGCGTCAAGGCCAATATTCTCTCCACCCTGACTTCCAAGATTCTGGGGACCATGTTCCTAAAAGGGGCGACGCTGGAGGAATGCGTGGAGACCATTATCAAAACCCTGCCGGTCTGCCAGATCCGTCAGGTGGCCTACTCCACTTTCAGCATCCTCCAGGTGTTTCGGGACGGACATGCCTATCTGGTGGAGTTTGATAATCCCACCTGCCTGCTGGTGCGGGACGGGAGTCCGGTTCCTATTCCCTTCACCGACCGCAGGGTCGCCGGCCGGCTGATTCACGAGGCCCGCTTTACGGTGCAGACCGGAGATACCTACATCCTGGTCAGCGACGGAGCCATTCACGCAGGCGTAGGCCAGCGCGAAATGGCATTTGGCTGGGGCTGGGACCGCATGGCCGCCTACGCCGCCGGACGCCTGCCTCACTGCCGGGGCGCGGCCCGGATCGCCCACGACATCTGCCGGAAGGCAGACGAGCTCTACGACGGCCGCCCCGGCGACGACACTACCGTGGCTGTCATGCAGATTACCGAGGCCCAGATCGTCCATCTGATGACCGGTCCTCCTCAGAATCCTGCCGACGATACCCGTATTGTACAGGCTTTGATGTCCGGCGATGCCTACCGCATCATCTGCGGCGGCACCTCCGCCACCATCGCCTCCCGCGAGCTGAAACGCCCCCTGCGGCCTACCCTGGACTTCTCCGACCCGGAGATCCCGCCGGTAGCTCTTCTGGACGGCGTGGACCTGGTCACCGAGGGCGTTCTCACCCTAAACCGGGCCGTAACCCTGCTCAAACGCTATACGGACAGCGCCGGGCCGGACGATTCTCTGTACGCCGAGCTTGACAAGGCAAACGCCGGTTCCCGAATCGCCCGCGTTCTCATCGAGCACTGCACCGACCTCTATCTCTATGTGGGCCGGGCTGTCAATATGGCTCACCAGAACCCGGATCTTCCCTTTGACCTGGGAATCCGCCAGACTCTGGTGGATCAGCTGAAAACCGCCGTCGAAAAGATGGGAAAACGAGTCACCCTGACTTATTTCTGATACAATAAGCGGAAAAGTCCGCCCGAAAAGCCCAGCCGGGCAATTTTGCAAAAGAGCGGACATCACCGTATAATAAAAGGAGAAAGAAATGCTGAGTCTGAATCAAAACGACAATATCACTAGCATCAAGGATGCCGTGCTGTGCGAGGTTGCCCGCCTGGCCTACGAAGGCACCCTGGATGAGAAAAAGGAAAACCTGCCCTTTGAGATGATTCCCGGCCCCAAGGCCAATTTCCGCTGCTGCATCTACAAGGAAAGAGAGATCATCCGTCAGAGAATCCGTATGGCCGAGGGTAAAGCGCCCGGCGCCGAAAACGATGCCAATATCGTCCAGGTCATCAGCTCGGCCTGCGAGGAATGTACGCTGGGCCACTATCAGGTGACCGACAACTGCCGCCGCTGCGTCAGCAAGAAATGTCAGTCTGTCTGCCGGTTTGACGCCATCACCATGGAAAAGGACCGGGCCCATATCAACATGGACAAATGCAAAGAGTGCGGCAAATGCTATCAGGCCTGCCCCTACCATGCCATCGTGGATCTGACTCGTCCCTGCAAGAGAGCCTGTCCTGTGGATGCCATCAGCTGGGATGAGGCCAGCGGCATCGTGAAAATCGACGAGAAGAAATGTATCCAGTGCGGAGCCTGCACCGAGGCCTGTCCCTTCGGCGCCATCGGCACCCGCAGCTTTATGGTGGACGTAATCAACCTGATTCGCTCCGGCAAGAAAGTGGTGGCTCTGCCCGCCCCCGCCGGCGAAGGACAGTTTGGAAAGGGCATTACCATGGGAAGCCTGGCCAAAGGCATCAAGGAGCTGGGCTTTGCCGATGTGGTGGAAGTAGCTCTCGGCGGAGATCTGACAGCCGCATTCGAGGCCGACGAATGGGCCGAGGCCTACAAGGCGGGGGAGAAAAAGGTCACTTCCTGCTGTCCTGCCTTCGTCAATATGGTGAAGAAGCATTTCCCGACTCTGATGCCCAATGTATCCACCACCGTATCGCCCATGTGCGCCGTTTCCCGTATGGTCAAGGCCAAGGACCCTGAGGCCATCACCGTCTTTATCGGTCCCTGCGTAGCCAAAAAAGATGAGATCCTGGATCTCTCTCTGGACGGCAACGCCGACTACGTGCTGACCTACAATGAGCTGCAGTGCATGTTCGAGGCCAGAAATATTGTGCTCACCCCCGAAGCAGAAAATATCCAGCATGGCAGCATCTACGGCAAGAAGTTCGCCGGTTCCGGCGGCGTTACCGCGGCTGTTTTGGAGGCCATGAAGGAGAAACACGGCGTGGCCGACGTCAATGTCATGGTCTGCAACGGAGCGGCCGAATGCAAAAAGGCTCTGATGCTTCTAAAGGCCGGCCGGCTGCCCGCCGACTTTGTGGAAGGCATGGCCTGCGAAGGCGGCTGCGTATCCGGCCCCGGCTGCGCCAAGTGTGAGTTTGACGCCAGGAAGGATCGCCAGGCTCTGCTTGCTCAGGCCGATGACCGCGAAATTTGGCAGAACCTGAACGAACACGTGGATCTGGATTCCTTCTCGATGCACCGCAAATAATTCGGCGCATTTACTTGAAACAGAATAATCAGATACATAACAGTACGGCCCCGGTCTCTGAATCAGACCGGGGCCCCGTCTTTGACTGTGATTGCCGCGCAGCCGGCTCAGCCGGCGTAATTATCCGCCTGAGTCTGGAACAGCCGCCGGTACATGCCATCCTTTTTCATCAGCTTCTCATGACTGTCAAAGTCCGCCACCCTTCCGCCGTCGATTACCAGAATCCTGTCGCAGAACAGGCTGGAGGACATACGATGGGAAATATAGAAGGCCGTCCTGCCTCCCGCCAGATCATGAAAGTTCTCATAAATCTCTGCCTCCGCCAGCGGGTCCAGGGCGCTGGTAGGTTCGTCAAGGATAATCAGCGAAGCGTCCTTATAGAGAGCTCTGGCAATGGCCACCTTCTGTTCCTGCCCGCCGGACAGCTCCGTTCCCGCCTCGTCATACTCCTTGCCCAGCAAAGTGTCGATTCCATCCGGCAGAGAGGAAAGCTTCTCTCCCAGCCCCACCTGCTGCGCCAGCCGGATAATGTGTTCTCTGTCCTCTCCCTTCTCCCGGCAGCTGATATTTTCCCCGATGGTAAAGGCGAAGAGGCGATAGTCCTGAAAGACTGCGGCCACCTGCCGCATATAAGAATTATATTCATAGGAAAAAATATCGCGGCCATTTACCAGAATGCGTCCGCTGTCGGGCCGGTACAGACGGCACAAAAGCTTGATCAGCGTGCTCTTGCCCGCTCCGTTGACGCCGACCACCGAGATCTTCTCTCCCTTGTTTACCGTAAAGGAGATATCTGTCAGCGCCTTTTTCTGGCTTCCCGGATAGGTGAAATCCACATGGTCGAATTGTATGCTCTCCACCGGTCCCTCAAAAGGCAGGCCCTCCTTCTGCTCCTGTTCGTCCGGCAGACGGATCAGCTCGATAAAGGGGTCCAGATAGCCCAGCATTTGTCCGGTTCTTAACAGGGAGTCTCCAAATTTGGTAATGCCTGAGGAAAACTGAACGGCAGCGCTCACATACATGGAAAAGGAACCCAGACTGATGGACGGGCCAAACCAGCCGGTCATCACCCGCAGCGCCACATAAGCGTAGGCCAGAGCAGCCTGCAAATCATTAATCATCCCGTACAGGCCCAGATACAGTCCCTGCTTTTTGTAAAAATAATCAAAGGTATCCATAATCTGCCTGTTATAATCCACAACCCGGTCGCCCAGCATTCCCGCCATATTGTAAAGGCGAATGTCCTTTTGCAGCTCGCCATTGGTGGTCAGATTCACATAATAATTATATCGGCGATTGACCGGAAGCACCTCGTCAAACATTTCTTTCTGATAGGTATAAAAATACTTCTGCAAAAGCATCATCACACCTACCAGAGCCAGCAGACAGATTAACAGCACCGGGCTCAGGGTAAAGAGAATCACCGCCATCAAAATCAGCGTCACTCCGTTTTTGAGAAGGTCCCCCGCCCCGTTTATCAGCTGCAGCATGGCCTGCTGATTGATGAATACAAAGGCCGCCCGCTCTTTCAAATCCAGGTAATAGGGGTCCTCCAGCCTTGTATAGGACAGGTTCATAACCTTCTCGCCCAGAAGCTCCTCCATCTTCTGATTCACATATTCGCCCCGCACGTCCAGTCCCTTCTTGGTCAGCCTGGTCAGCCAGTCAAATAATAAGTTGGCCGCCACTATGCAGCCGGCAAAGACCAGCAGGCGTTTTACATTTCTGCCCCCGGCCAGTTCATCCAGCAAAAACCGCGGAAGCATTACCGTGGCCAGAATCTGGCCGCCGCCTATGACGGTATTTATCAGCAGCAGAATCATGTAGGAGGGACAGACCTGCCATGACAGGCGGACAATCAGGGCCAGCTTTTTTCGATTATTCATAGGACGGCCTCCCTTCTTCCAATATATCCCTCTGGGCGTTTTCCCGATAATATTTTCCCTGAACGGTAAACATCCTGTAATACTCTCCTCCCCGCTCCATTAGCTCCTCATGGGTGCCGTACTCCTCCACCCCGTCCGGGCCGATTAACGCAATATGGTCGCAGAAACGGGTGCTGGCCAGCCGGTGAGAAATATAGATTGCCGTTTTGCCCTGTACCAGACCATCGAAATCCCGATAAATCTGTTCCTCGGCCAGAGCGTCCAGGGCCGCCGTCGGCTCGTCCATCACCACAATGGGAGCGTCCTTGCAGAGAGCTCTGGCAATGGCCAGCTTCTGATTTTCCCCGCCGGAGAAAAGAACGCCGTTTTCGTCGATTACCTTCAAAACCATCTGCTCCGTCTTCTGCGGCAGGCCCTCTATCTTCTCCCACAGCCCCGCCTGGCGCAGCGCCTCCTCCACCTTCGCATCGTCAATATCCGTAAGCTTTCCGGCCACGTTTTCCCTGACGGTAAAAGCCAGCGCATTGATCTCCTGAAATACCGGCGCAAACATGGAATACAGTGCCTTTTTGTCGTACTCCTCCACCGGCGTGCCGTCGATGCGGATTTGTCCCTCCGTCACGGAAAAGAGGCCCATCAAAAGCTTAACCAGCGTACTCTTTCCCGCTCCGTTGACTCCCACCACCGCCAGCTTCTCCCCTGCATGTATGGTCAGATTCAGATGCCGGAACACATAGGTATCGGAACCGGGATAGCAAAAGCTCACATCGTCAAAGACAATTTCCGGCGCCCCGGAGCTGCAGGCCGGATGATCGCCTCCCCTTTCGCCCAGATCCGTATCCAAAAAGCCGTACAAAGCCCGGACGTACTGTCCCTCCCCTAAAATCACGCCAAATTTGTCCGCCGCCTGGGAAAGACAGCCGGTCAGAGTGGCCGCCGCTGTCAGATACATGGAAAACTCAGCGATGGACATACCATGAAGCGCCCGGTACAGAAGCGTCCCGTAGGTGAGCGCATCTCCCAGAAGAAGTCCTGCCAGCGCCAGAAAGCCCCACCGGTATTCTCTGCCTGCCACCAGAGCGCGGACCTTGCGGTAGCCGTCGATTTGCCGGTCATAATTTGCCCGTATCCGGTCCTTCAGGCCATACATCCGGATATCCTTCCCGTAGGAAAAATCACTGGTGACGCGGCTGTAATACTGGATTCTCCTCCTCCAGCCCGCAATCTCCGTCTCCCTGCCATAGCGGTAGGCATAGCTCTTTCGCGAAGCCGTCACTCTGCACAAAAGGCCCGCGCAAAGTCCCAGCAAAACCCACGGACTCAAGAAACCGATCTGTATGGTCAGAATCAATATGGTCAGAATAAGAGCCGGAAGCTCAAAAAGGCGGTGATAAATGCCCTCCACCCCATTGTCATTGCTCTGGGTGGCAATAAAGGCTTTATCATATTTCATCATAAAACCGGCGTCCTCCACGTGGAAATAGGCCATATCCATAATTTTGACGCAGCAGTCCTTCAGATAATCCAGCCGCAGAAGCGACAATTTGTTGTAAGACCACTTTTCCAGATAGGTCCGCGCAAGCCCCAGACAGCCGGCCAGCACAAAATAGCCGGCGGCGATCATAACAACGGCCTTCACACTGGCTCCGCTGCCCTTCTCCAGCTCCCCGATCATAAAGCGGGGCAAAAGCACAGCCAGGAATGGGTAGAGTCCGGCCGCCAGCGTATACAGGGCGCATACGCCAAACAGCGCCGGCTTCTGCCTCTTTACATTGGCAAGCATACGTCGAATCATCTTTATCTCCCCTTCCTCTCTTCGATATCTCCCAGCCTTCGGTTGTGCTCCGGCTGTCCCAGCCGGCTGATCTGTTCGCCAAGACGGGCAAGCTTCTCCGGCTCGACCCGATAATATACTCTCTTTTTGCCCGTAGTCAGCTGCAAGGTCACCAGCTCCCTCTCCATCAAAATACTCAAATGGTGTGAAACTGTGGCCGGCGTAAGCGACAGCTCCCGTGACAGCTCCTGCAAGTATCTGGACTCCCTTGCCAGAATGCGCAGGATTTTCAGTCTGGTCGGATCGGAAATTGCCTTAAGTCCGGACAAAAGCTCCCGGTCATCCTCCTGCCTGTCACGCCGTCTGGCAATCGTTTCGAGCATCTCCAGTCCCAGGTCAATAGCGGCCGTGATCCCCTCCTCTTCCATTCCCTCCGGCAGCTCCCTCTCCACCGTAAAATGAAGCCGCAGCGTATTAAAGCTGACAATTCCCGGAGTCAAAAAGGTATCCGTTTTGTCGTCCCAGTCGCTCCAGTCCACACAGCCGACGGCAGACAGCAGGCTGCGGGCGGAGTCAAAGGCCTCCATATTCTGCCGGAAACGCTCCAGTCTCTCTTCCACCAGGGGCAAAAGGCTGCGCCCCGCCCGCGCGCAGGGTTCCTTAAGCTCCCGCAGCGCATCAAAGATCTCTATACACTGTGTGTAGAGAAGAACAGCCCGGTACCGGTCCGAATCCGATTTCAGGTTCTCCAGTCCCGCAAGGACATCGGCAAGATCCCGTACCGGCGCCACGTCATCGACCGCTCCGGTCCCCAGGCGGGCCTCCTCAAATAATCCTGCAAAAAATTCCGCCGTAAAGGCCCGAATCCGTTCATCCCCCGGTCTTTCCTTCGCCGCCAGAAGTTTCCGTGCCGACATCAGATAGCCGTCAAAATGAAAGCTTCCTTCCTCCAGCGCTTCCGGCTCCTTCACCTCTGTTTCGATGAACTTCATAATCAACGGGTATTTTTCAAAAAAAGGAAACAGCTCCCTGCGCATCTCATCCCGATAACGGATATAGGGGGCGATCAGCTCCCTTTTTTCCTCCTCGCTCAGTGTGTCCTTCTTTTTCAGCCACTCTTCGCTGTCCAGTATATAATTGGCCGAAAGGCAGTACACCGCCTCCATGAGCCAGTCCGGTTCCTCCTGGAGAATCAGCCTTCCCTTTTTCCCTTCACCGGCGCCTTCCGCCTGCTTTTTTGCTGTTCTGCATTCTTCCTTTTCTTTGCTCTTTGCGGCCATAATACCCTCCCTCTGTTTCATCTTTTTTATCGCTATCTTTGTCACTTATTTTAGATATCTATCTAATATATTTTATATATATCACCTTTCCCGTCTGCTGTCAATATTTTTAGATGTATATCAAAGATAAAACATTAGATATATATCTAAAATAGAATCCTCGCGGAGCGATTTTTATTTCATAGGAATGCAGTTTCCTGTGAAATAAAAATAACCCGGCAGACCAATGGATCTGTCAGGCTACTCTTTTACTTTTTAATCGTTATATTCTGCGAAAGTCCAAGGTGCGCCGGTCAGGCCAATGCCGCCCCCAGTTTTCTGCACCCCTCCTCACCGTCTCCCTCCGGCGCCCCG
>CALWLM010000030.1 GCA_944381515.1 uncultured Lachnospiraceae bacterium | reverse complement strand
CCTTCGGTAAATGGAAGGGGATTTGCCCATGACCTCTTTAAATACGCGGGAGTAATGATAGACAGAAGAAAAACCGAATTCCTCGGCAGTCTGGGAAATACTTCTGTCGGAGAAACGCAGGGATGACAGGGATTTGCCGATGCGGTATCTGCGTATCCAGTTGTTAGGCGAGCAATGAAGAATATGGGAAAAGCAACGGTACAGATAGCTTTGGGAAACATGGAATTGCTCACACAGTTCTGCTACCGTCGTATTTTGAGTCACGTTATCGTTTATATATTTCATACATGATAAAACTAGCTGCTGTTCATGACTCATACGGCGAAGAGAGAAGAGCGGATGTTCCTCGCATCCCTGGGCTTCCCGAGCAAAAAGAGGGATGAGGCAGCTATTTAACATCCCGCGCAGCTGCAAAAAGACGCCGGGCTTGTCAGCCTGGCAGTCCAGGGCCATCTGACGGAGCCGCATGATGTGGGAGGCACCAGCTAGTCCGGGCAGATACTGTAGATTGGCGATGCTGTCCAAATGAGCGTACTGCTCCTTCCTTCGTTGGTTACAGATTTCATATCCCAGATAGAAACACTGTACCGGGTCGGACGAAGTACAGACGACAGAATACATCAAATAAGGCGGGATGATTACGCCGTCATACTGATTCAGAGTGAACAGACCGTTTTGACATTGAATCTGACATTGTCCCTGAGACATCAGGATTAACATGTACTGATTCAGAATACTGTCCTTGAGTACCCGGCCCCGGCTCTCGCACCAATAGCCGAATTGAATCGGCCGGAAATCCCAGTTTTCAATATATTCGGAGAGGGAGTCTCGATGTACGGGACGAAAAAAAGAGGGCAGTTCGTTCATTCAATTATCCTTTCTGTGGCGGCAATATCTATATTTCTATTCTTGATAAGTTTACTATAACAGAAAAGTGGAAAGAAATATAGGAAAGAAAATCAAAAAAAGTTATGATTTAGATAAAAATTAGACTGAATCGAATATTGATAAGTCAGTGATTTAACGATAAAATACAGAAAGATCTTAGAACTATTAAGAGCAAACTGCCGGCTGCGGTGAAAATCTGCGGGCAGTCTGTAAATCAGGGAGGAAGATAATTATGAAACGGACAAAGAGAATTGCTCTGCTTTTGCTTGCAACAGTGTGTTTGATGGTCTTTGCGGCCGGCTGCAGCAGCGAGGCACAAAATGAAACCGATGCGGTAACAACTGCCAGCGTGTCCACCAATATGTACACCAACATGGATCAAGCGGCGGTCCTGGAGGCCATGAGTCAGTATTCCGGTCTGTGCAATGTGGCCACGGTTAATGCCGATGGTACCCCCAATCTGGCTATTTTTGTACCCGGGGTTGTAGATGAGGATCACATTATGTTTGGCTGGGCTGACAATGCTACCAAGGCAAATGTGCTGCGTGATAAGCAGGCTGTAATTACCTACGATGTGGCCAATCCTTCCGCTGAGACCAAAGAGGAGCGGCATCAGGGAGCGATCCTGAAGGTGGAGCTGGAAGAAGATCAGGAAGTTCTGGATGCCATCTATGCGGCCAATGAGAATATCAGCGATGTTTACACGATCCTGAAGATTGTCGAAGTTCTGCCCATTGGCTGATAATGGAATACAGCAAATAAAACAGGAGCATACAGATACAATAGAACAGAGAACCAGACAGACATGATTTTAGAAATGAAATTGTGTCTGTTTTTTATTTTGACGACCTTTATGAGCAGTGACGATATCACGTCAGGACTAGCGTCTGCGGTTTTTGTCTGTTTTGCGGATTGCCAGAACAAAAAAACTGTTGTAAAATGTTTGATAGCATTGAGCTTGGCACTGCTGTGTACAGGGCGAAAGCGGGAAAGGAGATACACATGGATCGGGAGATTCGAGACAGGAACGGATTAACTTTGGAGGAATATTTGGCAAGCTTTAAAGCGGGCAATTATCCGCGTCCTTCCGTGACTGCGGATATTATGGTATTTTCTCAGGAGGCGGAGTCTTGGAGGCTTTTGATGATCCGCAGAGGAGGACATCCTTTCCTGGGGTGCTTTGCTTTGCCGGGCGGCTTTGCCGAGCCGGGCGAGACGGTGGATCAGTCGGCTCAGCGCGAGCTGATGGAAGAGACCCACGTAGAGGGACTTTCCCTTGCGCCTGTGGGCCTTTTCAGCGATCCGGACCGTGACCCCAGAGGATGGACTGTAACAAATGCCTATCTGACTGTGGCGCCGGCTGATCTTAGGTATCGGGCTGACGACGACGCGGCGGAGGCGGCATGGTTTGCCGTGTCTGTTGAGAAAAACGTGGAAGAGTACCATCTGAAACTGACCAATACCGCCGACCCTTCCTGTGTGCTGACTGCTGTTTTGTCGGTGCGTCCGCGCCGGACAGTCCTGGGAGAGGTTCGGGATATCCATATTATGCAGAGCGACGGCATTGCCTTCGATCATGCCAAGATTATTCTGGAGGGTTTTCTGCGGCTGACGGAAGCAGACCTGCGCTAACCCCTCCGGTATTCCGCTGTATGGAAAACAGCGCAGATAAAGGCGCTGAAACGAAGGCAGCCGCCAGGGTAATCAAGATAAACAGTGCCAATGGTGAAAGTCAGACGACTTCCGGTGTAACCCGAAAATCACAGGATTTTCGGGTTTTTCGCGGGCGTTTTGGGCAACGGAACAGAGGACAAAGAGATAGGACTGCTCCCTGCAGTCTCCACCCATTAAGAAAGATAAAAGACAAGAGGGAAAATGATGAGGAGAGGTTTTGACAACGAAAAATACGTAAAGCTGCAGTCGGAACATATTCGGGATCGAATTGCAAGCTTTGGAGACAAGCTGTATCTGGAATTTGGCGGAAAGCTCTATGATGATTACCATGCTTCCCGTGTGCTGCCGGGCTTTGCGCCGGACAGCAAGTTAAATATGCTGATGCAGCTGAAGGACCAGGCGGAGATCATTATCGTGATTAGCGCCGGCGATATTGAGAAGAATAAGGTCCGGGAAGATCTGGATATTACCTATGACCGGGACGTGCTGCGCCTGAAAGAATTATTTACCGCCAGGGGGCTCTATGTGGGCAGCGTGGTAATTACCCAGTATACTGGTCAGAAGGCCGCCGATCTGTTCCGGGAACGGCTGAAAGCGGCTGGAATTCCGGTGTATACGCATTATGTCATTGAAAATTATCCGAACAATGTACCGCTGGTGATCAGTGAGGATGGTTTTGGCAAGAACGATTATATAGAGACCAGCCGGCCTCTGGTGGTGGTGACGGCTCCCGGTCCCGGCAGCGGCAAGATGGCCACCTGCCTGTCCCAGCTCTATCATGAAAACCGCCGGGGTATCCGGGCCGGTTACGCCAAGTTTGAGACCTTCCCCATCTGGAATCTGCCTCTGAGCCATCCGGTAAATCTGGCCTATGAGGCGGCCACGGCGGATTTAAACGATGTGAACATGATCGATCCCTTCCATCTGGAAGCTTATGGAACAACGGCCGTCAACTACAACCGGGATGTGGAGATTTTCCCGGTGCTGCGTTCCGTCTTTGAGGCCATTTACGGCGACTGCCCTTACAAATCGCCTACGGATATGGGAGTCAATATGGCGGGCTTCTGCATCGATGATGACGAGGCATGCCGTGAGGCGGCCCGGCAGGAAATCCTGCGCCGCTATTATCAGACCCTGGTAAAACGGGCCGACGGCAAGGATGTGGAGAACGAGCTCTACCGGATCGAGCTGCTGATGCGCAATACAAAGATCACCGTCAACGACCGGGCGGTAGTGCCTGCGGCGCTGGAGGCAGCAAGGGAGCGGGGCGTTCCTGCCGCAGCCATGGAGCTGCCGGATGGGAGGATTATCACCGGCAAGACCGGCGAGCTGCTGGGAGCCTGCGCGGCTCTGCTTTTGAATGCCATCAAAGAGCTGGCGGGAATCGACGACAGCGTGCACCTGATTTCGCCGGCCGCTATTCAGCCGATTCAGCATTTGAAGACGGCCTATCTGGGAAGCAAGAATCCCCGTCTGCACAGCGATGAGGTGCTGACGGCTCTGTCTGCCAGCGCGGCCTCCAATCCCACCGCCATGCTGGCTATGGAGCAGCTGCCCCGGCTCAAGGGTTATCCGGCTCATGCGTCGGTCCTTTTGTCTTCGGCAGACTATAAGACCTTCCGCCGTCTGGGCATTGATCTGACCTATGAACCGGTGATGGAGCAGAGGGCCGAGCAGGATTAAGACAGATACCGGATAAGCGGCAAGGGAAAAAGGGGAGAGAGATATCAGATGAGGGTGGAGCATACGTTTGGACCAGTGTGGAACGCCGATTCACGGATTCTGATTCTGGGCAGCATTCCGTCGGTTAAGTCGCGGGAGCAGGGATTCTATTACGGCCATCCGCGCAACCGGTTCTGGAAGGTGCTGGCGGCGGTGACCGGAGAGGAGGAGCCCCAGACTGTACCGCAAAAGAAAGAGTTTCTGCTGCGATGGGGAATCGCTCTCTGGGATGTGATTGCCAGCTGTGAGATCGAGGGCTCCAGCGACAGCTCCATCCGGGATGTGACTCCAAACGATATAAGAGGGCTGTTGGAAAAGAGCGGCATCCGCAAGGTCTATGTCAACGGTTCCAAGGCAGGGCAGCTGTACCGGCGCTATATAGAAGCAAACGGAGGGCCAGGGGCGGTCTGCCTGCCTTCCACCAGTCCGGCCAACGCTGCATGGAGCCTGGAGAGGCTGATCCAGGCGTGGAAAGTGATCGGGCAGGAGTTGCAATTTCCAGGGCTTTACGATAGAATATAGCCATTATAGTTATGCAGGTCATAAGCCAAAATGCAGGCCATAAGCCAAAATACAGGTCATAAGCTGAAATACAGGTCATAAACAGAATCGTGTATCGAGGCGGCAGAAGGAACAGGTGGAACAAGAATGGGCATTATCAAGGCCATAAAATTAACTTACGACTATATAAAGCGCGACGAAGAGGGTAATCCAGACGGCGTCAAGAGGGCGGTGGACCATGTGGACATTGACATTGAGGCCGGGGAATTTGTGGCGGTGCTGGGACATAACGGCTCCGGCAAATCCACGCTGGCCAAGCATATGAATGCCCTGCTTCTTCCTACGGAGGGAACGATTTTCATCGGGGAAAAGGATACCTCCGATGAGGATAATCTGTGGGATGTGCGCAAGACGGCAGGCATGGTCTTTCAGAATCCGGACAACCAGATCATCGGTACGGTGGTGGAGGAGGATGTGGGCTTTGGCCCGGAGAACATCGGAGTCCCTACCGAGGAGATCTGGAAACGGGTGGACGAGAGCCTGAAGGCTGTGGGAATGACCGCTTACCGCTATCATTCCCCCAACAAGCTGTCCGGCGGACAGAAGCAGCGGGTGGCTATAGCCGGCGTCATGGCCATGCGCCCCAAATGTATTGTGCTGGACGAGCCCACTGCCATGCTGGACCCCAACGGGCGCAAGGAGGTTCTTCGTACCGTTCGGGAACTGAACCGCAAGGAGCACATCACGGTGGTTCTGATTACCCATTATATGGAAGAGGTTATAGAGGCGGACCGGGTTTTCGTTATGGACGATGGACGTATTGTAATGGAAGGAACGCCGCAGGAGGTTTTTGGACGGACGCAGGAGATGAAGGATTACCGTCTGGATGTACCTCAGGTCACGGAGCTTTCCTGGGAGCTCAAGCAGGATGGACTGCCTCTGTCCGACGGTATCCTGACGATAGATCAGTTTGTGGATGAGATCATGGAACTGTACAATGGCGGAAACGGCCGCGGAGACGCAGGCGCAGTCGAAGCGCCCGGTATGGAAACGGCCCAGAGGTGAAATCGGATTCCGAGTGGAGAAAAAATGGCGATTGAATTAAAAGATGTAAGTTACGTATACGGGGCGGGAACGCCCATGGAGGTGCGGGCTCTGGATCATGTGAGCCTCACCATCCCGGACGGGCAGTTTATTGGCCTGATTGGACACACCGGTTCCGGCAAGTCCACGCTGATCCAGCATCTGAACGGGCTGATTAAGGCTACGGAGGGAGATATCCTCTATAACGGGCGCAGCATCTATGCGGAAGGCTTCTCAATGAAGGAGCTGCGCAGCAAGGTGGGTCTGGTATTTCAGTATCCGGAGCATCAGCTCTTTGAGACAGATGTCTTTACGGATGTGTGCTTTGGTCCCAAGAATCTGGGACTGGATAAGGAGGAGATTCAGGCCAGAGCCAGGGAAGCCCTGGAGCTGGTGGGAATGGATGCCTCCTATGACGAGGCGTCGCCCTTCGAGCTGTCGGGAGGACAGAAGCGCCGGGTGGCTATAGCCGGCGTGCTGGCCATGAAGCCGGAGGTGCTGATTCTGGACGAGCCTACGGCCGGACTGGACCCCAAGGGACGGGATGAGATTCTGGATCAGGTAGCTCTGCTTCACAAAGAGCGGGGCAACACCGTGGTGCTGGTATCCCACAGCATGGAGGATGTGGCCAAGTACGTGGACCGGATTATTGTTATGAATCATGGCAGGGCTGTATTTGACGGCACGCCCAAGGAAGTGTTTCGGCACTACAAGGAGCTGGAGCAGATTGGTCTGGCCGCTCCGCAGGTCACGTATATTGTTCACCGGCTGAAGGAGCAGGGTTTCCCCATCGACGGTGACATTACCACAGTGGAAGAAGCCCGCAGAGCTATTTTGGAAGGGATCAGGAACAGGAAATGATCAGAGATATTACCATAGGACAATATTATCAGACCGAATCGGTGCTGCACCGGCTGGACCCCCGAACCAAGCTGATGGGGACGCTGGTGTTCATTATATCCATGTTTTTGGCGGATACCTGGATCGGATATGCTCTGTCGGCGGTTTACCTGGCTGCCATTATCCGGCTGTCTCATGTGCCGGTCAGCTTTATCGTCCGCGGACTGAAAGCGGTGATGATTCTGCTGCTGATCAGCGTAGGCTTTAATCTGTTTTTGACAAACGGAGAACACGAAATCATATCCTTCTGGATTTTCCATATCACCTGGGAGGGAATCAGGCAGGCTTTCTTTATGGCCATTCGTCTGATTTTCCTGATCATGGGTTCCTCTCTGATGACCCTGACCACCACCCCCAATCAGCTGACCGACGGTCTGGAGACGGGGCTTGGCTGGATGAAAAAGCTCCATGTACCGGTGCATGAAATTTCCATGATGATGTCTATTGCCCTGCGCTTTATCCCGATTCTGGTGGATGAGACCGATAAAATCATGAAAGCCCAGATGGCCAGGGGAGCCGATTTTGAATCCGGCAATCTGATCGAGCGGGCCAAATCTCTGGTGCCGATTCTGGTGCCTCTGTTTATCTCCTCTTTCCGCCGGGCCACGGATCTGGCCATGGCCATGGAGGCCCGCTGCTATCATGGAGGAGAAAACCGCACCCGGATGAAACCGCTGCGCTATGAGAACAGAGACCGGCTGGCTTACCTGGTTATGGCTTTCTATATGGCAGCCATGATTGCCCTGAGGAGTCTGCTGTGACGCCGGGGGCGGGCAGCGCCGGCGGCGCGCCGGAGACCGGCCAGGATAAGAAAAAGCGCCCGTCGCAGGGAGAGAAAAAGCGGATTGAGTTATTGGTGGCCTATGACGGCACCCATTACTGCGGCTGGCAGATTCAGAAAAACGGCATTACGGTGCAGGAGGTTCTGACCCGGGAGCTTAGCCGTCTTCTGAAGGAGGATATTTCCGTGAGCGGGGCCAGCCGGACGGATTCCGGTGTCCATGCCAGGGGAAATCTGGCTGTTTTTGATACCTGCACCCGGATTCCGCCGGAGAAGATCAGCTACGCGCTCAATGAGCGGCTGCCGGAGGACATAGTGGTGCGCCGCTCGGCTGAGGTGGTGCCGGATTTTCATCCCCGCAAGTGCAAAAGCCGCAAGACTTACGAATATCGGATTCTCAATCACCGTTTCCGCGATCCGCTGGAACGGCTCTACTCCACCTTTATCCATGCTCCCCTGGATGCAGAGGCCATGAAAAAAGGGGCGGCCTGGCTTGTGGGAGAGCATGATTTTGCCAGCTTCTGTTCGGCAGGGGCCCAGGTGACCAGCACGGTGCGCACGATATATGAGGCGGCGGTGATCAAGACAGGCGACATGATTACCATTCGTCTGACCGGCAACGGCTTTCTCTATAATATGGTGCGGATCATCGCAGGCACGCTGATTCAGGTGGGAATGCATACCTGCCCGCCGGAGCGGGTAAAGGAGATACTTGAGGCCAGGGATCGCAGCGCGGCCGGGCCTACGGCTCCGGCTGAAGGACTGACGCTGATGAAGATAGAGATTGATGAGAATGAACCGAGATATCCGCAAAAGCCGGCTGGACAGACCGCTAAAGAAGCGGCTTCGCCAGAAGAGATGGCTCAGAAGAATGAAAGAGAGATGGCATAATAAGCATAATAAAAGACAGCTGCTTGCCGGCGCAGTCCTTACAGGGATTGCGCTTGCTGCGGTTGTTTTTTTTGCCGCCTTAAAGCCGCCTGAAACAGCGGCCGACCCGGCGGGAGCGGGCGCGGCTCTGGCCTCTTTTCATAAGAGAGAGGCTGTGGGGGACAGCCTGTCCGCCGGAGAGAGCCCGGCCCGCCTGATGTATGTGAGTCTGACGGAATATGGGAGTCGTCTGCCCTGCCTGGATGAGACGGGGACGGAGGTCCGTCTGCTGGACCAGGGGGAGGCCGTGTGGGTTGCAGATATTCAGAACGGACAGGCGCAGCTCTACACCGGGAAGTCCAGACAAAACCTGTGTGTGGACGCGGCTTTCCTGTCGGAGACCCAGCCGGGCCGTCTGACGCGTCCCATCGTAGAGCCGACGGTGGCGGCAGAGGAGGCGGGGGAGATTTCCATCCATATCTGGAAGGAGAGGAGAGATCTGGAGCTGCTTTCCGATGGAGAGGTCATCGCCACTTATTCCATCGGCCTGGGAGGCTGGCCCTGGGATACGAAAATCGCGCAGGGGGACAGCCGGACGCCGGAGGGCAGCTATTACGTCTGTGTGCGCAATGCAAACAGCCGTTTTTACCGGTCTCTGGGCCTGTCCTATCCCAACAAGGAGGACGCCGCCAGAGGCTATGAGAACGGAGTGATCACCAGGCGGCAGAAGAATGCCATTGACGCAGCCATAGATGCAGGAGAACAGCCGCCATGGAACACAGGTCTGGGCGGGGAGATCATGATCCACGGCTGCAGCGAGGACGGCCAGGGAGCCGAGAGCGACTGGACTGCCGGCTGCATAGCGGTGGACGACGCGGTCATGGATATTCTGTGGCGTTACTGTGACATCGGGACAGCGGTGCAGATCGATCCGTGAGACAAACAATCCCTTGCGGAAAAGAGTTACATTGAGGGCCGGACATCGGAAAGTGTTTGGATGCCCGTCCCTCAGAGACAACAGAAAATGCACGAAATGAGGGCAAAGCCGAAGGAACCAGGGCTTTGTCCTTATTTAGTGTGCAAAAAAGGCGTTTTGTGTCTGTTTTTCGCATATCTAAAAACAAGCGGAGGAAAATTATATATAATAAAGCCATAAAGGGATGCCGCATAATACGGCAGACCAAGGAACCATTTAACAGCGAACCGCATATAAGGGGGTACAGGCTTGAGTACGTTGCAAATGGTCCGCGACTGTGTCAGGGAGAGCACAATCCGGTTTTGCGAGGACGGTTCATCCTGCGTCAGTACAGACGAGATAGCAAAGCAGGTCAACATATCCCGGTCAGTCGCTTCAAAATATCTGAATCAGCTGGCAGAGGAAAAGCAGCTGATTAAGATATCCACCCGTCCGGTGATTTTCTTTGACTGTCAGGTGATCGAGACCAGAAAGAATGTTGAAATCTGCAATACGGAATTTTTGAGTATCGGGGAATTTTTGAATTATATCCAGTCGAGAAGCCGGGTCGATGGATTTAAGGAGGTGGTGGGATACAAAGGCTCTCTGAATGAGGCTGTCATAAAGCTGAAGACTTATGTCAAATACCCCATGCAGGCCGGGATATCTCTGGCTATTATATCGGGGGAGAGGGGAACGGGCAAAAAACTTTTGTCGGAGTCTCTTTTTCATTATGCCCAGAGCGAGGGGCTGATTGAGGAGAACCAGAAATTTTACACCTTCAGCTGTATCCGGGAGAGAGAAAATATACGGACAAGACTGTTTGGCAGGAGGCTTAAGGATGCCAGAGATCCGGGGTTTTTGCAGATGGCCTGCGGGAGTATTCTGTATGTCAGCAATGGGGAGGAGATGGACGGGAATATTCAGCATCTTTTATCTTCCTGTCTGGAGGAGGGAAACGGAGCGGACGGTCAGGGGCAGGGAGTAAGGCTGATTTTGTCCACTACCAAAAAGCCGCAGGAGGCGTTTGAGAACCGGCTTTTGGAAAAAGCTTCGGTCATTGTGGAATTGCCGTCTTTGGAGGAAAGGACGCTCAAGGAGAAGGAGAAGCTGGTGCATCGCTTTCTTTCGGCCCAGGCAAGGAATCTGGATAAGGAGATTACCATCAGCAATTATGCCTTCCATGCTCTGGTCCGCTGTCATTATGAGAACAATGTGGATGGTCTGATTCGGGCTGTGCAGACAACCTGCGCCAACGCCGGTTATTCCAGAGGAAAGAAGGATAGAAATCTGGAGATCTATCTGTACCATCTGCCGGAGGAGATCATGCCGTTTAGTCTGGAGGAGGATGTCTCAGAGGATAAGCATATGCTTCGCCTCGACGAGATTAAAGAAAATCTGCTCTTTGACAGCATAATGGTCTATTACAATGAAGTTTTGGCCCGTTACCGGGATTACAGGGACGGGACGCTGGGGGAAGAGGAGTTTATCCGAAGAGTTCATGAAAGCCTGAACCGCTACTGCGATTTTATTATTTTCGAGAAAAATCCTTTTAATCAGAGAATCGAATCCTACAAGGGGATCATCGACAATATTTTCGATATTGTCAGCAGCAAATTCAAGGTGGTGGTCTATGCCAACTGTGCTTCTCTCCTGGCCAAGATCATTTACAAGCTGACCTACGTGGATGATGATGTACAGGAGTGGGAAAAGGTGAATCGGGCGGCAATTGAGGACATCAAACATGTGTTTATGAACCGCTACCGGGATGAATATTTTATTGCCCAGGAGATCACCGATTTGATTCTGCGTACCATGGATATCGAGCTCAACAGCATGAACTTTATTTTTCTGGTGCTCAACATCCATTTCTATAATAAGTCATCGGCTAAAAACCGTCTGTTTGGCTTGGTTGTGGCCCACGGTTATTCTACGGCCAGCTCCATTGCCGATTCCTGCAATCGTTTGCTGGGACATCCGGTGCTGAGCGCCATTGATATGCCGCTGGATGTGACGGTAGATGGGATCGTCGAACTGGTCAAAAAGATGATGCAGAAAAAATTTTACTATCAGGAAATGATTCTGCTGGTGGATATGGGGTCGCTGGAACAGCTGGGAGAAAGACTGGCTGACGTGGGGCGGATGCGGATCGGAATGCTGGACAATATCTCCACGAAAATTGCCCTGGAGGTAGGGGAAAAGATTATGGCGGACATGGATATGGAGACGATTCTCTCCACCGTATGTCAGGAGACCAGATGCAGCTATCATATTTTCGGAAGCCAGAAGAAGGATGCCATTATCTTTACAACGGAGATCGGAGCTCTGTCCACAGACCGGGTAATTGAAGTGTTCCGGGCCAGCGTGCCGAGAAAAGTAGGGATCGAATTTGTGTCGTATGACTACAATGCACTGGTAAAGGGCGGACTTAAGGAGTCGGTTTTTGAGGAGTACAATGTGCTGCTGATTGCCGGAACCGTGGAGATTCGGGTGGGAGACATCCCGTATATGGCGATTGAGGATGTGATTGCCTTTAAAGACATGGAAAAGCTCAACAGCATTTATTCACGCTATTTGAACGAGGAGGAGATCCGTGTCTTTAACACCAATCTGATCAAGAACTTTTCACTGGGAAATATCATGCAGAGTCTGACGATACTAAACGCCAATATTCTGTTGGGCTACATTGAGAGAGCGGTCTCCAATCTGTCCAGAGATCTGACGCTTTCCCTGAAAAATAAGATAGTTCTTCGCCTTTACATTCATTTGAGCTG
>CALWLM010000029.1 GCA_944381515.1 uncultured Lachnospiraceae bacterium | reverse complement strand
GGCTGCGGTCAGATTGGCCTGATGACGGCCAAACTGTTTTTGGCTTTTGGAGCCAGGGTGCTGGCCTATGCCCGCCATGAACGGGAGGAGGTAAAGGCGGCCGGGATTGCGTATGTGAGTCTGGATGAGCTTTTGCGGGAGAGCGATATTATATCCCTGCATACCCCCAACAACGCTGAGACAAAGGGTATGATCGGGGCTGCGGAGATTGGTAAAATGAAGCCTACGGCTATTTTTATCAATTGCGCCAGAGGACCCATTGTGGACAACGCAGCGCTGGCAGAAGCTCTGAATGAAGGGTGTATCGCCGGAGCGGCTGTGGATGTATTTGATATGGAGCCGCCCATTCCTGAGGACTATCCTCTGCTTCATGCAAAGAATACGCTGCTCACGCCTCATGTGGCGTTTCTTACCAAGGAGGCTATGGTACGCCGGGCTGCCATTGAATTTGACAATGTATATGCCTATTTGAATGGCAATCCTGTCAATGTCTGCCGGCTGTAGGCAGCTGAACAGACGGCTGAATAAACAGCGGGGGGCGGGGATTTCGCCCCCTTGCTTATGATTATAAATATATAATATTATTTTAGTATAATAAGGTTAAAGGAGAATGTTGTGGAGAAGGCTGTGCATGAGACTGAGAATGGGGATAAAAGCCTCTATGAGCGTCTTTTGGCCTATGCCCGCAGCGATTACGCCGCTTTTCATATGCCCGGTCATAAGAGGCAGGTGAGGGCGGCGTCTTTGCCTGCGGGTCTTCCCTGGGAGTTAGATATTACAGAAATAGAGGGCTTTGACAATCTGCATCATGCGGAGGGAATTCTGAAAGAAGCGATGGAAAAGGCCGCTTCCCTTTATGGTTCCCGCAGGGCCTTTTTTAGCGTTGGAGGAAGCACGGCGGGAATTTTAAGCGCCGTGTTTGCCGCGGTATCTCAGGGCGATACGATTTTAATGGGAAGAAACTGCCACAAATCTGTGTATCATGCGGTTCTTTTGAGGGGACTTCGTCCCCTGTACATTTACCCTGAAGAGGATACGCAGACGGGTATCGCCCTGGGCTATGACCCAAATCGTATAGAAGAGATAATAGATGAACATCCGGAAATTCGGGCGGTGATTCTCACATCTCCCACCTATGAGGGAGTAATTTCCGATATAGGAGCCATATCGAAGCTCTTGCATCGCAGAGGAATAACGCTTATTGTGGACGAGGCCCACGGAGCCCATCTGTCGGGACGAAACCGTCCCTGGTTTTTCCCGGAGAGCGCTGTGGATCAGGGAGCGGATATCGTAATTCAGAGTCTGCACAAGACTCTTCCGTCTCTTACGCAGACAGGGCTTGTGCATCTGTGCGGGGATATGGTGGCGGAAGAGGAATTGGCCCGGTATATGGGGATTTTTCAGACCAGCAGTCCTTCTTATATTTTAATGGCGTCTATAGATTCCTGTATCCGCTTTCTTGCCGGTACAGAGGGAACGCAGGCCATGCAGAATTTCTATAAAAGAGTGGAGCAGCTTCGCAGCCGGCTGAGAGGATACAGGCAAATTCGATTGGCGGAGCTGCCAGGCGCAGAGCCTTCCAAGCTGGTGGTCATGGCGCGGGGAATGACAGGGCGCAGCCTCTATGAGCTTTTTTTGGATAAATATCATATTCAGGCGGAGATGTGTACCGGAGGCTATCTGCTTTTCATGACGGGAATGTTCGACACAGATGAGATGTACGACAGGCTTTGCCTGGCATTTGATGAGATTGAAGAATTTCTCAATCGGGAGCTGCCGGATCGTGAATTTAGAGATCCGGAATTTACAGATCCGGAATCTTTGAAGCAGGATTATTGGAATTGGGATTATTGGAATCAGGCTCCTGCGCATCAAAATCAGCCCAGACAGATATTGATTCCGGCCCAGGCGGACAGAATGGAGATGGAGGAAATCCCCCTTGCCGAAAGCGTTCATCGTATCAGCGGAGAGTATGCCTATCAGTATCCGCCGGGAATCCCCCTGCTGGTCCCCGGAGAGGAGATAGACGGGGCGGTACTGCAAAGGCTTATGGAGGAAAAGAAGCGGGGACTGGAAATCCAGGGGCTCAAAAACAGGGACGGCAGCCGAATTCGGGTGATTCGGAAATGAGAAGATAGAGAGGTTGGCAGATATGGGAAGAATTTTTTGCCTTATGGGCAAAAGCGCCGTGGGGAAGGATACGATTTTTAAAGTATTGCAGGAGGATTTCCCCCAGATAAAATCCGTTATTATGTATACGACGCGTCCGATTCGGGAAAATGAAAAAAATGGACAGGAATATTTCTTTGTGGACCGGGAAGAGAGAAGGCGCCTGGAGGCGGAGGGGAAGGTCATTGAATGCCGTACCTATCAGACGATTGCCGGCCCGTGGGATTATTTTACCGTGGATGACGGGCAGATCGATCTGAAGGAGAATGATTATCTGATGCACGCCACATTGGAATCCTACGAAAAGATGAGGGATTATTTCGGGGCGGAGGCCCTGTACCCTCTTTATATCGAGCTGGAGGATGGACTGCGCCTGGAACGGGCCATTCAGAGGGAGAGAGAGCAGCTTCATCCCAATTATCGGGAGATCTGCCGCCGCTTTCTGGCGGACGACGATGATTTTAGCGAGGAGAATCTTCTGCGTCTGGGGATTAACCGCCGTTATGTAAATGAAGATCTGGAAACCTGCCTGGACGCGCTTGAGAAGGATATCCGCGCCCATATGCAGACAGCCCTCTAAGAAACCCATCCATTACTTTCATTCCAAAAAAGATAGAAAGCCATAAAGGTTTATGATATAATAGGCCATAAGCGGCAAAGTCTTTGCAATACCAAAGGAGGTGTCACCATGCCTGGTTTTTCCGATGTTTTGGGCAATGATATGATAAAAGAATACTTTGAGCGGACATTGGCGAACGGACAGATATCTCACGCCTATATTCTGACCGGCGAGGCTGGAATGGGACGCAAGACCTTGGCGAAGGCCTTCGCAATGACCCTGTTGTGTGAGGAAAATGAAAAGGACCCCTGCGAGAAATGCCATTCCTGCCGGCAATTTTTATCGGACAACCACCCCGATGTGATTTATGTGCATCATGAAAAGGAGAGCATCGGTGTAGACGATATCCGGGAGCAGATCAATAATACGGTTCAGATCAAGCCTTACAGCAGCGCCTACAAGATCTATATCGTAGACGAGGCGGAGAAAATGACGGTGCAGGCGCAGAACGCTCTGCTTAAAACTCTGGAGGAGCCGCCTTCCTACGTGGTGATTTTCCTGCTGACGACCAGGGCGGACGCTTTCCTGCCCACGATTCTGTCCCGGTGCATAACATTAAAGCTAAAGCCCCTCTATGACGGGATCATTCGGGATTATTTAATGGATAAGCTGTCGGTGGACAAGTCTGAGGCGGATATATGTACGGCTTTTGCCAGGGGCAATCTGGGCAAGGCGATTTCCCTTGCTTCTTCGGAGGAGTTTGCAGCCATGCGGCGGGTGGTGCTGGCTCTTCTTAAAAACGTGCGGTCTATGGACATCGCCGAGATGCTGGAAATGTTGAAGCAGTGGAAGGAAAATAAGCTGGATATAGAGGAATGCCTTGATTTTATGCAGCTTTGGTATCGGGATGTGCTGATGTTCAAGGCGACGCAGGATACGGCAGGCTTTATTTTCAAGGACGAATACCGTTATATAAGGGAAGCGGCGGATAAATCTTCCTTCCATGGCATTGAGGAGATTTTGGAGGCGATAGAGAAGGCGAAGAAGCGCCTGGACGCCAACGTGAACTTTGAGCTGACGATGGAGCTGATGCTGCTGACGATAAAGGAGAACTGATTATGGTTAGAGTGACAGGAGTGCGGTTTCGTACCGCCGGAAAAATATATTATTTTGACCCGCGCAATTTCAATCCCCAAAAGGGCGACCACGTAGTAGTAGAGACGGCCCGCGGGATGGAATATGGCACCGTGGTCATGAATATCCGCGAGGTGGAGGAGGACAAGGTAGTTTCTCCGTTAAAGCCTATTCTGCGGATGGCGACGAAAAAGGACGAAGAGACGGTGGCCCGCAACCGGGAAAAGGAGAAAGAGGCCTTTCGGATCTGTCAGGAGAAAATTCGCAAGCACAAGCTGGATATGAAGCTGGTGGATGCGGAATATACCTTCGATAATAATAAGGTACTCTTCTATTTTACAGCCGACGGCAGAGTGGATTTCCGCGAGCTGGTAAAGGACCTGGCCTCTGTATTTCGTATGAGAATTGAGCTGCGCCAGATCGGTGTGAGAGACGAGACCAAGATCATCGGAGGCGTAGGCATCTGCGGGCGGGCCCTGTGCTGCCACAGCTATATGCCGGAGTTCATTCCTGTGTCCATCCGTATGGCCAAGGAGCAGAATCTGTCTCTGAATCCGGCTAAAATATCCGGTACCTGCGGCCGTTTGATGTGCTGCCTGAAAAATGAACAGGAGACTTATGAATATTTAAACAGCAAGCTTCCCAGCGTAGGCGACAGCGTAGTGACAGCCGATGGGCTGAAGGGCGAGGTTCAGTCGGTGAACGTACTGCGCCAGCAGGTAAAGGTGATTGTCAGCGTAGGCAAGGACGAGAAGGAAGTCAAGGATTATCCGGTGGACCAGCTGAAATTCCGTCCCCGAAAGAAGAAGGCAAGAGGAGCGGACAAGGATAAAAACAGGGAGCCGGAAGCAGATATGAAGGAGCTGGAGGCCCTGGAGGACAGCGAGAAATCCAAACTTTGACGGTCCCGGCAGGGTCCCTGGAGCGGAAAAATGGAACTGAGAGAGAACGAGAGGATCGATGAGCTTCACCGGTGCGGCTACCGCATCATACAGAATACGAAAAAATTTTGTTTTGGGATGGACGCTGTGCTTCTGACCGGTTTTGTGTCGGTAAAGCCGCAGGCCAGAGTGATGGATCTGGGAACGGGTACGGGCGTTATCCCTATTCTTCTGGAGGCCAAGACAGGGGGGAGCCATTTCACCGGTCTGGAAATCCAGAGCGAAATGGCGGATATGGCCAGGCGCAGCGTGGAGTTAAACCATTTGGAGAAAAAGATCGACATCGTGGAGGGAGATATCAGGGAGGCCTCGAAAATATTCGGCAGGGCCTCCTTTGATGTAGTGACCTGCAATCCCCCTTATATGGAAAATCAGCACGGATTGAAAAATCCAGGCGATGAGAAGGCCATTGCCCGTCACGAGGTACTGTGTACCCTGGAGGATGTGCTCAGGGAGGCGGCCGCACTTTTGCGGGAAGGCGGCGTATTCTGTATGGTGCATCGTCCCAGGCGGCTGGCGGAGATTATCACCCGGATGGCGGAGCGGAGACTGGAGCCAAAACGTATGAGGCTCATACATCCCATGGCGGACCGGGAGGCGAATATGGTGCTGATAGAAGCGGTCAAGGGAGGCGGCAGGCAGCTGCGGGTGGACCCGCCCCTGATCGTATACCGGGAGCCGGGCGTATATAACCGGGAGATACATGAAATCTACGGATATTAATTTATGAGATATTTATGGGTATTAAAGGGTATTAAAGGCTATTAAAGGGCATTAATGGGCATTAAAGGGAGGAACTATGGCTGAGGAAAAGACGGGAAAGTTATATATCTGCGCCACACCGATCGGCAACCTGGAGGATATCACGTACCGGGTGGTACGGATTCTGGGGGAGGTAGATTTGATTGCGGCGGAGGATACCCGCAACACCATCCGTCTGCTGAATCATTTTGGCATTCATACCCCCATGACCAGTTACCATGAATATAATAAGGTGGAAAAAGCGAAGGAGCTGGTGCGTCGGATGCAGGAGGGGAAGCAGATTGCTCTGGTGACGGATGCGGGAACGCCGGCCATCTCGGACCCCGGAGAGGAGCTGGTACGCCAGTGCGCTCAGGCAGGAGTGGAGATGACCAGTCTGCCGGGAGCGGCGGCCTGCATTACGGCTCTTACGTTGTCTGCCCTGCCGGCCCGGCGGTTTTGCTTTGAGGCCTTTCTTCCGGCGGACAAGGCGCAGAGAGGCCGCGTTCTGGAGGAGCTGCGGGAGGAGACCCGCACAATCATTCTCTATGAAGCGCCTCACCATCTGAAAAAAACCCTCAGCGAGCTGCTGGAGGTATTGGGGGACCGGCCTGTCTCCCTGTGCAGAGAGCTGACCAAGAAATTTGAAGAGGTTCGCCGTTCCACCCTGTCTGCTGAGAGCGAGCGTTTGCAGATCGAGGAACCCAGAGGAGAATATGTACTGGTAATCCAGGGGAAATCCTTTGAACAGAAGGAAAGAGAGAAGGAGGAGGAGTGGCGGCAGCTTCCCATTGCAGAGCACATGGAGAGATATCTGTCTGCCGGTATGGACAAAAAAGAGGCCATGAAGCAGGTGGCAAAGGACAGAGGAATTCCCAAAAGGGAGGTCTATCAGGCCTTGCTGCGGGAGTGAGACGCCTGCGGGAATAGCTCTGTCAGAATGTTAAACATAAAACTTCTCTTGACAGGATACAGAAAATAGAGTAATATACTGTTCGCATCCGAACTAAACCAAAGGGGTATTTGTGCCCGAAAGTAGGTGAAAGAGCAAGTGGAAAAAGACTGTGGCGCGTGGATCAACCTGCTGTCCCATAAGGTCAAAAAAAGACTGAACGGCATTTTGCAGGATTTGGATATCACCGCTGTACAGAGCAGAGTCATCTACTACATTCTGGTACACTGTCAGGAGGGTCCGGTTTTTCAGCGGGATATAGAGAGCGTCTTTGGCCTGAGCCGTTCAACGGCTACGGGTATTCTTCAGCTGATGGAGAAAAAGGGGATTATTCGCCGGGAGAGCGTTCCAAATGATGCCCGGCTGAAAAGTCTGGTGCCAACGCCGCGTGCGGTCAAGCTGAATGCGGAGGTGAGCGTCGGCCTGGAGGAGATGGAGCGCCGGCTGACCAAAGGACTTTCCAGCGGACAGGTACAGTTGTTTAGGGAGATAGCGGCTCAGATGCTGCGCAATCTGGACGAATGGGACAGAGATATTGCGGATAGCGTCGAGCCGTAATTTTGACTCTGTTAAAATGTTCGCAGCATAACAATTTACAGGGGCAAAGGACAGCCTTTCCCCGGCAGCATGAATTATGAAAAGGAGGAATGTCTCAAATGATAAAGGTTTTGGCCCGCAGCATACGCGAGTACAAAAAGGTTTCGATCATGACCCCTATTCTGGTTATGATAGAGGTTATCATGGAATGTGCGATTCCTTTTGTAACCGCTAATCTTGTCAATGAGATGCAGGCCGGCTGCACGATGGACGTCATAGTGCGGTATGGAGTCATACTGATTATTATGGCAATTGTCTCGCTGATTTTCGGCGGCATGGCCGGTTCTACCTGCGCTACGGCATCGGCCGGTTTTGCGCGCAATCTGCGCAAGGATATGTTTTATAAAATACAGGATTATTCCTTTGAAAACATCGATAAGTTTTCGGTATCCAGTCTGGTTACCCGTCTGACAACGGATATTACCAACGTACAGATGGCCTTCATGATGATTATCCGTGTCGCTATCCGCGGCCCTCTGATGCTCATCTTCTCCTTTGTAATGGGCTTTATCATGGGCGGACGACTGGCTATGATTTTCCTGTTTACCATTCCGCTTTTGGCTATCTGCCTGTTTTTCGTTATTCGCGCGGCTACTCCGCTGTTTCGCAGAGTGTTCCGCAAGTACGATGCGCTCAATGATTCCGTGCAGGAAAATGTTCAGGCTATGCGCGTCGTCAAGTCCTATGTTCGGGAGGACTATGAGAAGAAGAAATTCGGCGCCGCCGCCGATAATGTCTGCGCGGATTTCACCCGTGCCGAGCGTATTATGGCTCTGAATAACCCGGTGATGCAGTTCTGCGTTTATGCGGGTATGGTGTTTGTCCTGTCCTACGGCTCCTATACGGTTATCACCAGTCAGGGCCTGGATCTGAATGTGGGACAGATGTCTTCCATGCTTACCTACAGCTTCCAGATTCTGATGAGCCTGATGATGCTGTCCATGGTTTTTGTGATGATTACCATGTCTGCCGAATCTGCCGAGCGTATCGTGGAGGTTTTAAGCGAGGACAGCACTTTGAAGAGCCCGGAAAATGCTCTGACCGAAGTAAAGGACGGTTCCATCGATTTTGATAATGTAAACTTTAAGTATTCCAAAAAGGCGGACCGCATGGCCCTGTCCGATATTAATCTGCATATTAAGTCGGGAGAGGTTATCGGAATTCTGGGCGGTACCGGTTCGTCCAAGTCCTCTTTGATTCAGCTGATTCCCCGTCTGTACGATGTGACGGAGGGCAGCGTAAAGGTAGGCGGAGAGGATGTTAGAAAGTATGACCTGGAGGCTCTGCGCAATCAGGTGGCGGTGGTTCTGCAGAAGAATGTTCTGTTCTCCGGCACCATTAAGGATAACCTGCGCTGGGGCAATCCCAATGCCACGGATGCCGAGATGGAGGAGGCCTGCCGTCTGGCTCAGGCCGATGAATTTATCCAGCAGTTCCCCGATAAATACGACACCTGGATTGAGCAGGGAGGCACCAATGTCTCCGGCGGACAGAAGCAGCGTCTGTGCATCGCCCGCGCTCTGTTAAAGAAGCCCAAGATCCTGATTCTGGACGATTCTACCAGCGCCGTGGATACCCGTACGGATGCGCTGATTCGCCAGGGCTTCCGGGAATTCATCCCTGAGACCACCAAGATTATTATCGCGCAGCGCGTGGCCAGCGTGCAGGATGCAGACCGCATTATTCTGATGGAGGGCGGCCGTATTATTGCAATTGGCAGCCACGATGAGCTGATGGAGACAAATCAGGTTTACCGTGAAATTTATACATCTCAAAACAGAGCAGGAGGTGACAAGGATGGCGAATAATACCACGACCGAACGCGGCCGCCGCGCCCCCAAGGGTGTGCTGGGCCGTCTGATCCGCACTGTATTTTCCTTTTATCCGGTTCTTTTGCCGGTGACGCTGATCTGTATTTTGATCAACGCCATCGTCAGTTCCATGCCTTCTGTTTTTATGCAGAATGTCATTGCAGTTGTTGAGGAGACCTTCCACTCCAGCGACTGGGCCTCGGCATCGGGCCGTATTTTCAGCCTGCTGGCTATCCTGATTACGATGTATATCATCAGTCTGATTGCCGGTGTGTGCTATACGCAGCTGATGGCCATTATTACCCAGGGCACCCTGTCCAAGATGCGCAAGAAGATGTTCGATCACATGCAGGATCTGCCGATTCGCTATTTTGACACGCACAATCACGGCGATATCATGAGCTTTTATACCAATGATATCGATACGCTGCGTCAGATGATCAGCCAGAGCCTGCCTCAGATGCTGATCTCCGGCGTGACTCTGATCAGTATTTTCTGCATCATGCTGTATTACAGCATATGGCTGGCCTTGGTGGTAATCTGCGGTGTTGTTGTGATGACCATCGTTGCCCGCTATGTCAGCAGCCACTCTTCCCGTTATTTCCTCAAGCAGCAGGTGACTATCGCCCGTACCGAAGGCTTCATGGAAGAGATGATGAACGGCCAGAAGGTGATCAAGGTCTTCTGCCATGAGGACGGAGCCAAGGCTGATTTTGATAAGGTCAATGACGAGCTTTTTGAAAATTCGGAGAAGGCGAACCGCTATGCCAATATCTTGATGCCTCTGTTAGGCAATATCGGTAATGTCATGTATGTGGTAGTTGCCCTGGTGGGCGGCGCGCTGCTGCTTACCGGCGCAACCAATGTAAGCATCTCCGGAATGGCTTTCAGCATCAGTATTGTTGTGCCTTTTATGAATATGACAAGGCAGTTTGCCGGAGCCATTGGTCAGGTATCCAACCAGGTCAACATGGTTATTATGGGTCTGGCCGGCGCGCACCGGATTTTTGAACTGCTGGATGAGGAGCCTGAGACGGACGAGGGTTATGTGACCCTGGTCAATGCCCGTGAGCAGGCCGACGGCACTCTGGTGGAGTGCCCGGAGCGCACCAATGTGTGGGCCTGGAAGCATCCTCACCATGACGGTACCATTACCTACACCCGTCTGCAGGGCGACGTTCGCTTCTATGATGTGGATTTTGCCTATGTGCCGGGTAAGACGGTGCTGCACAATGTATCTCTGTATGCCAAACCGGGCCAGAAGGTGGCCTTTGTAGGTTCCACCGGCGCAGGCAAGACGACGATTACCAACCTGATTAATCGCTTTTATGATATTGCCGACGGCAAGATCCGCTATGACGGCATTAATATCAACAAGATTAAGAAGGCTGATCTGCGGCATTCCCTGGGTATTGTATTACAGGATACCAACCTGTTTACCGGAACGGTCATGGAAAATATTCGTTACGGCAATCTGGACGCCAGCGACGCTGAGTGCATTGCCGCCGCCAAGCTGGCCGGAGCCGATGACTTTATCTGCCGCCTGCCGGAGGGCTATGATACGATGCTGACCGGCAACGGCGCCAACTTAAGCCAGGGCCAGCGTCAGCTTCTCGCCATCGCGCGGGCTGCCGTGGCCGATCCGCCGGTTATGATCCTTGACGAGGCGACCAGCTCCATCGATACCCATACCGAAGCCATTGTACAGCGCGGCATGGACGCTCTGATGATGGGACGTACCACCTTCGTCATTGCCCACCGTCTGTCTACCGTACAGAATTCCAATGCAATCATGGTTCTTGACCATGGCCGCATTATCGAGCGCGGTACCCACGAGGATCTGATCAAGCTGAAGGGCACGTATTATCAGCTGTATACCGGCGCTCTGGAGCTGGATTAAGAGGCGCGCATGGCGTCCCTGTCCGGGTCCTTGGATCTGCATGTATTATTCGGTTTTATAATTTGGTTCTATTATTAGATCCCTTTCCATTTGCCGGAAAGGGATCTTTTCTATTTTATAACACGGCCAGAAAGATTTCGGCCAGATAAGCGATTTCGCTGGAGGGAATAGAGATGGCGAAGGTATCGGAGACGATGCTCAGGCTCTCCGCAATAATGTCCATCAGCTGATGATGCGCATCGGTAAATTGGCGCAGCTGATAGTAGGGCAGAGGAAGTCCTCGGATGATTCTCTCGATCATA
>CALWLM010000028.1 GCA_944381515.1 uncultured Lachnospiraceae bacterium | reverse complement strand
TTTTTCAATTTCAAAAATATTCCGATGCTCTTTTATATAAACTGGGATTTACGCCAACTCAAATATACGCAATACGAAACTTTGATGGTAGTAATGAAATGCGCGCTCAGGCTTCGGGAACCTTAACCCTTTCTATCTCGAAAAACCAATACTATTATAACAGCAGTGAGCAAAAAACTTATGCAAGTATAACCTGTACAGCAACATGGAGCAGCCCACCCTATATTACGTCGGTAGACGATTTTGCAGTTGGTGTAAATGGTTCAAATGCAGGATTTTCAAATACTTCGAGTTATGGTTATGCTAAGTATACACAGACCACAGATGGAGCTCAAGTAACTCAAACATTCAATGATTTTCAATATGAATCCTTTGGCTTTATACATCATCGATTTGAGCCTCAGATGTTTATGCTCTATGATGATGCAACAGGAATAACTCATTACAAGCATTTAAATCAAGTACAGATTACTTATTGGGGAAGAGCATCTGGAAACGTTAATATTATAGAAGGGATTTGTGCATATGGGCGTGGAACTATCTCAATTGAACCCTCCATTTCTGTAACAGGAAATACAGTCAGTATATCATTTGTTCCATCCCTTCTTTGTTATGAATTAAAATCAAAAATAGTAGCTTATTCAATATAACGATTTAGCAAAGGAGTCTCTTATGAAACCATATTTAACCGCCCTGGCAGTTTTTTTTGCATCATATTTTTGCTGCTATTTGTTCATCTTGGGAATGGGCTTGCCTTTTGAGTGGGATGGTCTGGCGCGAACTGTTTCTCTTATCATAACGATCACCTACTTATTAAATCATTCAGACAGGAAACCGCAGCATTGACGCTTAGGCGGAAAGCGGACCAGTAAAGATTCGGGTTTTGAAAAAAGCCTGCGTCTTTACTGGTTTCTTGTTATAATGACTTTAGCCCTCCCACCTCTCTCCTGCCTTTCATGTAGCCGTTCATGGGTTCTGGTTGCGCCTTTATTCCATTCGCGCTATAATAACTCCATCCCAAATGTCTGACGCAACTTGATCTTGTCCGAATATGGAGGATTGCCCCATGCTGACCATAACCGATTGCTACACCGAAGTTCTGCCCTGTCTGAAAAAGGATCTGGGGAATCATGACAGCCTGTTGTTCTTTGATATTGAAACCACCGGTCTTTCAGCCAGAAGCTCTCAGCTCTACCTGATCGGCTGTCTCCATATCCAGGAGGAAAACTTCTTTTTCCGTCAATGGTTTGCCGAGTCCTCCGCCGACGAGCCCCTGCTGCTCGACGCCTTCTGCAGCTATCTGGCTGAATTGCCCTCTGACTGCCTGCTTCTCCATTTCAATGGCAACGGCTTTGACATCCCCTATCTGCGCCAAAAGTATGAAAGCCATAGCAGAGAGTTCCCTCTGGACTCCATGGAAAGCCTGGATCTCTACCGAATGATCCGCCCCTATAAAAAAGTATTGGGGCTGGCCAGTCTGCGCCAGAAAGCCATCGAAGACTATCTGGGCATTGTGCGCACCGATCCCTTTGACGGCGGTCAGCTGATTGCCGTCTATGAAAATTATTTAAAAACACGGTCCAGGGAAGGACTCTCCGCTCTCCTGGCTCACAACGACGAGGACGTCCGCAATATGCCCCGGCTGTTAGCCATCCTCAGTCTGAACGACTATATGGAGGCAAACTACCGCCTGACCGGCTGCCGCCTCCACGACACACAGAACCTGTCCGGCCAGAAACGCCGGGAGCTCCTGGTAAATCTGGAAAGCCCCGTATCTCTGCCCCGTCCCATATCCGTCCGCACCGACACCGGCCTGTACCTGACCGCATCCGGGACACGCATCAGCCTGGCCGCACCTTTGGCCGAGCTCTGTTTAAAGCACTATTTCCCCGATGCAAAAAACTATTTTTATCTTCCTGAGGAAGACCGGGCCATACACAAAAGCGTGGGCATTTATGTAGACAAAGATCATCGCATCCGCGCCACCAAGGACAACTGCTATATCAAAAAGGAAGGCTGCTTCCTTCCCTGCCCGCCGGACATGGAGATAAAAGACGAGGAGGCCGTCGTCTTTTGCCAGGACCGCCGGGATAAAGATTTTTATCTGGAATGGTCCGACACCGATGCAGGCCTCCTCACGGAAGATTTCTGGAACCGTTTCGTTCACGCCCTATGGAAAAGCCGCCGATGACCCTCTGTGTCAAAGGCGGCTTTGCTTTTTTATTCGCCGATCACGGTGATCACGCATCTGCGGTCCCGGTCTCTGGTGCGGTCAAAATCCACAAAATAGACGTAGCCTGTGGTGCCTACGCCCAGTTTTCCCTGATCCACATCCAGCACCTGACTGGAACCAAGAAGCGTGGCCTTTAAATGGGCATCCCCGTTAAAAAGAGCGGTCCGATCGCCTCCAGGCAGATACGCCTCCGCATCCGGCCAGGAAGCAACAGCCTCGTAGTGCTTCTCTCCGGGATAATTGTATTGGCCCAGGCGCACCTCATCGGGAATGATTTTCTTCAGCACATCGTTTAAGTCTGCCTGCAGATATTCGTCTCCGTCCTCATTGTAATCATGTACAAATTCCTCAAAGAACACCGAGCAGGTGGTGTGAGGGCTGATCACCGCACAAATACCGTTCTGAATGCCGCTCTTTGCAATGACCTCCTTCACCGCATCGGTGATGTTAAAAAAGCTGGGGGTCGTTCCATGGGAATGAAGATGTATCGTCTCTTTATATACCGCCATCACTGTTCTCCTTCCATTGCTTCTCTTCTGTCCTTTGCCGCCCGTACAATAGCCTCAGCCATCTCCTGAATGCGCACCGCCGGATCAGGCGCGTTTAAAATACCGCTGGTCGCTCCGGTGCCATCGGCTCCCAGACGCACCACATTGTACACATCGTCAGCTGTAGTGATTCCTGAGGCAATCATCACCTTTACTTCCGGATTGACTGCATGGATCTTTGCCGTACTCTCATAGATGTAACTGTTGTCCGCCACCTGTCCCGTGCCGATCAGCTCCGTGGGCTCACACAGCAGTATATCCGGCGACATCTGGGCAATGGCTACCGCCTCCGCCACCGAATCGGCGCATACAATCGTGGTCATCTTCAGCTCTTTCGCCCGTCCAATGGTTTTGCACAGCTCAGCCACCGTCAGGGGATTTTCCGCATGGTTCAGGAAAACCGCGTCTGCCCCTGCCTCCTTCAGGGATTCCGGCAGCACGTGGCCCATCCCCCGGCCCGGCCGCAGAGCCTCCATGTGCTGCGCCGTCACAATGACATGCTCCGTATTCTCACGGATATAGCGAATATCCGCAAAAGGACAGGTAAAATAGATGGAAAGCCCCGTCTCCGCCGCCGTCCGGTCCGCCGATCTGGCCAGTTCCAGCGATTTCTTTCCATATAAATAGGATTTGGGATTGACAATCAAAAAGGGTGTCTGTACCTCTCTTCCGCTCATTACACTTACCTCCATCCGGAAAATATTCTGCATTTATCCTCACATGATTTTTTTATTATTATAAGAGCCGTTACGCAAACCGCCCGGTTCAGTCCTGCTCAGGCGCAAAGACCTGGAAATAATGGCGCAGCACACCGGCCATGCCTCGATTGCAGGCTCTCTTCAGTGCAACAAAATCCTGCGGTTTTTCCTCCTTCACCTGGTCCATGGCTCCAATCAGGAAATCCGTAAATATGTTTAATTTGGAAATTCCCTCCGTAGCGCAGCGGCGCAGATTGTCGTCGCCTGTGCCCGAACCGCCGTGCAGAACCAGCGGGATCGCCAGAGCATCTCTCAGCTCATGGAGACGTTCAAAGTTCAAAACCGGCTTTCCATTTCCCTTGTACACGCCATGCGCAGTTCCGATGGACACAGCCAGCGAATCCACATCCGTCTGCCGGACGAATTCCACAGCCTCCTCCACCGTAGTGTAGACCGAGTCCGAATTGTTGTAATCCTGATAATTCTCTCCCTGGCCCACATGACCGATCTCCGCCTCCACCGTGATGTTCCTGGGATGGGCCATCTTTACGATCTCTTTGGTCCGGCGCACGTTTTCCTCAAAGCTCTCCATGGAGGCGTCGATCATGACCGAGGAAAATCCCAGTTCAATAGCTCTGGCGATATAGTCCGCGTCCTGGCCGTGGTCCAGATGCAGAACAATGGGAACCTTTACGCTGTCCGCCATAAATCTGCCCACCGCGGCAGCCTCCTCCAGAGAGATCACATCACGGTGCGCCTGGGCAAAGGACAAAATGATCGGACGGCCAACCTCCTCAGCCACCTGGACGAAAGTGCGGGCCGAATCCAGATCCAGAAAATCCGGAGCAGGAACGGCATAATTTCCTCTTTTAGCTTCCAGCAAAATTTTTTTTGAATTTACCAGCATAACGACTCCTTCCCCATTTTAGTTTTAGCTGCCCTTCTGTAACATCTCAAAAGGCTCTGTCGGGGCACTCTCCTCCGACATCGTCTATATTATATCGCAGTCTTTCCAAAATAACTAGTGTAAATCTGCTTAACATTTGTACAGAATTTTGCCCGGATTTTTGTTCATTTTTAATAGTTTGAAAATATACTTTACATTTGTAAACAAGAGCAGCTGCTCCCAAACGGAAACAGCTGCTCTTGATTCATGGCAGATTATTTATTTTTCATGGTAACAATTAAGTCATCGCTACAGTTTCCCGTTTTTCCCCTCTGCTTCTGTCTTTCCTAAAATGTAGAGGAAAGCGATGGCAGGGACACGCAGAATGGGTACCATTGTTTCGTGTTTGGTGATGCCAAAATCGTCAAGCCGTTTTGTAATTAAAAAAGCGTCTGTTACTTTGGATTTTTCGTCCTGGCATAGCTCGACAATGGCATCCGTTGCCGCAATGTGAGAATTGTTACGGTATTT
>CALWLM010000027.1 GCA_944381515.1 uncultured Lachnospiraceae bacterium | reverse complement strand
CCTTCATTATAAAGGTTCTCCATTTCGATGCACATACTGTCGACTCCTTCCTGGGTTTCCTTTAGTTCTCGTACGCGTTCTGCTAAAATTTCACTATACATTTCCTCAGCTTTTTTGCATTTGTATTTGCCATAATGTGCTGAAAGCGGCAGGCAATTTTCACTTTTCATAATAAATACCGCCTTTGTGTGTTTGGAATTAAGGTGCAGATATGATTTTGATATGAGGGTCTGCAGTCCGTCCAGACATTGAGACAGGGCCTTCCGGGATAAATATAGAAATGCGATTCAGATTATTGGCGGTGCGTTTTAATTATTTCGTCATTTAATCCAACAGAACATTTTTGAAATATTTTCCGCTCAACATCTAAACGGAACATTTAATAGAGCATTTAAACAGAGCATCTAACAGAATATAGAAACAAATATGCTTCCAATGCATGATTTCATGATACCATGAAATATGAGCGGGCGCAAGAGAAAAATTGCGTTTTCAGCAACCTATTTTGCGTTTAAGACACAATTATTTCGTATGAAAATGGTAAGGATTTTCTCGCGGAAACGGCTTGTCCTGTGTGGATGGATATGTTAGAATGAATCCGATATTAAAGATTTGCCGGAGGCAGGAATGAAGATAGCGGTAGCGGGTACAGGTTATGTTGGTCTGGTGACCGGCGTATGCCTGGCGGAGCATGGACATCACGTCACGTGCGTGGATATAGATGAACAGAAAGTCTTAAAAATGCAGCAGGGAAGCGCTCCGATTTATGAACCGGGCCTGGAAGAACTGATGCATAAGAATTGCGAAAGACTGACCTTTACTACGGATTTTCGCTCGGCTTATGCGGATGCTGAGGTGATTTTTATCGGCGTTGGTACACCGGAGAAGAAGGACGGTTCGGCAAATCTGCGTTATGTGTTTCAGGCGGCAGAACAAATTGCAGAATCCGCCATGCGGGATTGTGTGGTGGTTGTCAAGTCCACGGTGCCTATCGGGACCAATGATAAGGTAGAGGAACTAATCCGCAGAAAGGCCAGACCGGGAGTGCGTCTGTCTGTGGCCTCCAATCCGGAATTTTTGGCTCAGGGGACGGCGGTGCGGGATACCCTTCATGCGTCCCGAATTGTTATTGGAGCTGAGGATGAGGCAGCCAGAGATACGCTGAGCCGGGTTTATGAGGGGTTTGATGCACCGGTGCTTTTGACAAACCGCCGGAGTGCTGAGATGATCAAATATGCGTCCAATGATTTTCTGGCGCTTAAGATTTCCTATATCAATGAGATTGCCAACCTCTGCGAGATAGTTGGCGCCGACGTGGAGGATGTGGCCAGAGGTATGGGTTATGACGACCGCATTGGCTCCAAGTTTTTGCAGGCCGGCATTGGCTATGGGGGCTCCTGTTTCCCTAAGGACACGAAGGCTTTAAATTGGCTGGCTAATTTCAATGACAATGAGTTAAAGACCATCAAAGCTACGATAGAAGTCAATGAAAATCAGAAATTCAAGCTGATAAAGAAAGCAAAACGGTATTATGATGATTTTCGGGGACTGACAGTGGCTGTGCTGGGGCTTACCTTCAAGCCGGGGACAGATGATCTGCGTGAAGCTCCGTCCCTGGTCAGCATGCCGATTCTGCTGGACGATGAAGCGAGGGTACGCGCCTGGGACCCAGTGGGAGAGGAGAATTATCGCAAATATTATCCGACAGAGATCGAATATTGCCGAAGCCCTGAAGAGGCCCTGGAACAGGCGGATCTGTGTCTGATTTTTACAGAATGGCCTCAGATCAAGGCCTTGAAGCCGGCGGATTTTCGGGAGCGTATGCGCCGTCCGGTTGTGATTGACGGACGCAATTGCTATACTCTTGCATCTATGGAGGGGCAGGGGCTGATCTACGACAGTATTGGACGCAGGGCAATTGTCGAATAGATTTGTATGACAAAATCTGCCATCTGTGCTATGATGACATGGATGGGAGGATGATAAGCATGCAAGAAGAAATGCAGGGATCGATTGTCTCCATGGAACGGCTGCATAAGATCGTAAATTCCGGGAGGCTGTGCGGCCTGCGCACCGGCGGCGTCTTTGACGGCGGCCAGGTGGGAGAGGGCGTGCCGGAGGGAGAGTATACATTGTGGATACTCACCTATCTGGATGGAAAGACGGAGCAGGTATATACGCTGGATTGAAATTTGATAAAGCAGAACAGGGGCTTTAAGGGACGGATGAAGTACAGATATCTGGGGAAAGCTTACTGCTTCGGCAGCTGCCCGCTGGTTCCGATGAAGCCAGGAGATGAGTGGGTGGCGGAGGGGATTGTTCGTTTTAATCTGTCGGGAATTTTGACGGATATGAGGGATCACCCGGAGGCTTTTGACGAAAGCAGGATTTGTGTAGAGGATTATGCCGCTCAGGCAAAGGAAAAACAGAGACGTGGTGATGATGCGGACTTGGAACGGCCAGTGATCGTCATCCAGTATGGACCTGACAGCTGGCGGGTTATTGATGGCTGGGGACGTATTGCCCTGGCAGAGGAACGGGGAATTGCCTCTCTGCCCGCAGTACGGCTGGCAGCTGGACAGGCTATGCGGTATCTGGTGGAAGAAACCGATGTCAGAGGGTATATAGAATATTGGAATTTTCGTGCGGCTTACTGGGAGCGCCGTGATCGGATCGGCGGTTTTGCAGAGACGGGAGCTTATCGGGAAGCAGCATTGGACATAGAAGAGATCTGGAACAGGGTTGCTATGGCGGCCGATGGCAGAGACATAGAGATAGCAGTGCGTTGGAACAGATGGTTTCGAGTGCATGGAGAGAGCGGAAAGATATATATCGGTGAATCCAGATATATGGAACCCGCCTGTCCGCTGACCTTTGACCGCATTGTTCGCAAGAGAGAATTTTTGGAGCTTTTTCCTATTTATGAGGAATGGGAGGCTGCTGCCGACGAAGAGAAAGTCCGGGAAAAAGCCAGGCGGATTACCATCAGCTATGAGTATATATTTGCCATGATCCGCCAGTTTGCAGTCCCAGAAAACCGTGCTATAATGTGTATATAAGCATCAAGCCGTGCGCGCAGGGGCGAGGGAAAGGCGACCATGCCGGAGGCATGAGTCGCCTTGCAGGAGAGCCTGCGAATAGGGCGCAAGCCCGACAGCGAGAAGGAGCGAAGCGGAATCGAGCTGGCACGGGTTGATGCGTGGAAGAGAGTAAGCCATATGAGCGGCTGGCGAAGGCTGGTCTGCATATTAAATAGAAGCAACAAAGTGGCAGTAGGTACATAAGGAGAGTCAAATGAGTATTATCAGCAAGATCAAGGGGGCCGCAAAGGCGGCGAAACTGTGGATCACAGCCAATAAGCTGGCGGCCGGGATCGCGGCCGGCGTACTGGTGGTGGGCGGCGGCGCGGCTGTTGCGCTGGGTGCCGGATTTTTACCCCAGCAGACGGCGGCAGAAACAACGGAGGCTGTAATTTCGTCAGATCTTTCCACAGAGGAACTGGCGGCGGCTTATGAGGCCAATCTTCTGCGGGGCGAGCAGATGGGACAGCCGCTGTTAGATGCGATGTGGGAGTCGCTGGAGCAGGAATACGCCAGGGAGACGACCACGGAGGAAGAGACAACAGAGGAGGAGACGGAGGCAGAGAAGGAGGAACTTCCCGAGGTGGAAATTCCGCCTGTGGTAGTGGCTCCCATCAACGATGAGGAGGACGAGCAGCCTCAGGACGATGGAGACAAGGGTACTTCGGATGAAATAGACATCAGCGACGTGGTGGACAACGGCAATTATGAAAATGTCGGGGTGTCCTACGGAATCGACGTTTCCAAGTGGCAGGGCTCCATTGATTGGAGTAAGGTGGCGGAAAGCGGAGTGGAATTTGCCATAATCCGTGTAGGCTACCGCGGAAACACCACCGGCGAGATTGTGATGGACCCTTATTTTGAGAGAAATATCAAAGGCGCGCTGGCCAATAATATCAAGGTGGGCGTTTACTTCTATTCGCAGGCCATCAATGAAGAGGAAGCGCTGGTGGAAGCTGCCTGGGTGGTCAATGTTATTTCCAAGTACCAGATTACCTATCCTGTAGTTTACGACTGCGAGGGACTGGGTCAGAATCGAATCAAGGACGTGACGAAGACGCAGCGCAGTAAGAATGCAGGAGCATTTTTGGATTATATCCGCAAGGCAGGCTATACTCCCATGATGTATGCCAGTAAGTATGGATACAATAATAACTGGGATTTGAGCTATATTACGAACTGTAAGTACTGGCTGGCCCACTATACCTCGGGCGGCCTGTCCACACCCAGCGATTATGCCGGCACTTATCATATGTGGCAGTATACCAGCAAGGGAAGCGTGCCTGGAATAAGAGGCAACGTGGACATGAATATTGCCTATTTCAGTTATTCCAATACGCCGGACCCGGTAATCGGCACGGTGAGCTATACGGTGAAGGACGAGAGCGGTTCGCCGGTGAGCGGCGCTACCGTTACCATGAAGGGAAGCGCCAGCCGCAAGACTTTGACGGCGGTGACGGATTCCAATGGTACGGCATCCTTTACCGATGTGGTGGTGGATGATTATGCGGTGAGCGTTTCCGGCGTGCCGGACGGCTATGCCACTGTAGCGGAGTCTCAGACCAGCGTCAGCTTTGGCAAGGCGGAAGCCAGCTATTCCGGCAGCCTGCAGCTTAAGCGCGTTGCCAGCTCCAGCGTCCGCTATTATGTAGTGGATCAGGAGGGCAGTCCCGTGCAGGGCGCCACTGTGACCCTGAGCGGTAATGCCAAGGTGGGGGCGGCTGTCAATATGACGGCAACGACCAATGCTTCCGGTCTGGCTGAATTCAAAAACATACCCCTTGGCACCTATGAGGTCTATGCGTCTGGGGCGCCGGATGGCTACAGTCTGCCGGCCACAACGACCAAGGAGACGGCTAACATTACCTCCTCCGATCCTTACACCGGTTCGCAGAAGATTGTGATAAATAAGGATGAGAAACCTACGGAGACAGAGACGGCGACGGAACCGTCGACTACCAACCCGGCAGAGACTACCTCTTCCGCGGAGACTACCAGCCCGACAGAGTCTGTGTCGGAAGGAACAACATCGGGGGAGACGACTGTGCCTGATTCATCCGAAACGTCACCCGAGACATCTCAGCCTGCTGAGAGCAGCTCCGCAGCTTCGGACCCGACTCAGTCGCTGGAAAATGGTACAGATCCCGGCAATACGCCCTGATTGCATATCTGAAGCTGAGGGCCGACTGACAGGCTCACACTTAAACCCGGCTTGAATAAAGCCGGGTTTTTTGGTATAATGTGCACGAAAGCATTGAGTGGATGAATGCAAAATGTATGTTGGTGCGGGAGAATTCCTCATGAACTATCACATTGAACACGCAAAGTATAAATATGGATGTATTACGGCGGTGGGCTGGCTGGCCGGAGATACTGCCGATGTACACACCAGCGTATGGGCGGAGGACGCGAAGGGAATCCGGATCAGCTGCGAGACCCGGCGCATGGAGAGAGAAGATGTAAGAGAGGCGTTGTTTCCTCAGGAGACCCAATGCCTTTTCGGGTTTCGGATCAAGTTTCCGGCCGAGCCTGGAAAGGCCTATTTTTTGTGTCTGGGCGACGGAACGCAGGTCAGCAAATGCCGTACGACGTCAAAGGAAGTGCAAAAGACGGGATCTATTCCGGATAATTTAAAGGCCAGGCTGCGCACCGCTATCCTGAGCCGTAAAAACGAGACGGGGCAGACAGAAAAAAGCCCCTACGACACCGGTTCCGGAATCAAAAAAAACCAGGCGGTTCGCCGGCAGGAAATCCGTTTCAGCGTTGCGGTGCCTCTTTATAATACAGATCATGAGCATCTGGCGGATATGCTGGAGTCTGTTTTTCATCAGACCTATGAGAATTGGGAGCTCTGTCTGGCGGACGGCAGCCCCGTTTCTATTCTGGAGTCCTGCCGCGGCCAGGAGGACAGGCTGTCGAGAGTAATCGAGGAATTTCTAACCGATCCCAGGGTCAAATATGTCCATCTGGCGGAAAACAGGGGAATATCGGGCAACAGCAACGAAGCCTTCCGCCTGGCGGAGGGGGATTTTGTTGTGATGCTGGATCATGACGATCTGCTGGAAGCAGACGCTCTTAGTCAGACGGCGGCCGTGCTGTGTGCTCGTCCGGACACTGATTTTGTCTACAGTGACAGCGATCTTACCGATCATGACGGACTCTACTGTTATAATCCGCTGTACAAGCCGGACTGGTCGCCGGAGACGCTGATTTGCGCCAATTATATCACCCATCTGTCGGTGGTACGGCGGGAACTGCTGATGCAGCTGGGAGGTCTTAAACCGGAATATGACGGCGCGCAGGACTGGGATCTGTTTTTGCGCATTGGAGAGGCAACCGACCGGATTTGCCATATTCCCAAGGTATTGTACCATTGGAGGGCGGCCGAAACCTCCACCGCTTTGGACGTCTCCCTGAAGCCTTATGCCAGAGAGGCGCAGCTGCGGGCCGTATCGGATTATCTGACGCGCCGGGGAGTGCCGGGGCGGGCTGTTTTTGTGGACCGGGGCAGCACCTGTATTCGCGTGGAATGGCAGGATAATCTGCCGGAGGCGGACGTGGTGATTCGCAGGCAGCCGGGAGTGGAGCTGGAGCCGGAGGACGCGCAGGAGCTTCGTCGTTTTGCCTCCCTGCCGGGCATGGGAGTAATCGGCGTCAGAGTGGTAAATGGAAAGGGCAGGATCTTATCCCAGGGCCTTCTTTTAGAGCGCGACGGTCTCCGTCCTTTGTTTGCAGGGAGCTTCCCCGGCACGGCGGGACTTTTGGGACACACGGACTGGTACCGGGATGGAGTGGCGAGCGAGCCGGTCTGCTATGCCGTATCCCGCAGAGTATGGGACCAGATCGGACCGGTGGATGAGAGTCTGGGAGATCTGGCCGTTATTGATCTGTGTCTGCGGGCCAGGGCAGCCGGCCTTCGCAATATGGTCACACCTTTTGTGCAGGTGCAGGAGAAGGAGAGCGTGGCGCAGAGAATTGCTGCTTCCGGTCAGGGAGCGTATCGCAAACTGCTGGCAAAATATCAGACGGGAGAACCGGGATGAAGAGTATTCGCTATTATATAGACAAGATGGAGCTTATAGAGCATACGGCTCACCTGACCGGCTGGGCGGTATCCATGGACAGCTCCCCTCTGACGGTTTGTGTGACGCGCGCAGGGCAGGAGGAGAAGGCTGTGGTGCGCACGCTGTCCAGACCCGACGCCAGCCGGGCCGTATTTGGGGATGACCGTCAGCCGGACTGTGGTTTTGACCTGCGTTTTCCCTGCATGAAGGGGGAGAAATACGAGGTCGTTTTCTCCTGTGCGTCGGGACAGGTCCGAGTGAAGGTCACAAGAGAGGGAATCCAAAAGGAAAGCGGACGGCGTCTGATTCCTTTCCGCCGTATGGTGCGGATGACGAGTCCCTCCATGGTGGCGGCCGACTTTGGTTTTTTGCTGAAAAAAGGCCCTTCTGCCTGGAAGCAGAGACTGGTGCGGCGTTATGAGACCGATGAAAATAAGTATCTGCGCTGGCTGGCAGGACAGAGGGCAGAGCTGGCGGAGCAGGCAGTAAAGGACAGAGAGCGCAAGCTGACCTATGGCAAAAACAGTCTGAGCCGCGAGTTCCCTACGGTCAGCATTGTTGTGCCGCTGTATAATACTCCGACGAAATTCTACCTGCAGATGGTGGATTCCGTGCTCAGTCAGACCTATGAGAACTGGCAGCTGTGCCTGGCGGATGGCAGCGATGACGGAGCGGACCGAAAAAGCTGCCTGCCGGATGACAGCCGGATCTGCTATCGGAAGCTGCCTGAGAATCTGGGGATATCGGGCAACACCAACGAGGCCCTGGCTCTGGCCGAGGGACAGTGGATCGCCTTTTTGGATCACGATGATATTCTGGAGGCAGAGGCTGTCGGAGAGATGGTGCGGGAGGCGTTAAGGAGCGACGCAGATATGGTTTATTCCGATGAGGACAAGGTGGCCATGGATCTGCGGCATTTCTACGAGCCTCATTTTAAGTCGGATTTCAATCCGGACCTGCTGCGCTCCACCAATTATATCTGCCATTTTTTGATGGTGGAAGCGGGGCTTGTGGCCCGCACCGGCGGCTTTCGCCGGGAATTTGACGGCGCGCAGGATTATGATTTTGTGCTGAGGGCCAGTGAGCAGGCGGTCCGTGTGGCTCATGTGCCGCGGGTGCTTTACCACTGGCGCGCTCATCCTTCTTCCACGGCGCAGGATACGGGAAGCAAGGGTTATGCCTGGGAGGCGGGGCGCAGAGCCATCGAGGAGCATCTTTTGCGGACGCAGATTCGGGGAACCGTGATGCAGACAGAGAGGCCGGGCTACTATCGGGTGCGTTACGAGGCGGACCGAAAGGCCCGTATTTCTATCATTATTCCCAACAAAGATCAGGCGGATACCCTGCGTACCTGCGTGGAATCCATTCGGTCAAAGACGGACTGGCCCGATTACGAGATTCTGATTGTGGAGAACAACAGCACTACGGAGGAAATCTGGGAATACTACAAGGAGCTGGAGGAAACTGCCCAGGCGCGCGTTCTGCGCTGGCAGGGAGAGTTTAATTATTCTGCTGTCAATAATTTCGGCGTCAGCCATGCGTCGGGAGAGTACGTGGTGCTTTTAAACAATGACACAGAAATTATCAGCGAAGACTGGCTGTCGGAGCTTGCCGGAATCTGCCGCCGTCCGGAGGTGGGAGTGGCGGGCGCCAGGCTTCTCTATCCCGACGGAACGGTCCAGCACGCCGGCGTAGTTATGAAGCTGGCCGGCTGCTGCGGTCATGTGTTTTACGGGGCGGAGAAAGAGGACCCGGGAAGCTTTGCCAGAGCTGTCCTGATTCAGGACTATAGCGCAGTGACCGGCGCCTGCCTGATGTGCCGCAGGGAGGTCTGGGACCGGCTGGGCGGCTTGGATACGGCGTTCCAGGTGGCCTATAACGATGTGGACTTTTGCCTGCGGGCCCGCGATGCCGGTCTCTTGGTGGTTTATGACCCCTATGCTCAGGCCTGGCATTATGAGTCAAAAACACGAGGATATGAGGAGGGCAGCGAAAAGCAGGCCCGGTTCCTGCGGGAGCAGAAGCTTCTAAAGGAGAGATATCCGCAGTATATGGAGAAGGGAGACCCCTACTACAATCCCAATCTGACGCTGACGGCCCCGGACTTTTCCGGATGCTATCTGCATGAATCGGAGTGGGATGGGCAGTAAAGATATGGAAGTACAGGAAGAACGCAGGCATAAGAGCCTTTTAACCAAGACAATCCTATATTTCAAAAAGAACGGGGCGAAAAAGGGCTTTAAGAAAATCCACAACAAGTTCTTTCGGCTGGAGACAGTCAGCTATGAAAAGTGGAGAAAGGGCGCCCTGCCCTCCGCCAGAGAGCTGGAGCTGCAAAAAAAGAAGAGCGCGGCCTGGCTGGCCGCGGAAAAGCAGGGGGAAGGGCGCTGTCCCAGATTCAGCATAGTGGTTCCCCTATATCATACGCCCCCGGAATATCTGGAGGCGCTGATTGCATCCATTCAGGCGCAGACCTACGAGTTGTGGCAGCTGTGCCTGGCCGATGGAAGCGAGACGCCTCTCGGGGAGGATGATCTGCCAAAGGATGAGAGAATCCGCTATCAGCATCTGGGAGGGAACCGGGGAATAGCCGGCAACACCAATGCAGCCCTTCAGATGGCAGAGGGGGATTTCGTCGTCTTTGCCGACCACGACGATATGCTGGCTCCCGATGCTCTCTACAGCTTTGCCGAGCTTTTGCGGGACCATGGGGATATGGATGTAATTTATTCGGACGAGGACAAGACGGATAAAAAGGGAAAGAAGTTTTATGATCCTCATTTCAAGCCGGATTTTAATGAGGATCTGCTTCGCAGTGTAAACTATATCTGCCACCTTCTGGCGGTGCGGCGCAGTCTGGCCATGGAGGCAGGCGGTTTTTCGCCGGATTATGACGGAGCGCAGGACTATGATTTTATTTTCCGCTGCACGGAGAAGGCCAGAAAAGTCGGTCATGTGCCAAAGATTCTCTATCACTGGCGCTGCCACAGCGCCTCCACCTCCAAGGACCCGGACAGCAAAAGCTATGCTTTTGACGCGGGCCAGAGGGCCATTGAGGCGCACTACCGGCGGCTGGGAATTCATGCCCAGGTCAGCAGAGGACTGCGGCCGGGAATGTATGTGACGCATTATGAACGGGAGCGGGACCCTCTCATTTCCGTGATTATCCCGACCAAGGATCACAGAGAGGATCTGGACCGGACGGTGCGTTCAGTTCTGGCCCACACCTCCTATACCAACATGGAATGGATCATCGTGGAGAACAACAGCACGCAGGAGGCTACCTTCGATTATTATGAACAGCTGAAAAAAGAGGTTCCCGGCGTGCGCGTGGTGACCTGGCAGGGCGAGTTTAATTATTCCGCCATCAATAATTACGGGGCTTCCTTTGCCCGCGGCGAATATCTGTGGCTTTTGAATAATGATCTGGAAATCATTACCTCAGACTGTGTCGACGAAATGCTCAACCCCTGTATGCGGCCGGAGATCGGTATTGTGGGGGCGCGGCTGTATTACGGCGACGACACCATTCAGCATGCAGGCGTTATCGTGGGATTGGGCGGCGTGGCGGGACATGCCTTTGTGGGACAGCCGCGTTACGACTGCGGATATATGGGAAGAGACTGGTGTACAGGGCGCTTAAGCGCCGTTACGGCAGCCTGCCTGATGATAAAGCGGGAGGTATTCGACCAGATCGGCGGCTTCAGCGAAGATCTGGCTGTGGCCTTCAACGATGTAGATCTGTGTCTGAAAGCGGGGGAGGCAGGCTGGGGCGTTCTCTACAACGCGCAGATGGAGGCCTACCATTATGAGTCCAAGACCAGAGGGCTGGAGGACACGCCGGAGAAGGTGAAGCGGTTCAATGGAGAGATGGATTTGTTCAAAGAGAAGTGGGAGGAGCGGCTGCGGGCCGGCGATCCCTATTATAATGTAAATCTGACTCTGGCGCGCAACGATTTTACCCTCCGCAATCCCTACGAGATCGACTACGAACAAAGAGTGAAATAGAATGAAAACAACGGTAATTATACCTAATTACAACGGAAAACATTTCATGGAGCCCTGTATGGCGGCTCTGGATAAACAGTCCGCCGGGGATTTCTGCGTGCTCATTGTGGATAATGGTTCTGCTGACGGCTCTGTTCAGTGGATAGAGGAAAATCTGCCGGGTTTTGTGCGGATTCGTCCGGGAGAGAAGCTTCCGGCAGAGCCTGAGAGGCGGAAGACGGATTCGGGCTGCCAGGGCTGTCCCATATATCTGATGGAAATGGGAGAAAACACCGGCTTTTCCGGAGCGGTCAACGCGGGAATCCGCGCCTCCTGCACCGAATATGTGGTCCTTCTAAACAACGACACAGAGCCGGAGCCGGACTATATCCGGGAGCTGGAAAAAGCTATGGAAGGTTCGCCTCGGATTTTTTCTGTCAGCAGCAAGATGATTCAGCTTTATGAAAAAAGGCTGATGGACGATGCGGGAGATTTGTACACAGTTATTGGCTGGGCCTTTCAGCGGGGAGTGGCCCAGAGAAGCTCCGGCTTTACCAGGCCGCGGCGCGTCTTTTCCGCCTGTGCCGGCGCGGCCATTTATCGCCGGGCGGTTTTCGATGAAATCGGTTATTTCGACGAGCTCCATTTTGCTTATCTGGAGGATCTGGATGTAGGGTACCGGGCCAGGATCGCCGGCTATGAGAACTGGTACTGTCCGGAGGCGGTGGTCTATCATGTGGGAAGCGGCACCAGCGGTTCCAAGTATAATCCTTTTAAGGTGCGGCTGGCCGCCCGCAACAGCGTCTATCTGAATTACAAGAATATGCCTCTTTTGCAGCTTGCCGTCAATGCTCTGCCCTTGGCCTTCGGCTATGCGGTGAAGATTCGCTTCTTTTCCAAGAGAGGCTTTGGAGCAGACTATCGTGCGGGACTTAAGGAGGGCTTTTCCACGCTGAAAAAATGCCGCCGGGTGCCCTTTCGGGTCCGCAATCTGGGGCGGTATCTGCGCATCGAGTGGGAGCTGATTGTCAATACTTTTATATATGCGTCGGACCTGATAAAACGTCGGGTTATAAAACTTTAAGAAAATTGAGCGCTTTTTTTTCCTTGCAATCTGGACGGCTTTAGAGTAATATAGCAAACGAAACATGTCCTTTTTTGCAGAGAGACAGACAAAACCGCATTTTGGATACTCTGGCTTTTGGAGCGTCAGAGGCGGTTTGCACAGGATAAGCCGGGGGTACTACCGTGATTAAAGAAAATCAGAAGAGATTAAATAATCTGGCGGTACTGCTGGATGCGGTGGTTATTGTGGCCTCGTATCTGGCGGCTTATGTTTTGGTGTTCGAATTTCAGATTCTGACTCCCTTTGCCGGTGAAGGTGAGCTGGGCGGCTATTCCTTCAGTCAATATATGTCCGCCCTGCTTTTTTTGGTGCCGGCCACTTTGTGCGTTTACTGGATTCTTCATCTCTATGCCCCCAAGCGGGTGACCCAGAGCATGAAGGAGATCGGGAGCATTATTCAGGGCAACATCATCGTTCTGCTGATTTTTTCTCTGATTTTGTTTTTGGGAAAAGAGGCTTTGCAGGATTTTTCCCGGCCCATGCTCGCCCTTTTCTTTGTGATGAACACCCTGGGAGATATGATCTTCCGCTATTCGGTGCGCCGGGTGCTCAGACTCTTTCGCCGCAAGGGCTATAACCAGAAGCATGTGATCTTAGTGGGATGCAGCCGCGCGGCTTTTTCCTATATTGACCGGGTTATGGAAAATCCCATCTGGGGTTATAAGATCCGCGGAATACTGGACGACAATACGGACTGGGGCTATGAGTACCGGGGTGTGCATGTGATCGGCTCCACGTCAGAGCTGGAAGATATTCTGGCGGTGAACCGGCTGGATGAGATCGTTATTACTCTGGGATTGGGCGAGTATAACAAGCTGGAGAGGATTGTGACCGTCTGCGAGAAGTCGGGCGTTCACACCAAATTTGTGCCGGATTACAACAATATTATTCCGACCCGCCCCTATACGGAGGACCTGATGGGCCTGCCGGTGATTCACATTCGCCATGTGCCCCTTACAGACTCTTTTAATGCCACGCTGAAGAGAGGAATTGATATTGCAGGGGCAATTGTCTGCCTGGTGGTGTTTTCTCCCGTAATGCTGGCTACGGCGCTGGCGGTAAAGCTGTCTTCTCCGGGACCGATTATTTTCCGGCAGGAGAGGGTGGGACTTCACAACCGGGCGTTTTCCATGTATAAATTCCGTTCCATGTGCGTACAGGTGCCCTCTGAGGAGAAAAAGGAGTGGACGACGGCCGGGGACTGCCGTGTCACGAAGGTAGGGCGCTTTATCCGCAAAACCAGTATTGACGAACTCCCACAGCTTTTTAACGTGCTCAAGGGGGATATGAGCCTGGTGGGACCCAGACCGGAGCGGCCTTTCTTTGTGGAAAAATTCCGGGAGGAAATTCCCCGTTATATGATTAAGCATCAGGTGCGGCCGGGAATGACCGGCTGGGCGCAGGTCAACGGCTACCGCGGCGATACTTCCATCCGCAAGAGAATTGAGTATGACCTGTATTATATTGAAAACTGGACCGTGAGTTTTGACATCAAAATTTTGCTTTTAACAGTTGTACACGGTTTTATCAATAAAAACGCATACTAGCAGGAGGATTTTTATGGCAAGTACAAGAAACAGGGAGACGCCTCCGGTCAGACGCCGGAGTCGTTCGCTTTCCCAGGAAGAAATAGCGCAGCGCAGAAAGCAGGAGGAGAGAAACCGGCAGAAGGAGCTGATGCGAAAAAAGAAACGCCGCCGCCGCAAAGCGATTATTCTGGCCCTGGAGGCTGTGGTTCTAGTTTTCCTGGGAGTAGTGATCTTTGTTTATTCCAAATGGGACAAGATCATCAAGGCGGATTTCAGCGACAGTGATATTCAGGTCAACGACGATCTGTCCGAGGATACGCTGCAGTCGCTGTCCGGCTATCGGACCATTGCGGTTTTTGGAACGGATGCAAGAGATATGACCACGGAAACGGGACATTCCGATGTGGTAATGCTTGTGAGCATCAACAATGAGACCGGCGATATCAAGCTGGCTTCGGTATTCCGGGATTTGTTTGTCAATGATCCTTACGACACCAATGCTTTCCGCAAAATGACCACGATGTACTGGAGAGAGGGGGCAAAGGGAGCGATCGACGCCCTGAACCGTAATCTGGACCTGAATATTACGGAGTATGTGTCGGTCAACTGGTATGCGGTGGCTCATGCCATAGATTTGCTGGGCGGCATCGATATCGAGGTGCCGGAGTCGATGATGCAGTATATCAACGGCTATATTCAGGAAACGCGAAATTCCACCGGTATCTGGTCCGATCCCGATAATTTTGAGTCCGATTACATTTACTCGCCGGGCTATCAGCATTTAAACGGAGTCCAGGCGGTAGCCTTCTGCCGGATTCGCTATATCGACAATGACTATGGACGCGCCGAGAGACAGCGCCAGGTGGTGAGCCTGATGCTGGAAAAGGCCAAGCAGGCCAGCCTGTCCACTCTAAACAGTATTGCCGACGAGGTCTTTGGCTATGTTTCCACCAATCTGACGATTGCCGACGTGCTTTCCATGGCGGGAGCTATTTCTCGGTTCAACATTGTGGATACGGCCGGCTTCCCCTTCGACCGTCAGGCGGCTACTGTGGACGGCGCCTCCTATGTTTTCCCCCAGGGACTGGAGCAAAACGTGGAGCAGCTTCATGCCTTCCTCTATGACAATGAGAGCTATGAAGCCTCCGGCACAGTCAAGGCCATTAGCAAATATATCGAAGAATATTCCGGAATAGGAGCTCCTGCCTCCGATTAACCGGATAAAATGAAAGGCGATGAAACGCCTCCGCGCCAAGCCGTGAGCCTGGTATGGAGGCGTTTTTGATTTCGTTTTTTTTTAAAGGTTTTAACACACTTTGAACACAAATCCGCTCTATATTATAGGCATAGTAAGAGAGACAGAGATGTTTGAAATAGAAAGAAGTATGAGAAAGGAAGTCTTACCATGAGTGAGGAGTATAATTACAATGATAATGGATATACGAACAATGAAACGAATTATAATTCCGGCAGTCATCGTGACGGCGGGTATTACGGCAATGACTATGATCCTAAGAAGCCGAAAAAGAAAAAAGGCGGCGTTGGCCGAGTCGTAGCAATTACGCTGGGTATGCTCCTGCTGGTAGGTGTGGCGGCGGCAGGCGGCTACAGCGCTCATACAATACTGGATCAGCTGAGGGATGGATCGGAAGAGGTGGCTTCCAATGAGACCCAGGCGGCTGAGACAGAGACGGGAGCGGAAGCCATTGAGAACACCGCGACTTCGGCGGTCAATCAGGGAACGACCGGTTCCGTCATACTGACCGATGTATCTGATGTGGTGGAAAATGTGATGCCCTCTATCGTGGCCATCACCAATTCCGGATATACAACGCAGAACTTCGGTTTCTGGCAGGGTACGGTTGAGATCCCTACAGAGGGAAGCGGTTCCGGTATTATTATCGGCCAGAATGACACCGAGCTTCTGATTGTCACCAACAATCATGTGGTGGAAAACAGTGAAACTTTGACGGTACAGTTTGCAGATAATACTACGGCAGAGGCAACGATCAAGGGCACGAAGCCCAATGCAGATATTGCCATTATTTCTGTTCCGATGGATTCTCTGAGCAGCGATACCCGCAGCGCCATTGCAATTGCTACTCTGGGAGATTCCGATGCTCTTAAGATTGGGCAGGGCGTTATTGCCATCGGCAACGCCATGGGTTACGGACAGTCTGTGACAGAGGGCTGCGTCAGCGCCCTGAACCGTGAAGTGACTACGGATGAAGGAGTGACTCTGACGGTTATGCAGGTATCCGCAGCCATCAATCCCGGCAACAGCGGCGGCGCTTTGCTCAATGCTGCCGGTGAAGTAGTTGGTATTAATACGGCAAAGCTGATGGATGAACAGGTGGAAGGTATTGGCTATGCAATCCCGATCTCATCTGTAAAAGATCTGATTAATGAGATGATGAACTATGAGACGCGCGAGAGAGTATCCGAGGAGGATGCCAGTTATCTGGGAATTCAGCCGGTAACGGTGGACAGCCAGTCTGCCTCTATGTATGGAATGCCCGAAGGTGTGTTTGTTTATTCCGTGGTAGAGGGTTCTCCCGCAGAGTCGGCCGGTATTCAGGAGATGGATATCATTACACAGGTGGATCGCTACAGTGTTGCAAGTGTGACAGATTTGCAGGATGCCCTGAGCTATTTTGCCGGAGGCGAAACCGTGACGGTGACGCTGCAGCGTCAGGTTGATGGCTCCTATCAGGAGATGACCGTGGATGTAACTTTAGCTTATGAGAGGGACTTTACTGAAACCAATCAGTAATTTCCCATAAAAATATTGTATCATTTCCCTTTTTCTCTGGAAAAGCCGTCCGGCTAGCGCCGGGCGGTTTTTTCCGCCCCTGCAAAAGAGGAGGTCATGGGGGCCGAGAGCTTAGCGAGGCGCCTGGGCGGGCTGAGAGTTTATGATAAGTTTACTTGTGTGATGGAATAATCTCAGGTATACTATAATGGTATGGGTGTAAGGATATTGCCACAAAGGAGAATAAGCACATATGAGTGAAGAGTATAGAAATCCTGAAGAGACGGAGGAGACTGGAGAAACTGAGAAAGGTGCCGGGACAGAAAAAACGGGCGATGAGGCGAAGAAAGAGGTCTCTGACGGGGCTTCTTCGGCAAAGGCTGCGAATGTTTCAGAATCCCATTCGGATGATGACGATTACGAGAAGGTGTGTTTTATCTGCCGCAGGCCGGAGAGCCGCGCCGGACGTCTGATTCGTATGCCCGGCAACATGGACATCTGCTCAGACTGTATGCAGAAGGCGTTTAATTCTCTCCAGAACGGAAGTCTGGACCGCTACCAGGAGATCCTCAAGAATTATCCGGGAATGGGAATGGAGCTGATTAATCTCAACGAGCTGGGATTAAACAGTCCGGAGGTTCCTAAGAGACAGAAGCTGAAAAAGAAGAAAGAAAAGGAGCCGGAGGCTGCAGCCGGATTTGACCGCCATAAAATCCCTGCGCCCCATCAGATGAAGGCGCAGCTGGATGAGTATGTGGTGGGACAGGAGCAGGCCAAAAAGGCGATTTCTGTGGCCGTGTATAATCATTACAAGCGAGTGACGGCAGACCCGTCCGACGGCATAGAGATCGAGAAGTCCAATATGCTGCTTTTGGGCCCTACCGGCAGCGGCAAGACGTATCTGGTAAAGACGCTGGCAAGGCTTCTCAATGTTCCCCTTGCCATTGCGGACGCTACTTCGCTGACGGAGGCCGGTTATATAGGCGACGATATCGAAAGCGTGATTTCCAAGCTCCTTGCCGCCGCGGACAACGATGTGGAGAAGGCAGAGCATGGTATTGTCTATATTGACGAGATTGATAAGATTGCCAAGAAAAAGAATACCACCACTCGGGATGTGAGCGGAGAGTCAGTGCAGCAGGAGCTGTTAAAGATGCTGGAGGGAGCGGAGGTTGAGGTGCCTGTGGGTTCCAACAGCAAGAATGCCATGGTGCCCATGACCACGGTAAACACCACCAACATCCTGTTTATCTGCGGAGGCGCCTTCCCGGATCTGGAGGATATTATCCGGGATCGCTTAAACAAGAGCGCCGGAATTGGTTTTAACGCAGAGCTGCGGGACCAGTATGCTTCGGACAAAAATATTCTGTCCCGTGTGACGACGGAAGATTTGCGTCAGTTCGGCATGATACCGGAGTTTTTGGGCCGTCTGCCCATCGTGGTGGCGCTGGAATCTCTGACGGAGGATCTGATGCTGCGTATTTTGAAGGAGCCGAAGAATGCGATTATACGTCAGTATCAGAAGCTTTTGGCGATGGATGAGGTGCAGCTGATCTTTGAGGATGAGGCATTAAAAGTCATTGCCAGAAAGGCGATGGAGAAGGAGACGGGAGCCAGGGCGCTGCGTTCCATCATCGAAGAGTTTATGATGGACATTATGTATGAGATTCCCAAGGATGACAATATTGGTTCTGTTACGATCACCAAAGAGTATCTGGAACATACCGGCGGACCTAAGATTGCGCTGCGGGGGATGCCGCTGTTAGAGGGTTAGAAACGGCTTATAAAAGAGAGAGCAGAGAGCGGATGACGGACGCTTTTCGCCCTCTCTTTTTTCATCCCAAGGAATAAAAAAGCATAGCATAGAGATAGAAAAAATTTCGGGAGGAAAAAATGCCGGAGAACAAAGAACGCGGCAGCTGCGGCGAAAATATCATGTCGGAGGATTACGGGGATTTTATCGTGGAATATTATTTTCCGGAGGACATACAGGCCGAGCCGTCCTCTTACTGCAGTCAGGCGGTAAACAATCGCTATGCATCCTTTTACGTGCCCAAAAGGGAGTGGGAGCCTTTGAGCTACAGCCGGATTCCCTACAGCATGATTCCCAAGCTGTATGCACTGGAGGATACTACCAGTATGACGGCTTCCGGAATCATTCAGGTGCGTCAGTCTGCTCTGGGGCTCACCGGGCAGGGCGTGCTGATCGGTCTTATCGATACGGGGATTGATTACCAGAATCCTGTCTTTCGGCGGCCCGACGGCAGTACCCGAATCGAGGCGATCTGGGATCAGACATTGCAGGATGGACCTGCCCCCCGGTGGATGAGCTACGGCTCGGAGTATCGAAGGGAACAGATCAATGAGGCGCTGCGTTCGCAGGACCCTCTGGCGGTGGTGCCCTCGCAGGATGAGTCGGGGCACGGTACTTTTATGGCAGGTGTGGCCGCCGGCGGGGAGATGCCGGCGGATGTTTTTACGGGGGCGGCGCCTCAGGCTTCCATAGCCATGGTCAAGCTAAAGCCGGCCAAAAGGTATTTGCGTGATTTTTATGGAATTCGGGAGGATGCCAGGGCCTACCAGGAGAATGATATCATGCTGGCGGCCTCGTATCTTCGCAGGCTCAGAGAGGAGCTTAAGGTTCCCCTGGTGATCCTGTGCTGCCTGGGGACCAACTGGGGCAGCCATACCGGAGGCTCGCCTCTGTCGCAGACCTTGGAAATGCTGGTGGAACAGCCGGGAATCTCCGTGGTAGTACCTACCGGCAATGAGACCGGTCTGTCTCACCATTATCGCGGTCAGATCCAGAAAGAGGGAGACTACGCAGATGTGGAAATTCGGGTGGCTCCGGGTGAAAGGGGATTTCAGCTGGAGCTGTGGGCGCAGATTCCTGACCGTTTTGCCGTTTCCATTACTTCTCCCGGAGGCGACCAGGTACCGCAGATTCCCTTGCGGCTGGGACAGAGCCAGGTGGTGAATTTTGTGCTGGAAAGCTCGGCGGTGGACGTAAGCTATCGGATTTTGGATGTGCGTTCCAACAGTCAGCTGATCGTACTGCGCTTCCTGACGCCGGTTCCCGGCGTATGGAATGTGCGTGTCTACTGTGTAAATCTCCTGACCGGGGTCTTTCATATGTGGCTGCCTGTCCGGGGCTTTGCCCAGGACGATACGGTTTTTCTGAACGCGGACCCGGATACGACGCTGACGGTGCCCTCGGCCACGGCAGGCCTGCTGGCCGTAGGAGCGTATAATCACAATACGGGCGGAATTTATATCCGTTCAGGGCGCGGCTATACCAGGCTGCAGGAGGTAAAGCCCGATCTGGCTGCTCCCGGCGTGGATATTTACGGTCCCGGAATTAGCGGCCGTTATACGAGACGCACGGGGACCTGCCCGGCTGCCGCCCACGCGGCGGGAGCTGCCGCGTGCCTGCTGGAGTGGGGAATCGTTCGCGGCGGAAATGTGCTGATGAACAACAGCGCGATTCGTACCCTGTTAATCCAGGGGGCCGGCCGGAATCCCAACCTTTCCTATCCCAACAAAGAATGGGGATACGGCACGCTGGATCTCTACGGCGCCTTTGCCAGCCTCCGCTGATCTTTCAAAGGATACGCAGCTTGGTGATTTGGGGGACGCAACTTTCCCTCGTTTTAATTGGACAACATGACCGAAATGTATTATAATGTCCACGTAAGCATCAGGCCGTACGGTCTGATGCGGCCCCGAAAGGGACGCGCGCAGAAGGGAGAGAGTATATGGGGATTTTCAGGAGGATTTGGAACTGGCTTCGTTCCCTGTTTGGCGGAAAGAAAAAAAATGAGACGGACCAGCTGGATCGATATGTCAGGCAGATACAGGAGGCGCTTTTGAATATGAAGGCACAGACCGAGGCGGTTTTAGCGGCTCAGGACAAGCGAAAACGAGAGATCGCACAGTGCGAGGACCAGATTGCAAAGATGGAAAGGTATGCCGCCAAGGCGGTATCGGGGGACCAGGATAAGGATGCGAGATTTTTCCTGGATAAAAAGGCCGCTCTGCAAAAGCAGCTGGAGGAGCTGCAAAAACAGGAGAAAGCAGCCCAGTCCTATGCTTCGCAGGCAGAGAAGCTCTATGATAAGGCCAGTGCCCAGTTAAACGACATCACGGCGCGCCGGGATGCGGTCAAAGCAAAACTGGCGGCCGCAGAGCTTTCCCAGGCTATGAACAGTCTGGGGGATGGAAGTCTCCGGGAGAACGAGCAAAAGGCTCAGGCGGCTTTGGACCGGGCGGAAGCGATGGCAGAGCTGGAAGGGCGCGGGAAGGACAACGATCTGTCGGAGCTGATGAGCAAGTATGACCAGGCTGAAAACAGTGGGGGTGCGGAAGAATCCGATATACGGCCGGCCGGCGGCCAATAAACCGCCGGCGGCATTATGCTAATATTATTTAAGGGCAGGAGGATAAAAAATGGGTATTTTCGGTGGACAACTGGCAAATGTGGTGGAGTGGGAAGAATATCGTGACGATCTTCTGTTCTGGAAATGGAACAACGATGAGATCAAAAAGGGAAGTAAGCTGATCATAAGACAGGGTCAGGACGCCATCTTTATGTTCAATGGAAAGGTAGAAGGCATATTCCGGGACGAGGGAAGCTATGATATTGAATCGGAGATCGTTCCTTTCCTCAGTACGCTCAAAAGCTTTAAGTTTGGATTTAATACGCCGATGCGGGCGGAGGTTCTCTTTGTCAACACCAAAGAGGTACCGATGAAATGGGGAACCAAAAACGCCATCAATCTGCCGGCGGCAGGTCTGCCCGGCGGTATGCCGATCCGGGCCTTTGGCACCTACAACTGCTATGTAGCCGACGACATGGTTCTGATCGAGAGAATCGCCGGTATTAAGAAACAGTTCAGCGTGGATGAGGTGCGGGAGCGAGTGACCTCCATGCTGAATCAGCTGCTGATGAAGTGGATTACCAAAGAGGGCAAGGACATGTTCAACCTGCAGGCCAATGCCTATGATATTTCCAAGGGCATCTGCGAGGATCTGGACATGGAGATGCAGAAGATCGGCATCGGTATCACCGACTTTGCCATCGCCAGCATCTCTTACCCGGAGGAAGTGCAGCGGATGCAGACCAAAGCGGCGGCGCAGAGCATGGTGGGCGATATGAATCGGTACCAGCAGATGGGCATGGTGGACGCCATGACAAAGGGCGGCAGCGGACACGGCGTAGCCTCAGATATGATGCAGATGCAGATGGGTATGGCCATGGGGCAGCAGATGGTGAATCAGATGAATCAAAATCAGACGAACCAGAATCAGCAAAGCGGCGGCTATCAGGGGGGACAGCCCGCAGGAGGCTCGGGCGTGAATTTCTGCCCGAATTGCGGCACCAAGGTATCGGGAGCCAAATTCTGCCCTAACTGCGGAACAAAGCTGGGCTGATTGCTATTGACAGCTGAAATATAGCCTTTATAATTAAGAATGTAACGGAAAGAACGGATAGCCTGATAAAGGGACATCGAAGGCCGGAGAGAGGCATAAACCCCTCTTTCCGGCATTATGGGAACGACATAAGACGGCTGCCGGTATTTTTTTATAGGATACGTTAAAAAACTAACAATTTTTCCGGAACCTTCCTGGGCCGGGGAGGACTGGAGCCCGGCCCTGTCCTACATATAACACATACACCTAATGAAAGAAAGAATGAGGGATTGCCATGAGTCGATTGGAAATCAAGAAATCGGACGCAGTCCAGAAATCCGTGGAGCGGATGTACGAGGTGCTGGAGCGGCGCATGATTGCCGGCGCCATTGACTCCTGCCCGGCCGACTTCCACCTGGGATTTCTGAAGATGTGTCACGCCCAGACCTGCGGAAAGTGCACAACTTGCCGGATCGGCCTGCGCCAGCTGCAAAATCTCCTGACGGATGTGCTGGAGAACCGGGCCACGGTCGAGACCCTGGATTTGATTCGAGATACGGCGAAGAGTATCTACGAATCGGCTGACTGCGCCATCGGTTACGAGGCGGCCAGAATGGTTTACCACGGAGTGACGGAATGCTATGACGACTACGTGCGGTATATCGAAAACGGCGGCTATGTGGACGCCACCAAGATTTCCGTGCCCTGTGTGGACGCATGTCCTGCCGATGTGGATATCCCCGGCTACGTGGCACTGGTAGGGGAAGGCCGCTATGAGGATGCGGTGCGCCTGATCCGCAAGGATAATCCCTTCCCGACGACCTGCGCCTATGTCTGCGAGCATCCCTGCGAGAGAAAATGCCGCCGGCGCATTATCGACAGCCCCATCAATATCCGCGGCCTCAAAAGGGCGGCTGTGGACTACGCGGCCAAGACGCCCGCGGAGAAATGCGCTCCGTCCACCGGCAAGAAGGTGGCGGTCATCGGCGGAGGGCCCAGCGGCTTAAGCGCCGCTTATTACCTTTCTCTGATGGGCCATAAGGTTACGGTCTTTGAGGAAAAGCCGAAGCTGGGCGGTATGCTGCGCTACGGCATTCCCAGCTACCGTTTCCCCAGAGAAAAGCTGCAGGAGGACATCGACGTGATCCTCTCTCTGGGCGTGGAGGTTAGGCGAAATACAAAGGTAGGCAAGGACATCACGATTCAGGCCCTGATCCTGCAGTACGACGCGGTTTATATCGCCATCGGCGCCCAGGTGGATAAGAAGATGGGGATCGAGGGCGAGGACGCGAAGAATGTGATTTCCGCCGTCGACCTTCTGGATAAGATCGGCCATGACGAGTTCCCGGATTTCACCGGGGAAAACGTGGTGATCCTGGGCGGCGGCAATGTGGCCATGGACTGCGCCCGCTCGGCGGTGCGCCTGGGAGCGGCCCGGACGACCATCGTCTACCGCAGACGCCAGGAGGATATGCCCGCCCTGCCGGCGGAGGTGGAGAGCGCCATCGCCGAAGGCGTGGAGATCAAATCCCTGATGGTGCCCCTGCGTATTGAGAAGGACGAAAACGGGGCGGTGAAGGCCCTGTGGGCCAAGCCGCAGATGATCAGCCGCTGCGACCGGAAGGGCCGCCCGTCCCCGAAGGATTCCAGCAAGCCCGAGGTGGCGATCCCCTGCGACCGGGTGATCGTGGCCATCGGCCAGAATATCGATTACAAGCATTTTGAGAGCAGCGGCATCGAGGTGAAGCGCGGGGTGATCGACGCCCTGGACGACGGCATGATCCGCGACAAGGAAGGGGTCTTTGCCGGAGGCGACTGCGTGACCGGACCGGCCACGGTAATCCGGGCCATCGAGGGCGGCAAGGTGGCTGCGGCCAACATCGATTCCTTCCTGGGCTTCAACCATATGATCAGCTGCGATGTGGAGATTCCGGCCGGCCATGTGCGCAACCGCATCCCCTGCGGCCGGGTCAGCCTGGTGGAGAGAGAGGCCTGCGAGCGCCGCTGCGATTTCGAGGGCGTGGAGCTGGGCATGAGCGAGGAAGAGGCGGCCCAGGAGGCGTCCCGCTGCCTGCGCTGCGATTACTACGGATATGGTTCTCTGAAGGGAGGTAGAACGACACAATGGTAAACGCGACAATCAACGGAAGAGCCGTGTCGGTCCCGGAGGGAACGACGATCATGGAGGCGGCTGCACAGGTTGGCATCACAATTCCCAAGCTGTGCTATCTGAAGGATATCAATGAAATCGGCGCCTGCCGCGTCTGCGCGGTGGAGGTGGAGGGCATCGACCAGCTGGTCACCTCCTGCAACCACGAGGTGGAGGAGGGAATGGTGATCCACACCAGCAGCCCCAAGGCCCGCAAGGCCCGCAAGACCAACGTGCAGCTGATCCTGTCCCAGCACAGGATGAACTGCCCCATCTGTCTGCGAAACGGCACCTGTACCTTGCAGGAGATTGCCGGGAATATGGGAATCTTGAGCGTCCCTTACCCGGAGGAATGCGAAAAATACAACTGGGATTCCAGTTTCCCCATTATCCGCGACGCCTCCAAGTGCATCAAGTGCATGCGCTGTGTCAATATCTGTGAGAGAGTGCAGACCCTGGGGGTATGGGAGGTCATCAATACCGGTTACCGGACGACCATCCATGTGAAGGACAATCAGCCCATTGCCGAATCGAACTGCGCTGCCTGCGGCCAGTGCGTGACCCACTGCCCGGTGGGAGCCTTGACGGTGCGCAAGGACGGCAACGCTGTGTTTGAGGCTCTGGATGATCCGGAGATTACCACAGTGGTGCAGATCGCCCCGGCGGTGCGGGTGGCCTTCTGCGAGAGTCTGGGCCTGCCCCAGGAGGCGGTGACCACCGGCCAGCTGGTGGCGGCGCTCAAGCAGATCGGTTTTGACTATGTATTCGACACCAATTTCGGCGCGGATCTGACGATCATGGAGGAGGGCAGCGAGCTTTTGGAGCGTTTGTCCCATCGGGAGAAATATCAATGGCCGATGTTTACCTCCTGCTGTCCCGGCTGGGTGCGTTTTTTGCGCAGTGAATACCCGGATATGGTGGGGCAGCTGTCCACGGCCAAATCGCCGCAGCAGATGTTCGGGGCCGTGGCCAAGACCTACTTCGCCGAAAAGATCGGCGTGTCACCGGATAAGCTGTGCGTGGTGTCTATCATGCCCTGCAGCGCCAAGAAATACGAGTGCAGCGTCAGCTGCATGACGGCCGACGGCTCTACGCCGGATGTGGATTTTGTAATGATTACCCGAGAGATCATGCGCTTTGTCAAAATGGCGTATATCCATGTGGAGGATTTGCCCGACCTGCCCTTTGATAATCCTCTGGGCAGCGGCACTGGGGCAGCTGTTATCTTCGGCGCCTCCGGCGGCGTCATGGAGGCGGCCCTGCGCTCCGCTTACTTCCTGCTGATGGGCAAAAACATAGAGCCGGAGGCATTTAAGGAGGTACGCGGACTGACAGACCGAAGAGAGCTGGAGGTGGACGTGGCGGGCAATAAGCTGCGCTGCGCCGTGGTTTCCAGTCTGGGAGAGGCCAGAAAGCTCATAGAGGATGTGCGGGCCGGACGGTGCGAGTATGATTTCGTGGAAGTGATGGCATGTCCCGGCGGCTGTGCCGGCGGCGGCGGCCAGCCCATCAAGGACGGCGAGGAACGGGCAGCCCAGAGGGCGGCTGGCCTGTACCGCCTGGATAAGGGCAGCGCCCTGCGCTATTCCCACGAGAATCCCGACGTGCGCACCCTGTATAAGGAGTTCTTAGGTTCGCCCATGTCCCACAAGGCCCACGAGCTTCTGCATACGGATCAGAGCCAGTGGGATTAAGGCCCACAAAAAAGAGCCGGACGTCCGAAAGGAAAAGAAATTAAAAGACGGAGCAATATAAAAAGGGGTATTCCAGCTGCGGTTGACTGGAATATCCCTTTCTTTCTGTGATATCGCGGCGGATGGGGAGTTTTTTATCGGATTCGTTCAGATACACAGGAGCAAATTTTCCGCCTGATCGCAGCCGGCCTTTTCAGTATTCCCTGCTATAATGGCTCCATATCTGCAAAGAAGAGAGGAGCTATAATGAAACTGCTGAGAAAAATTGGAGGATTCCTGAAGGGATTTCCCAGGTCTGTCGGGAGAGGTTTTATCCGTTTCCTCCGTTGGCTGGGACAAAAAATGCGAAAACATAAGGTGATTACGGCGGCGGTGGACGCCGGCGGGGAGCTGGAGCTTTTGTACGGCAGAAGCATTCAGAACGACACGGACAGCGGACGCCGGCTCTGCCTGGTGGCGGATGAATTTGTCACGGAATACATGGACGTCACTCCGATGAACGCCATCGGCCAGTCTCTTTCCGTCCAGGTGAATAACCGAAGCTTTACCTTCTACATTGTCGGCGTCTACCGCCTGGAGGATTCTTCGGAATCGGAGACGGATTCGGAGTCCGAGGAGGAAGCTGCGTTCGGCAGCTCCGTTACCAATTTCTATATTCCGTTAGATGTGGCAAAAGAGCTTTCCGGCAGCCTGGAAGGCTACAGCAGCCTGACTGTCATTACCAGCACGGGAACGGACACGACAGCCTTCGTAACCACATCGGAGAATTTCTTTGCCAGCTACTATACGCAAAACGACGTATGGACCGTCACAGCGTCCAGCATGGAAAGCCTCGTATTCACCATGACGGAGATGCTGGACACCGTATCGCTGGCCATCTCGGCCATAGCGGCCATCAGCCTGCTGGTGGGAGGAATCGGCGTGATGAATATCATGCTGGCATCGGTCACGGAACGAACCCGTGAGATCGGTACGCGCAAGGCCTTGGGAGCGCCTGGGCATACAATCCGCATGCAGTTTATCATCGAGGCCGTCGTTATCTGCCTGGTCGGAGGGGCGATCGGCATCCTGACCGGGGTGGGACTGGGAGCCGTCGCCTGCCATGTCATGGGATATTCGGCCCGAGCGGATATGGAGGTAATTGTTCTGGTTGTAGGCATTTCGATGGCTATTGGAATTTTCTTCGGCTACTATCCGGCAAATAAGGCGTCAAAGCTGGATCCCATAGAAGCTCTGCGCTATGAATAGATGCCTGAAAGTCATACGCAAGCCAGAGGATTCATCTTGACAAAAATGTTTTTTTCTGCGATAATAATAAAAAATTCCGAAAGGAGGCGTCTATATGATTAACGTTTTTAATCGCAGAAAGCTTTTTACGGATAGCTCGGCTGAACAGTCTGCCAAGGTGTGGAGCCGGCTGGAGGAGCACCGTATTCCCTATGAGATGAAGACGATGCGGAATCATACTGCTTTTGGACGCAATATCCATGCCAGTATGTCGATGCAGGTAGGCGCCGGCGGGATGGGTTACGATCCGTTTTCGGATAATATGGCATATGTTTATGTGATCTATGTGAGAAGACAGGATTATGACCGTGCCAGGGCTTTGATTGCCTGAGAACAAAAAGCATACGGCAAAGGTCTTTAGCAGTCATGATCGGTTCTGCCGCTCCATAAAGTATAAGGAATGGAGATAGGCGGGCAGATGCCATGAAAAAGACATTCTTTTCCCTGCTGTTTTCAGCAGGGATTTTTTTGTTGGCCGGACTTATCAGACAGGACTGGCCGAATGCTGTGGAGGCGGGAGGAAACGGGGAAGCTCAGGCAGGCGAAGCTCCGGTGGTGGCTCTGACCTTTGACGATGGTCCGCATCCGGTCTGCACGGAGCTGCTGTTGGATGGGTTAAAGGAGAGAGGAGTAAAGGCCACCTTCTTTTTGATCGGAGTTAATGTGGAGGGGCACGAGGATATTGTGCAGCGAATTGCGGACGATGGTCACCTGATCGGAAATCACACCTACAGTCATATACAGCTGACCTCCGTGCCGGATGAAAAAGCCTGCCAGGAGATTGATGAGGCCAACCGGGTGATCGGGGAGGCCTGCGGTCAGGAAATCCGCTACATCCGGCCGCCCTTCGGCTCCTGGCAGGAGGATTTGGAGAGTCTGACGGATATGCAGGTGGTGCTTTGGAGCGTAGATCCGCAGGACTGGAGAGTGCAGGATACGAAGACGGTGGCAGAGAGAGTTTTATCTGATGTGGAGGATGGAGATATTATTCTTTTGCACGATGTATACCGCAGCTCGGTGGAGGCGGCTCTTCAGATTGTAGATGAGCTGACCCGGCAGGGCTATGAATTCGTGCGGGTGGATGAGCTGCTGTTAGATTAACTGCTGATGGGCCATTCCTTTTTTTGCAAATCTGTAGTAAAATCATTTTGTGGAATTATAGGATGCCGGGGGCCAAAATCCTCCTGCGGGCAAGTCTGCGCCGGATTTTGACCTTTTGACTTTTACAACATTATATTTTATTACGGATGAAAGGCAGCAGAAAAATGGATCTGTTTGATTATATGAGAGAAAACCAGAAGAAAAAAGAAGCCCCACTGGCAGCAAGGCTGCGTCCGGAAACTCTGGATGAGGTGGTGGGTCAGCGTCATATCATTGGGAAGGACAAAATGCTCTACCGGGCCATTCAGGCGGATAAACTGAGCTCTCTGATTCTGTACGGACCGCCGGGAACCGGCAAGACCACCCTGGCCCGGGTCATCGCAGGTACTACCAGCTCGGAGTTTACACAGATTAACGCCACTGTTTCCGGCAAAAAAGATATGGAACAGATTGTGGAAGGGGCTAAGAATCTGGCGGGGATGTACGGACGGCGGACCATCCTTTTTATTGATGAGATTCACCGGTTTAATAAGGCTCAACAGGATTATCTGCTGCCGTTTGTGGAGGACGGAACGATTATATTGATTGGAGCTACTACGGAGAATCCTTATTTTGAGGTTAATGGGGCGCTGCTTTCCCGCTCTGTGGTTTTTGAGCTGAAATCCCTGGAAACAGATGATATCAAGATATTGCTGCGCCGCGCTCTGACCGATGAGAAAAAGGGGCTGGGAAGCTTTGACGCAGTGATTTCCGACGAGGCGCTGGACTTTCTGGCGGATATGGCCGACGGGGACGCCAGAACGGCCCTGAATGCCATTGAGCTGGCAGTGCTGACGACCGAGCGGAGTGAGGACGGCAAAATACATGTGACGCTGCCGGTGGCGGAGGAGTGCATCCAGCGGCGGGCGGTGCGCTATGATAAAGACGGGGATAACCATTACGATACGATTTCCGCTTTTATCAAGAGCATGAGGGGAACTGATCCGGATGCCGCGGTCTATTATCTGGCGCGGATGCTGAATGCGGGAGAGGATATTCGCTTTATTGCCAGAAGGATCATGATCTGTGCCAGCGAGGATGTGGGAAATGCCGATCCGCAGGCTTTGCAGGTGGCGGTAGCGGCGGCCCAGGCGGTGGAAAGGGTTGGAATGCCGGAGGCGCAGATTATTCTGGCGCAGGCCGTGACCTATGTGGCTTCGGCTCCCAAAAGCAACGCTGCCTGCAATGCAATTTTTGCAGCCATGGAGGCGGTAAAAAAGGTCAAGATCCGCACGATTCCGCCTTACTTGCAGGATGCGCACTATGGGGGCGCAGGGCGGCTGGGACGGGGAATCGGTTATCTCTATGCCCATGATTATCCGCGGCATTATGTGAAGCAGCAGTATCTGCCCGATGAGCTTAAAAACGAGCGCTTTTACCTGCCCTCGGATAACGGCAGGGAGAGGGAGATTGGCCAGTGGCTCCAAAGTCTGCGCCAGGAGGCTGGGGAGGAAGAAGGGCAGGAGGCCTTGGGGACGAGACGGGAAGACTCGGAGGAGAGGCCGGCGGATAATTTGGACAAAGAATTATAATGCAGGAATCGCCCAGATGTGGTAAGATAGAGAAAATGCAGCTAAACTAAAACGACTTTAAAATAGACGGCGGAAAGACTGGAAGAGACGACTGGAATATAGGACCGGAATGTAGGACTGGAAAGGAAAACGCAAGAGAAACCTGTGGATATGGCAGCGGAAGGCGGCGATAGACAGATGAGAGAACGGATCAGCCGACTGGCCAGGGGGGAAGAGCTTAAAGAGGAGCTTCGACTGACGGTAGAGCCTGGAGAGGTCTGTCTGGACCTGGCAGCGGGACAAAATTACAGAGGAGAGCTGACACTGAGGGAAGCAGAAGGCAATAGGGTCAAGAGTCTTTTGTATTCCTCGAATTATCGTGTCCATCTTTTTGCGGATCAGTTCGTGGGCAGCCGGGGAACGGTGGCCTATGAGGTTAATGTGCAGGGACTGCGGCCCGGAGAGCATATCGAAGGTCAGTTTTTTCTGGTCAGCGACGGAGGAGAACGGCGGATTCCGTACGCCTTTACAGTGACGGCTCCGGCGGGCAGAACGGCCTATGAGAGAATCCGTACCATTGAAGCCTTTGCCGATCTGGCCAGACAGGATTTTGATGTGGCCCTGAAGATATTTGAGAACAGCGGCTTTTTGACGCTGCCTTTTATGGATCAGCCTTCCTTTGCGGCCCTTTACCGCGGACTTTACGGCAAAGGAGACCGCAGAGAGGCCCTGGAGGAATTTTTGACCGGCTGCGGAGCCAAGGAGCAGCTGCGTCTTTCCATCGATGAGGGGGAACGTCTGGCGGCGGGGCTTGAGAAGGATCAGGCAGATGTTATAGAAATTGAGAGAAATACCTGGGGGGCGGTAAACATCCGCGTCAGAACGGACGCCCCTTTTATCGAGCTGGAGACCCGGCTTTTGACGGAAGACAGTTTTGAGGAAAATCGGTGCAGTCTGCACTATACGCTGCATCCCTCCATGCTTCATGCCGGAGTCAATCGGGGGCGCATTATCCTTTCTACGCCGTATCAGAGCTTTACGGTCGAAGTGACGGCCTCCCGAGAGGGCAGAACAGCCCAGGAGCATCGCCAGGGAGAGTACCGCGCGGAGGTTCTGCGTTTTTTTGCCCATTATGTGGATGCTTTGGGGCAGGATTTCCAGAATCGGGTGCAGGTGAATGGAATGCTGACGGAGATTGCCAGACTGCGGGATTCCTATGATACGCCGGATATGCTGGAGCTTTTGCATGCTCAGATCTGTATTTTGGCGGGGCAGAGGGATAGAGCGGGGCTGCTTTTGGCTGATGTAAAGGAACGCGTTCTGGCCAGACGGCTGGAAGACATCGACGCCTATTGCTGCTATCTGTATGTTCGCAGTCTTTATACGGAGGATGAGGAGGACAGAGAGCAGCTGTCCCGCATCCTGCATTTGTACTATGAGGGGGAGCATCCCAGTCAGACGGTCTTCTTTTTGCTGATTCGCACCGACATGGAGTATCGGGATAATCCGCTGCAGGCGCGGGAAGAGATGCGCGCTTTGTATGAGCGGGGCTGCCGCAGTCCGTTCCTTTATCTGGAGGCCTGCCGTCTGTATGAGAGTCAGCCCCTTCTTCTGGCTGCGCTGGGAGAATTTGAACTTCATGCGCTGGCCTGGGGCGGGAAAAAAGGAATGATCGGCAGAGAACTGGCTCTGCGCATAGCGGCTCTTTCGGAGAATGAGAGAACTTTCCGTCCGGCATATTACCGGCTTCTTGCCAGACTGGCCGAACGTTATGAAAATGTGGAGATTGTGGAGGCCATCTGCCGGGTGCTGATTCTGGGGGAGAAGAAGGGAGAGGCTTATTTCTCCTGGTTTGAAATGGGCGTGGCCTTTGATGTGAGGCTGACCAGACTTTATGAGTATTATCTGTATTCGCTGCCGACGCAGTGGAAGGGACCGCTGCCCCAGGAGATTTATCTGTACTTTTCCTACACCAATACGCTGGATGATGTGAGCCGCGCAGCCCTGTATGACAATATTTTGAGCTGCTTCTCGCCGGAGGATGCGACTTATGTAAGCTATGAAAGACAAATGGAGGATTTTGCCAGGGAACAGGCTCTGTCCGGCCATATGAGTGAAAAGCTTGCCAGGATCTATGAGCGGATGCTCCCGGCCGGCGTGGTGGACGAAAAGCTGGCTGCCGCTCTTCCCAGACTGCTGTATTCCGTGCAGATCAGCTGCGACAACCGCAGCTGGGACCGGGTGATTGTCTGCTGTGAGGAAATGGAAGGAGAGATTACCGCGCGTCTGACAGACGGGCAGGCTGTCGTACCGGTATATTCGGAGCACTGCCGCATTCTGTTCCAGGACAGTTTTGGCAGCCGTCTGGCCGGCGCAAGTTACCTAAGCCGCCGTCTGTTTGGCGGTGAAGAATTAGAAGAGAAGCTCTTTGCTCTCTGCCCGGAAGATGAATTTCTGGCCATTCGCCGCTGCCGCAAAGCTCTCGATGACGGCCGCATCGATGAGGAGGCGCTGTCTTTCTACGAACAGGTTCTGTCCATACAGGGACTCAGAGAGCAGTTTGCCCGCCGCCTGACTTCCCGGCTCATAGAAGGCAGTCTGCGAGACGGGCACGGGGAGCGGCTTTTGCGGCTGGATACGTCCTACGCATCGCCTGAGGATATTCGGACGATGACGGAGGTCTTTATTCGGGATGATTTCTGCGACAGAGCCTTTTCGCTGATTCGCCGGTACGGATATGAAGATCTGAGCCCGTCGCTTTTGCTGAAGCTGTGTTCAAGGATGTGCGTGGAACAGCTTTTTGCTCCCGATCCTTTCCTCCTGGAGGCATGCTACTGCTGCATGAATAAGAGGCGGAACGATGCGGTGATATTGGAATACCTGTGCCGCCACTATAACAGCAGCAGCGAACGGATGTATCAGGTGTTAAGGCGCGCGGCGCGTTACCGGGCTCCCCTTTATGACCTGCCGGAGAGGCTGCTGGGGCAGATGCTCTTTACCGGGTCCAGGCAGGGAATTGACGATGTGTTCGAGGCCTATGAGAGTCAGGGGCAGCTGGACGAGACTCTGCTGCGGGCCTATCTGGCAGTAAAATGCTGCGACTTTTTTACCGCGGATGTGGCGGCGAGCCGGACAGTCTTTGATCTGGTGGAGGAGAGACTGAAAAAAGACAGTCTGCCCTTTGTGTGCCGGCTGGCGCTGTGCAGATATCTGTCCCTGACCGGGGAACGAAGCGCCGGGGAAAATGAGCTGTGCATGGAAGTAATCCGCCGCTGCTGTGATCAGGATATGTTTTTTGATTTCTTTGGGGCCTTTGCCGGCGAGTCGGGATATCCCGCTTATCTTAAGGGGAGGCAGATCGTATCCTGCCGCGGGCGGGAAGGAGAGAGGCTGCGTATCCGCTGCCGGACGCTGCCGGACGGACGCTTTGCCGAGGAGGTTTTGCCCCATGTCTGGGGAGGCTGGTACAGCCGCTGCTTTACCTTGTTTTACGGGGAGCAGATGGACTATGAGATTTTGCGGGCGCTGCCTCAGGGCGAGGTAACGATCCGAAAGGGAAGCCTGCGCGTGCAGGAGGACGAAGATGGCGCTGCGGCGGACACGTATGGAAACGGCTATGGGAAAGACCGTCTGAGCCGCTTAAATCAGATTATTCGGGGGCTTGACGTGCTGGAAGAAGGCGCCTTAAAGAGAGAAATGCGGGATTATGCCGTGGCGGAGACAGTGATTAACCGCTATTTTACTAAGCTATAGAGAAGGGATGAAGAGGTATGCCGGGGCTTATATTGGGCATAGATGTCTGTGACGATTATACACAGATCAGCCTGTTTGACAGCGAAAGCTGTGACGCGCAGGCGGTGGGGCTTAAAGAGAATGAGGAAAATGAGGAGAAATTTCTGATTCCTACCATGGTCTGCAAAAAAAAGGGGGAAGGCGGCTGGCTGATCGGCGAGGAGGCCTACCGGGCGGCTCTGTTTGGCGAGGGCAGCATGGTGGACAAGCTGGTGAAACTGGTGGAGCGCGACGGGACGGCCACCATAGAGGGGACTATGTACACGGCCGCAGAGATGCTGGGAACCTTTCTGGAACAGATTTTGGATATTCCCAAAAAGAGAACTGGCTGCCAGCAGATCGACAGCCTGGTCTTTACGGCCAGGGAGGCGTCTGTCAAAGTGATGGATACTTTGATGGCAATCGCGCAAAAGCTGGGGATAGACCGGGAGAAGGTTCATGTTCTCAACCATACGGAAGCCTTTCTTTTTTTCGTGCTCAGTCAGAAGGCGGATATCTGGTCTCATCAGGTCTGCGCGTTTGATCTGGTGGATCATGGGCTGCATTATTATGAAATGAGCGTGATTCGCGGCAGAAAGCCTCAGGTCGCGGAGGCGACTCACGAGGCGCTGGAGGAAGGATTCAGCCTGGAACTTCTGGAAACGCCGGCAGGTGAGAAGCTGGCAGACCGGATTCTGACGGCCTGCGCTACCCGAATGTTAAATAAAAAGGTGATTTCTACGGTGTTTCTGACCGGCAAGGGATTTGAAAATCCCAGGTGGCCGGAGGAGTTTCTGCACCTGGTCTGTCAGAAACGCAGGGTGTTTGGCGGACAGAATCTTTTTTCGCGGGGAGCTGCCTTTGTGGCCTTCGACTATATGCAGCAGAACACAGCCTATCCTTTCATCTGCATCTGCGAGGGGCGGATTCGCTCCCAGGTATCTATGGAAGTTCAGTACGAGGGGCGGACAAGACAGCTGATCCTGGCGCCTGCCGGCAGCAGCTGGTATGAGACCAGGGCTTCGGTGACGCTGGCTTTGGACGGAGTTGACAGCGTGGACTTTCAGGTGATGCCGCTGGGAGGAACTTCTCCTTCCCGCTACTCCATTCCTCTGGACGAGTTTCCCAAGAGACTGCCCAAGGCGGCCAAGGTGGAGGTAATTCTGGCCTTTACAGGAGAGAGAGGGATGACGGTGCGTGTCATCGACAAGGGCTTTGGAGAAATGTTCCCTTCATCGGGAAAAATGATTCGGAAGGATTTTTACATCTGATAAGGAGGGGCCATGAGCGGACTGATCTATTGCCGGGAGCCGGAGGTGAAGGAGCCCTACTTTGCCAGGGAGACCGGCCTGTCTTTGTACTCGGCGGAAGAGCTGAGCTATTATATTGTCAATTATGTGCTGCTTTTGCCGGAGGATTTCATCAGCGAGAGGCTGTACCGTTTTTTGGGGCGGGAGCTGGGGCTGGCTGAATTGGAGGGGAAGCTGCGCCATTTTATGAAGCAGGACGCGGACATGTATCAGGGCCTTTTTCTGCTGGTAAAGGAACTGCGCTATTATAGTGACGAGGAGCTTATGCAGTTTAGGGATAAGCTGGATGGAATCCGCAGTGCCGGTCCTCTGGAATTGCTCAGGCAAAGAGGAGATTTCTTTCTGGATGTACGTCAGTATGGCAATGCGGTCCATACCTATGATCAGATTCTGCGGGAGTCGCCTCGGGACGAATCCTTTGCAGCGGAAGTATGGCATAACCGGGGCGTGGCCTGCGTACAGTTAATGCAGTATGAGGAGGCCATGGACTGCTTTGTCAGGGCCTGGCGCGTTCTGTCCCTGGATTCCATTGCCAGGGAGATTTTTGTCCTGTACTGGATGGAACCGGAGCATCTGACCTTGCCGGAGGATGTGAGGGCCAGCGTGCCGGGTGAAACGCAGTACCGAATAAAGGAGGAGCTTACCGCCTTTACCAAAAACGCGGCCTATATGGGGAAAGCAGAGGAGATCGCCCAGGCATTCAGCAAGGATGTGATCCGGCGCAGAGAGGCGGTAAGCTCTCTGATTCGCGAATGGAAGCAGGAATACAGGGAGATGGCAGGATGAAGGAGCAGATCTATCTGATTGGATTTATGGGCAGCGGAAAATCCAGCGTATCCCGCCGCCTGGCGGCCCTTTTGGGTATAAAATGCCTGGAGATGGACGATATTTTAAAGACAGAAGCGGGCAAAGAAATTACGCAGATTTTTGCAGAGGATGGAGAGGAGGCTTTTCGCCGGATGGAGACGGGGCTTTTGGCCCGACTGTCCGGCGAGGACGCCATGGTAGTCTCCTGCGGCGGCGGCGCGGCCCTGCGGCCGGAAAATGTGGAATATATGAAGAAAAAGGGCACGGTGGTTCTTCTCTGCGCTTCGCCGGAGGAAATATATCAGAGGGTACGGCACAGTACAAACCGGCCGGTACTGGCGGGACATATGAATGTGGAATATATCGCCGAGCTGATGGCAGCAAGGGAGCCGATGTATCGGGAGGCTGCGGATCTGGTGGTGGAGACAGACCGGAGATCTCTGGATGAAATAGCCGGGGAAATATCCCGGAAGCTGGAGGAAATACTCGGGAAGGAGCAGACAGATGAGAGATGACTTTATCCGGGTGGCGGCAGCCACGCCGAAGATCCGGGTGGCGGACCCGCGCTACAACCGGGAAAAGATCGAAGAGCTGATGAACGAGGCCTGCAGGCAGCAGGTGAAGGTGCTGGTTTTTCCGGAGCTGTGCCTTACGGCTTATACCTGCGGCGACTTGTTTTTGCAGGATGCTCTGATTGAGGAGGCAGAAAAGCAGCTGGCGCAGCTGGTGCAGGCCTCCGCCCCTATGGATATGCTGATTTTTGCAGGCCTTCCCTGGGCAAAGGAAGGCCGCCTTTATAATGTAATGGCTGTCTTTCAGCGGGGACGTCTGCTGGGGCTGGTGCCCAAGCGGTCCATTCCCAATTATTCGGAGTTTTACGAGGCCAGACATTTTCACGAGGGCAATGAAATTCCGGTACGGGTGAATTTTACCGACGCATCGGGAGAAACCTATCCGGTCTGGATGGGCAGCCGGCTGCTTTTTGCCTGCCGGGAGAACCGCAAGCTTACGGTGGCGGCGGAGGTCTGCGAGGATTTGTGGGGCGCCATGCCGCCCAGCATTGCCCACGCCATGGCCGGAGCCACCCTGATCGTCAATGGTTCGGCCAGCGACGAGGTTACGGGGAAGGCGGCCTACCGCCGGCAGCTGGTGGGAGGACAGTCCGCGCGGCTGGTCTGCGGCTATGTCTATGCCAGCGCCGGCGAAGGGGAGTCCACAACGGATCTGGTCTTTGGCAGTCACAACCTGATTGCGGAGAATGGGACTCTGCTTGCGCAGTCACAGCTTTTTGAGACGGGACTGATCACGGCGGATATGGATCTGGGCCGTCTTTCCAGTGAGAGGCGGCGGATTACCACTTACCGGATGAGCGGACAAGAAGGGTACGAGACCGTGTATTTCTCCCAGACGCAGGAAGATCTGAATCTGAAAAGAAGGATTGATCCGGCTCCCTTTGTGCCGGAGGGACGGGAGGACCGGACTCGCCGCTGCGAGGAGATTCTGTCGATTCAGGCCATGGGCCTGAAAAAGAGACTGGAGCACACAGGCTGCAAAAGCGCTGTGGTGGGGATCTCGGGCGGGCTGGATTCGACGCTGGCGCTCTTGGTGACGGTGCGGGCTTTTGATATGCTGGGAATTTCCCGCGGGAATATTGTCACCGTTACCATGCCCTGTTTTGGCACCACAGACCGCACTTATGACAATGCCTGTACGCTGATACGCTGTCTGGGAACGAGCTTTCGTGAGATTGATATCCGGGAGGCGGTTATGCTGCATTTTCGGGATATCGGTCATGACAGCGGAAAGCTGGATGTGACTTATGAGAACAGCCAGGCCAGAGAGCGGACGCAGGTTCTGATGGATATTGCCAATGAAACCGGCGGTCTGGTCATCGGTACCGGAGATATGTCTGAGCTGGCTCTGGGGTGGGCCACCTACAATGGAGACCATATGTCCATGTATGCCGTCAACGCATCGGTGCCCAAAACCCTGGTGCGCCATTTGGTCGGCTATTATGCGGATACCTGCGGAGACGCAGCTCTTAAGGCGGCCCTTGAGGACGTGCTGGATACGCCGGTGAGCCCGGAGCTTTTGCCTCCCAAGGACGGGCAGATCGCGCAGAAAACCGAGGATCTGGTGGGACCCTATGAGCTTCATGATTTTTTCCTGTACTATGTGCTGCGTCTGGGCTATGGGCCGCGCAAGATATTCCGTCTGGCAGAGGCGGCATTTGAAGGCGTCTATGACAGAGAAACCATTAAAAAATGGCTGTGTATTTTTTACCGGCGCTTTTTTGCCCAGCAATTTAAACGCTCCTGCCTGCCGGATGGTCCCAAGGTGGGATCGGTGGCGGTTTCTCCGAGAGGAGATCTGCGCATGCCCAGCGATGCAAGCGCCGCGCTGTGGCTGGCGGAGGCAGAGGCGCTGTAGGCAGAAAAACAGCTGATCTGCGGGAGCAAAGGCCTTTTATTTTTGCATCATTATATGGAACGTCCGGCGGGGCGGGCCGCCGGCGGGAAAGAGGGAGAGTATGAGACCTGCTTTGCGGGATGACATCGTAGAGACGGCCAGAAAGCTCTTTAATGAGAGCAGCTATGGCAGCGTGAGCATGAGAGACATATCGGAGGCTCTCCATATCAGTGTGGGCAACCTGACTTATTATTTCCGAAAAAAGCAGGATATCCTGCGGGCGATAATGGAAAAGAATTTTCGCAATACCGCCGTTACGGAGCAGGTGCATACCTTTCGGCAGTTTAATGAGCTTCTGCGCAAGATGCTGGAATCTTTGTCGGTCAACGCCTTTTATTTTCGCGATCCTTCCGTCTATGGGCTGAACGAGGGAGGAAGCCAGGATGTGAACGCGCTCTATGAGATTATGATGAAGGCTCTGATTTCTCTGGAGGAGAAGGGCCTTTTGATGAACCTGGACAGCGGCAGAAAGAGAGAGAGTATTGTGCGTGTCCTGATGCTCAGTCATTTGGGCTGGATACAGCAGAGCCCTACCTTTCGCAGCGCCAATCGTTTGTCGGAGGAAGAATTCCTGAATGCGCACTGGGTGATCCTGGAGCCATATTTTACGGAAACCGGGAAAAAAGAGTATGAAAAGCTGTGCGAAGATAAAGGGTGAGACCTGATTTGTTCATGATATTGGTATCGTTTTGCCGGCGGGTGCAGCCTGCCGGTTTTTTGCATTCTGTCTCCGGACACCGGCTTGACAGCTCTGTCTAACAATGTTAGACTAAAATTGTCTAATATGATTAGACAGAACGGATAAGGAGACGCAGAGATGGAACGTTACAGGCTGGGAGAGATGGAGCAGCGGTTTGCAGATCTGATCTGGCAGAAGGAGCCGGTGAGCACTGCCGAGTTAGTACGATTGGGAGAGGCACATTTTAACTGGAAAAGAACTACCACCTATACCATGCTCAAGCGGCTGTGTCTGCGGGGCATTTTTGTCAATGACGGCGGTATTGTGCGGGCGGTCCTGACCAGGGAGGAGTTTCAGGCGGCCAGGGGAGAACAGTTTCTGGAAGAGAATTTCGGCGGCTCGCTGCCGCGTTTTCTGGCAGCGTTTACCCGTGGGAGAGGGCTGCGTCCCGAAGAAGCAGAGGAATTAAAAAGGCTAATCGAGGAATATGAGGAGGGGAAAGATGATTGAGAGTGTGTTTGTCAGGGCGCTGAGCATGAGTCTGACAGCCGGCGTGATTGTTTTGGCCGTTCTTTTTATACGGCTGGCGCTGCGGCGCGCTCCCCGTATTTTTTCCTATGTTCTTTGGGCGGCTGTGCTTTTCCGTCTGCTCTGCCCGGTGTCTTTTACGGCGGGATTCTCCCTGGTGGGAGCGCTGCAGAATGGAATGGGCGTTCAGGGCAATCTGATGGACGGGGGATATATTTTGGACGGTATGGAGTCCGGCGGTATGGAGACCGGCGCGATGACTGGGGCAGAATATGGGGAGAGTTCCCAGGGGGATTTGGAGCTTCCCATCTCTGAGGACAAAGAAATGTCCTTTCCTGCGGCGGATTCGGAAAATCCGGCCGTTTTAGTCCAGTCTTTTTTGTCAACGGGGGCCGCTGTCTGGGTACTGGGAATGGATATAATGGTGATCGGCAGTGCGGTTTCTCTGATTCGTCTGAGGAGACGGCTGAAAGACGCAGTACGGGATCGGTCTGTGAGAGATCAGCTTGTGGGGGAGCAGGACAATGTTTATCGGTGCAGAGGGATATCCACCGCCTTTGTTTACGGAATCCTGCGGCCCCGGATTTATCTGCCGGAAGGGCTTACCGATGAGGAGAAAAACTTTGTCCTGCTTCATGAGCAGGCGCATATTCGCCGCAAAGATCCGATCTGGCGGCTGCTTGCCTGGACGGCGTTATGTATACATTGGTTTAATCCCCTGGCATGGCTGGCTTTTGCGCTGAGCGGCCGGGATATGGAGATGTCCTGTGATGAGGCGGTGATTGCCAGGCTGGGCAGCCAGGCCAAGAAAGGTTATTCCGCCGCCCTTTTGTCTCTTGCGTCAGACCGGCGCAGGCTGCTGTCCGGAGCGCCTCTGTCTTTCAGCGAGGGAGGCACGGGCGGGCGAATCCGCAATGTGCTGCGCTGCCGCAGGCCGGGGCGGATTGCGGCCCTTGCTTTGGCTGGGCTCTGTGCAGCGGCCGTTTTCTTTCTGCTGGCCAATCCAGGTGCGGATGAGGCGCAAAACAGTGAACAAAATGGTGAACAAAACGGGACGGAGCTATACGGCGTCGTGGGATATGCCAATATGGAGGGGGAGACTCTGCCTGTGGTGGTGACGGTTCCCGGAGTCGGAGATATGACGCTCCCTGACGCGGAGGAGTTTGTACCATACATGAATGAGACGGCGGACAGCCCGCAGATTGGAGATCTGCTGCGTATTGTATTCAGTCAGGAGGAAATACTGATTCAGGAAACCTATCCGTCGCGTTTCAACGAACGGGCGCGGCGGGTGGAGGTCCTGGGACAGGGGCTTGTACTGAAGCATGCGGAGAGCGACGTATACCATCTGGCGTTTCCGATGGAGCTGGCAGGAGGGGCTCAGGCCGGAGATAGGCTGGATATCCGGAGCCGCAGTGACGAAGCTGAAAATGGAGGCGGAAGCGCCGGAGAGCAGCCGTCGGGAGAAGGACTGGCTGCGGCCGTGCCTGTTTTGTCGGTGGATGAGATAAATGGTCTGGTCTGGCTGGAGCTGACTACCGAACAGACCAAGGCAGTTCTGGCCGGATATGGGGGCGGTCTGGAGATTACTGTGACGGAGGGAGAAGCCGCTGCGCCGATGCAATATATTCCGGCAGATGGGCAGGCCATCATAAGCGTGCGCGGACTTTCTCATGATCTGCCGGGGATTGAGAAGTATACGACTTACAACAATTATTATACCGGATGGGACTGGGAAAATAACTGCCCCCAGACGCTGTATTTTGCTCAGGACTGCGTGTTTTATGTGAACCGTTCGACATGGGGTACTGCGTATGAAGAGATAACCTATGAAGAATATGTCGAAGGGATGGAGGACGGCAGCCAGCAGCTTATCAGCGCGCCTGTGCGTGTTACTTTCCAGGAAGGAGAGATTCAGGAGGTCTATGTGGAATCTTCTGCCGCCAATTATGGTATATGTTATGATTTGCCCATGCGGGATGACAGCCTGGAAATGTCGGAAGAATACCTGGGTATGAGCGCAGAGGAAATTTTGAATACCTACTATACATTAGCGTACAGTGAACAGGCAGACGCTGCGAATGCAGAGGGAATGGAAACCATTTCTGTATATACGGGGGATGATGGAGACGGGGAAGGCGGATATGTGGTAGTACGGGGAGAGGATGGAGAATTCCTCTGCAGCATGTATGCCGGTTGGTCCAGGGTGGTTTGGAATAATATCTATCTTGGCAAAAGAGAAGGTACTCCTTTTTTAATGACGGTGCATATTGAGGATCGGTATGATGTTGGAGAGTATCAATATCATGTGTTTCGGCTGGATGAGAAGGGGGAGCTGATGCCGATTGCCGGTTCTTCCTTTGAATTCGGAGGGGGGTTTCTGTATGATGACGAAATGTTTCACCAGTGGGCGCAGGAGATGACGGGCTGGCTGGAGGACAGCGTGCTTCTTCTCAGTACGCAGGACGGCAAGCTGCGCACCGGTCCGGCGTCTGATGCGGGCCGTTATAACTACGATACTCTCAGCGGCTCTCCTAGGAGGGCGGCACAGCAGAGCGAATAGGTAACGATAAGCGAATAGATAACGATAATCGGCCCGGAAAACCCAGGCCGATTATTTCAAACTTTTGATGCAACGCCAAACAACATCATTTCAGGGATTTTTTCTGTGATGGAGAGAAAACTATCCCATTCCAGTTCCGTCTCATTTGCCTGATATTGCTCTATTATATTCCAGAAAAAACGCCCGACGTTAGAGAGATACGAGAGAGTCTCCTCCGTGCGCAAATTATCATATAAAGACAAATGAGAGATTACATTTTGAAGGAATGTCGAATTCATGATACGAAGAGGCTTTCGCAGTTTTTCGATGGATTCCTTTAAGTGTTTGGGAGGAGAAATAATTAAATTCGCGTAAAGCCTGCGGCTTTCGAGATGCAGTCGAAAATACTTTTCACAGCACAAAAAATATTTCTGGAGCTGCTGCGCCGGAGTCCCATCCGAGCAGAGAGGAATATTTTCTGAAAGATATTTTAGCAAATCCTGAAAAAATTTTTCGGCACAGGCAAGAAACAGGTTATCTTTATCCTAAATCTATGAAATCCATTGCTTCACGGAACATGGGAACGTGATCTGAAAACACAGACGATTCGCTTTGATTCAGAAAAAGGGGGAGAGGACGTTAAAGCAGGAGGAACGCAGATTTCGCAGCCGCGCAGGCATTATTCAATCCGGATTAAATGCTTTTGGACAGTATGGATATAACGGAACGGGCATAGAGCAGATTTGTTTGGAATACAGCATATCAAAAGGAATGATGTATCACTATTTTTGCTCTAAAGTACGCAGACAATAATGGTCAGAATGTCGGCGGCCGGCTGGGAGAGATAAAGATACATTACCCCAAACAGTTTGGGCAGGGTCAATATAAAGGGAATATAAAACAGCCCCTGGCGGAAAAAGAAAAGGGCAGAGAATATAGATACATAGGGCTTGACAAAAGAGTTAGTTTTGGATAATATAACAGTGTTATATTAATTTGCACAGGAAACGAGAGGGATTAGATTGGAGAGAACAAAAGCTGCGACACAACAGAGAATTCTGGGAGCGGGAAAGAAAGAATTCCTGGCCAGGGGATTTCGCGAGGCCTCCTTGCGCAGCATTGTCCGGGAGGCAGGTGTCACGACGGGAGCCTTTTATGGCTATTACGGCAGCAAGGAGGAGCTCTTTGATGCCCTGGTAGGTGAACATTACACGGCGCTGATGGAGAGATTCTGTCAGGCGCAGGTCGACTTTGCCGCGCTGTCGCCGGAGGATCAGCCGGGAAATATGGGATCTTTTTCCGGTGACTGCATTGACTGGATGACAGACTATATGTATGAGCATATCGATGCCTTCCGTCTGCTTTTATGCTGTGCCCAGGGGACAAAGTATGAAGATTTCGTTCATCAAATGGTGGAGATCGAGATTGATTACACGCACCGTTTTATGGAGGTCCTGGGAAGCCTGGGACATCCTGTTTCCGGTATGGACCCGCAGCTGGAGCATATTCTGGTTAGTGGCATGTTCTCCGGTTACTTTGAGATCATTATCCATGACATGCCCAAGAAACAGGCCCTTCGGTATGTGAAGGAGCTGAGACGTTTTTATACCGCTGGATGGGCGGAGATCATGGGGGTGGATTTGTCAGGCCGGCCCCAGTGACCCAAGGCCGATCTTCCTGTGCAGAGGATTATTTTTTTGGAGCGCAGTTAGCTACAACTAACCCACATTATCCAATCGGTTATGGCTGACTGTTGCCGGAAGGGAGGAGTACCTTGAAGAAACAATCGAACCTGTCAAAACTTCTGACCTATGCTGGCGGATACCGGAAGCTGACCCTCTTAGGCTGTGTGCTGTCCGGCGCGGCAGCCATTCTGGGCCTGGTCCCCTATATATGCGTGTGGCTGGTAACCCGGGATGTGCTAACCGTCTATCCGGCTGTGTCATCCGTTTCCGGCGTAATCCGCTGGGGATGGATGGCCGTATGGTTTGCCGTCGCCAACATTATCGTATACTTTGCGGCTCTGATGTGCACTCATATCGCAGCTTTCCGCACGGCCCGCAATATCCGTCATGCGGGAGTGGCTCATATTCTGAAGCTGCCCCTGGGCTTTTTTGCATCTACCCAGTCCGGTAGTCTGCGTAAGGTAATCGACGACAACGCGGCGCTGACCGAGGATCTTCTGGCGCACAAGCTGCCGGATCTGACGGCAGCTGTGGTTACGCCTGCCGCAGCCATCATTCTGCTTTTTGTATTTGACTGGAGAATGGGACTTATTTGTCTGCTCACGATGATTCTGGGCATGGTGTGCATGATGAGTATGATGGGCGGGAAGAATGCAGGCTTTTTCCACCGTTATCAGCGAGAAATTGAAAAGATGAGCGGCGAAGCAGTGGAGTATGTACGGGGAATTCCAGTGGTTAAGGTATTCCAGCAGACAGTCTATTCCTTCAAAGCCTTTTATGCGGCCATCCAGTCTTACAGCGATCTGGCCAGTCAGTACGCCATGAGCTGCCGCAATGGTCAGACTTCCTTTTTGACCTGCATAAACGGTGCCTTTGCCCTGCTGATTCCGGTGGCTATCCTCCTGTCTGCCGGAGGAGGCGGCCTGGAAGTACTGGTTAATTTCATCTTTTATATCCTCTTTGCGCCTGCCTGCGGCGGCATGATCAACCGTATTATGTATGCCTCGGAATCGGTGATGGAGGCGAATGAAGCCATGATGAAGCTGGATGAGATTTTAAAGGAGCAGTCTCTGCCTGAGGCAGTTTCGCAGCAGAAGCCTTCTGGCAGAGACGTAGTATTTGAACATGTCAGCTTTACCTACCCGGGGGCCGGACGTCCTGCCCTTAATGATGTGAGCTTTGTCGTAAAAACGGGTACGGTGACAGGACTGGTAGGCCCCTCCGGCAGCGGAAAAACTACGGCGGCCACGCTGATTCCCCGGTTCTTCGATGTGCAGAAGGGGAGCGTTCGGGTAGGAGGAGTAGATGTTCGGCAGATGAACAGTCACGATTTGATGAGCCAGGTGGCTTTCGTGTTTCAGGACACAAAACTGTTTAAGACCTCTGTGCTGGAAAATATCCGTATGGCCCGGCCCGACGCCTCCAGAGAGGAGGTGTTGGCAGCGGCCAGGACTGCCCGCTGTGACGATATCCTGGAGAAGCTGCCCGACGGACTTGATACGGTTGTGGGAACGAAGGGGGTGTATCTATCCGGAGGAGAGGCGCAGCGCATCGCTTTGGCGCGGGCTATTTTAAAGGATGCGCCCATTGTAGTACTCGACGAGGCCAGCGCTTTTGCGGATCCAGAGAATGAAGCGCTGATTCAAAAGGCCTTTGCTCAATTGACCCGGGGAAAAACGGTGCTGATGATCGCCCATCGCCTGTCCACGATTCAGCGGGCGGACCAGATTTTGGTGCTGGAAAAGGGAGAGGTTCAGGAAAGAGGCTCCCACGGGGAGCTGCTGGCGCAGAATGGTCTGTATGCCCGGATGTGGAAGGATTACAAGCAGGCTGCTGCCTGGAAGGTGGGAAAGGAGGAGACGAAATGATTCATAAACTGATGCACGTGTTTGCCCTCAGCGAAAAAGGGGCGAAGGATTTTGTCCGCGCGGTGATCTGGTGCTTTCTGTGTAATCTGAGCCTGATGATGCCGGTGAGCGTGGTGATCCTGACTATACAGTTTCTGCTGGACTGCCTGGAGACGGGAGCGAGTCCGCTGGATGGGCTGTGGTTCTATACCGGGGCGGGGATAGCGGTGCTGGCCGTATTGTTTGTTCTGCATTATTTTCAGTATGCTTCTCTGTACCTGGCCACCTATAAGGAGAGCGCCAGCCGCAGGGTTAGTTTGGCAGAGACGTTGAGACGGCTGCCCCTCAGTTTTTTTGGCAATCGGGATTTGAGCGATCTGACTGCGACGATGATCTCCGACTGCTCGAGCCTGGATCAGATGTTTTCCCACTATATTCCGCAGCTTTTTGCCTCTGTTTTCTCCACTTTATTTATTGGGATTTGTATGCTGTGCATTGACTGGAGGATGGCTCTGGCGGTGCTGTGGGTGCTGCCGGTGGCAGTTTTTCTGACCGTCGGATCGAAAAAATTGCAGGATACCTTTGGCACTCGCAATATCCTTGCCAAGCGGGCCGTCACCGACAATATTCAGGAGTGCCTGGAGACGGTACGGGATATCCGAGCCTGCAGCCGGGAGGAAGACCATTTGCAGAAACTTGACGGACATCTGGAAGAGGCGGAGCGCTGCGCGATCCACTCGGAGCTGGTCACCGGTGCTGCCGTCTGCTCCGCCCAGGCCTTCCTGCGTATTGGTCTGGCTACCACGGTGTTGGTGGGAATCGGTCTGCTTGCAGGCGGGGAACTCAGCTTTCTGTATTTTCTGGGCTTTCTCTTTGCAGCAGCGAGACTCTACGATCCCCTGGGGCTGGTGCTGCAGAATATCGCGGCTACCTTTAACGCTAAATTGCAGATCAACCGGATGCGGACCATCCTGGAACAGCCGGCGCAGACCGGCAGCGAAGTCTGCGAGCCGGAAAATTTTGATATTGTCTTTGATCATGTGAAATTTGCTTATCGGGAGGACGAGGGTGTGCTGGAAGACGTGTCTTTTACTGCCAGACAGGGACAGGTGACGGCCCTGGTGGGCCCTTCTGGCGGCGGCAAATCCACGGCCTGCAAGCTGGCGGCCCGTTTCTGGGATGTTCAGGGCGGGAAAATTACGCTGGGCGGACTGAATATTTCGCAGATTGATCCGGAGGCGCTGCTGAAATATTATTCCTTTGTGTTCCAGGATGTGGTTCTCTTTCGGGATACGATCCTGGAAAACATTCGTCTGGGGCGCAGGGACGCCAGCGATGAGGAGGTCTATACGGCGGCTCGGGCCGCCTGCTGCGATGAATTTATTCAGGAGCTGCCGGAGGGATATCAGACCATGGTGGGAGAGAACGGCTCTACTCTTTCCGGCGGCGAGCGCCAGCGCATCTCCATTGCCAGAGCTTTGCTGAAGGATGCTCCCATAATCTTATTGGACGAGGCCACCGCATCTTTGGATGTGGAAAACGAGACGGCGGTGCAGGAGGCAATATCCCGGCTGGTAAAGGATAAAACCGTTCTGATTATCGCACACAGGATGCGCACGGTGAGCAGTGCAGATAAGATCGTGGTGCTGGTTGGCGGAACAGTGGCGGAGCAGGGAGAGCCAGGTGAGCTGTATAGGAGGGAAGGAGTTTATTCCCGCATGGTGCGTTTGCAGTCAGAGAGCCAGAACTGGGTACTGGAATGAAAACTTATGAGAAACCGGCGGCCGGGGCATTTGCCCAGGCAGGTCAGAGCGCGGAAAATATGGTGTGAAATTCCCTGCGGTTTTCTTTCCTGCACACTACATAATAGGTTACGGTAGCTTCCGGATCGGAGACGGGAATTTCTACGCGCCCTGTCTTTGCTTCAATATATTTTTTGGCCAGATCGGTTGTAAAAGAGGGAAGGGAGGAGGCCTGCACCAGCTCGTTGAAGGTATAAAGATCGCTCTGCAGCAGAAAACGGGAGTCCGGCATTTTTTCTGTCTGCACAAAATTCCAGAAGCCAATATCGTTCATTAAAAGCATGTTTTCTCCGTTCATTTCTGAAAAAGACAGACTCTTCCTTCTGGCATACCGGTGCCCCTTTGGCAGGGCGAACAGCAGAGATTCTTTGCCGCATTCTTTTGCAAAATATCTTTCCCCTTCCGGCTTTTTTGTCAGGATAATCAGGTGATAGGCCTGATTATCCAGGCCGGCCAAAAGCTTTTCTTCACTGGCGATCTCTGTTTGGGTCATTTTTTGCGGATAGCAGCTGTAGATTAGAGGGGTCAGCACCCAGACCGGCGCCGGAGCGCAGGAGCCAAGCTTAATAAGACGGTTTTTTTGATCGAATTCCTGGACCTTTGCCGTCAGGGAATCGGCGTCTGCCAAAAGCTCCTGGGCCAGCTTTAACGCATATTATTCCCTCCTTGGTATCAATTTTCAGTATTAATTTTATTTATGATTTTATGCTGGATTGGTATTGTACTTTTTCCACTAAAACAATTATTATTCCAGTATAGAAAAGAAAAACACCGTACAAGACTTTGCTGAAATATCAATGATAATTATAGCAGGAGAGAACGGATTCCACAAGAGATGGGAAGGGTGTGAATCGGAATGAT
>CALWLM010000026.1 GCA_944381515.1 uncultured Lachnospiraceae bacterium | reverse complement strand
AGGTATTGAATGAGAACGGAGAAGTGATCGAAGGCCTGTTTGCCGCAGGTGAGGTCACCGGCGGAATCCATGCCGGAAACCGTCTGGGCGGAAACGCCATTGCCGACTGCATGGTATTTGGCAGAATTGCCGGAGCTAACGCCGCCAAATAATGCAATAACTATATCTATAAATTTCCTTTTGTAAGACAGACCGCCCTGTTATCGGCAAGCTCCGATAATGGGGCAGTCTTTTTTATGCCTTATGCCTTTTGCTGAATGTCATCCGGCACAGGGCGCAGGAGAGGGGCAGCGCCGGGAATAACGCTTTGACAGATCAGGGGGCATATAGTACAATTAGTAGACGATGAAACATGTGCGGCAAGCCGCATAAAACCGCATGGAAAAGGTGTTTATAAAATGAAAGAACTTGCCCTGAGTGAAGAGATTTTATTGAAAGTAGAGAAACCGGCCCGCTATATCGGAGGTGAGATAAACTCCGTCGTCAAGGACCCTTCCCAGGTGGACATTCGTTTTGCCTTCTGCTTCCCGGACGTGTATGAGATCGGCATGTCTCATCTGGGAATCCAGATTCTGTACGATATGTTTAACCGGCGGGAGGATGTCTGGTGCGAAAGGGTTTATTCGCCATGGCCGGATCTGGACCGAATCATGAGACAGGAGCATATTCCGCTTTATGCCCTGGAGTCTCAGGACCCGGTTCGGGATTTTGATTTCCTGGGTATCACGATCCAGTACGAGATGTGCTATACCAATATTCTGCAGGTATTGGATCTGTCCGGTATTCCGATCTGGGCAGCCGAGAGGACCGATCGAGATCCTATCGTTATCGGGGGCGGTCCCTGCACTTACAATCCGGAGCCTCTGGCCCCTTTCTTTGACCTGTTTTATATTGGAGAGGGAGAGACGCAGTACGATGCCCTTTTTGATCTGTATAAAGAATATAAGAAGAAGGGGAAGAGCCGTCAGGATTTTCTTCTGGCCTGTGCTTCCATTCCCGGAATCTATGTGCCGTCTCTTTATGAGCCTTCTTATAAGGAAGATGGTACCCTGGCTGCCTTTACTCCTGCGGCAGAGGGAGTTCCCCGAAAAGTGCGCAAGGAGCTGGTGCTTCAGATGGATGAGGCCCCTTATCCGGACAAGCCCCTGGTGCCTTTAATGCAGGTGACGCAGGACCGGGTGACCCTGGAAATTCAGAGAGGCTGCATCCGCGGCTGCCGTTTCTGCCAGGCCGGTCAGATTTATCGTCCGGTACGGGAGAGAAGTCTGGAATTTTTAAAGGCGCAGGCTATCCGTATGCTGGAGAGCACCGGCTGTGAGGAGATCACCCTGAGTTCCTTAAGCTCCAGCGACTATTCCAAGTTAAAAGAGCTGGTCTATTTCCTGATTGACGAGACCCATGTGCGTCATGTAAATATATCTCTGCCTTCTCTGCGCATCGACGCTTTCTCGCTGGATGTGATGAGTAAGGTGCAGGATATTAAGAAGAGCAGCTTGACCTTTGCACCGGAAGCCGGCACACAGAGGCTTCGGGATGTGATCAACAAAGGACTGACCGAGGAGGATATTCTGCGGGGAGCTTCGGAAGCCTTCAAGGGCGGATGGAATAAGGTAAAGCTTTACTTTATGCTGGGTCAGCCCACCGAGACCGATGAGGATGTAATGGGGATCGCCAGACTGGCGGAGCGCATTGCCGAGACCTACTATGAGATCCCCAAGGAGGAGAGACACGGCAAGTGCCAGATTACCTCCAGTACTTCCTTTTTTGTGCCCAAGCCCTTTACTCCTTTCCAGTGGGCTCCGATGAATACGGCAGAAGAATTCCTGCGCAAGGCCTATCTGGTCAAGGACACCATGAGGCAGCAGCTCAACCAGAAAAGTCTGCGCTACCACTACCATGAGGCGGACGTAACCATGCTGGAGGGAGCTCTGGCCAGGGGAGACCGGCGTTTGGCTCCGGTGATCTGCCGTGCTTACCAAAAGGGCTGTCTTTTTGATGCCTGGGATGAATATTTTGATAATTCCAGATGGATGGACGCATTTGCAGAAGAGGGCGTAGATATGGATTTCTACAGCATCCGCGAGCGTGACCTGGATGAGCTTTTGCCCTGGGATTTCATCGACTGCGGCGTTACCAAGCAATTTTTAAAGAAGGAGTATGAGCGGGCCTTGCAGGGGATCGTCACTCCCAACTGCCGCGAGCATTGCAATGGCTGCGGGGCAGCTGTATTTGGAGGAGGTGTGTGCTTTGAAAATAAGAATTAAATTTACCAAAACAGGCCGGCTGCGTTTCATCGGCCATCTGGATGTAATGCGGTATTTTCAGAAGCTCATGCGTCGGGCCCAGGTGGATATCCGGTATTCGGAGGGCTTCAGCCCGCATCAGATCATGTCCTTTGCCCAGCCTCTGGGCCTGGGGGATACCTCCGAGGGAGAATATGTAGATATAGACGTGCTTTCCACCGGTACCAGCCAGGAAATGATTCGCCGTCTCAACGAAGCAGGCAAGGAAGAGATACGAATTCTCAAATATGTGCGGATCGCCGATGAGACCCGCCGCAGCAACGCCATGAGCAACGTAGCGGCCGCCGACTACCGGGTATATTTTCAGAACGAACTTCCGGATTTAACTTCCGTCTCCGCCTTTTTCTCTCAGGAGAATATCTGCGTGGTCAAGAAAACCAAGACCAAGGAGGAGATGGTGGATATCCGTCCTTTAATCTACGACTGGAAGCTGGAGGAGGAGGGGCTTTTCCTGCGGCTCTCCGCCGGCAGCGCAGCCAATTTAAAGCCGGATACCGTAATGGAGGCCTGGGAGGCTTTCTGCCGGAAACAGGAGGAGCAGCCCGATTGTCAGAAACAGTCTGACGCAGCGGCAGCAGACCGGACGCCGACCGTCTTGTATCATTTTCACCGGTTAGAGCTGTATGCCAATCGGGACGAAGAGATGATTCCCCTCTATGCCCTGGGCGAGGAAATTACGGAGGAGACTTTAAAGAGCAGCGAAGACAAGCAGGAGAGCGCCAGATGAGGCGCATAATCCTGACAGAGTATAAGGGAAAACTTCTCTATAGCCTGTGGGAAGAAGACAAGCCCGCCGAGCTGGCCCTCTATCCCCTGAAGGACGGCGGCATTCCCCGGCTGGGAGACATCTATCTGGGACGGGTGCAGGATGTGGTCCAGGGAATCCGTGCCGCCTTTGTTCGTCTGACGCCGGAATGCACCGCTTATCTGCCCCTGACGGCGGATACCGCAAATATAAAAGCGGGAGATGAGCTGGCCCTCCAGGTAATTAAGGAGGCGCACAAGACCAAGGACCCTGTGGTTTCCAACCGGCTGTCGCTGACAGGCCGTCTGGCCGTCCTGACAGAAGATGAGAGAGAGAAAAAGAACGGCAGAATATCTGTCTCCTCCAAAATTCGGGACGCTGCCTGGCGGGAAGAGACCAGCCGCCGTCTGGAGGAACTGCTCGCAGCAGATCGATCCGCAGACCAATCCGCAGATCGATCTGCCCGCAGCAGAAAAGATTCGGATGACGCAGCTTCTTTGCCGGACCGCTTTGGACTGATTGTGCGTACCGGCGCTTATTCGGTCCCGGCTGAGGAGCTGATAAATGAAGTAAAGGAGCTGCTGCGCCAGTACCGCAGACTGCGCCGGGAGGCCGGTATGCGTACCTGCTACAGCTGTCTGCACCGCAGTGAGCCGGAGTGGCTGATCCGCCTTTACCACCTGGCGGCATCCGAGCCGGTGGAGCTGGTGACGGATCTGCCAGACATCCGGGACCGCTGTCAGGAGTTCATCGGCAGCCGACATATGGAGGCCCTGCTTTCTCTTCGCTTTTATGACGATGCGTCTTATCCGTTGTCCAGGCTGTATAGTCTGGACGGCGTTATGGAAGCCGCTTTGAACAAAAAGGTATGGCTTAAAAGCGGCGGTTACCTGGTCATCGAACCCACGGAAGCCATGGTGGTCATCGATGTAAATACCGGTAAATTCACCGGACGCAGGGATAAAGAAGAAAATATTGTGCAGCTCAACCGGGAAGCCGCCTGGGAAATAGCCAGACAGCTGCGGCTGCGCAATTTATCCGGTATGATCCTCATCGATTTTATCGACATGAAAAAAGCCGATCATGAGGAGGAAATTTTGCAGTGCCTTAAAGAGGCAGTCCGCGCGGATTCCACCGGCGTGACGGTGGTGGATATGACAAAGCTGGGAATCGTGGAATGCACCAGGAAAAAGACCTCCCGCCCTCTGTATGAGCAGGTGCGGGAATAGCAGTATCTTTATTCCACCGTTACCGATTTTGCCAGATTCCTTGGCTTATCCACATTAAGCCCCTTGGCGTCGGAGGTGTAATAAGCTAACAGCTGTAAAGATACCGCGGCAGGAAAAACGGCAAATTCATCCTGGCTGACAGGCAGATCGATACGAATATCGTATATATCGGGGTCTACCTGCGCTCCTTCCTTTACAATCAGAATCACGGCAGCGCCGCGGGCCCGGACCTCTCTGACATTGGAGATCGTCTTGGCAAAGATTTTCTCCTGCGTGGCCAGCGCAACAACGGGAGTCCTTTCCTCGATCAGAGCGATGGTACCGTGCTTTAACTCCCCGGCGGCATAGGCCTCCGCATGAATATAGGATATTTCTTTTAATTTCAGCGCCCCTTCCAGAGAAAAGGCATAGTCCAGCCCTCTGCCGATGAAGAAAGCATGATCCGACCGTTTGACTGTTTTGACAGCTTCCCGGATGGCCTGATCATGACGGATCATCTGTTCCATAGCCCCGGAAGAGGAGAGGAGAGCAGCGATAAATTTGCGGCCCTGGTCGGCCGTAAAGCAGCCTCGCAGCAGAGAAAAGCGGCAGGCAATCAGGTAGAGAACGGCTAACTGTACCGTATATGCCTTAGTGCTGGCCACAGCAATCTCTGGGCCTGCATGGGTATAGAGAACGTAATCGCTTTCCCGGGCTATGGCAGATCCCTTGACATTAACAATAGCCAGGGTCCGCGAGGAGCAGGCTTTGGCCAGACGCAGAGCAGCCAGCGTGTCTATGGTCTCGCCCGACTGGGAAATCACAATCGTCAGCGTCCGGCTGCTAATGAGCGGCGTATCGTAGCGAAATTCCGACGCAATATGAACGGAAACCGGTATTTTGAATGCCTGTTCCATCACAGCTTTCCCCACCATCCCGGCATACATGGCCGTGCCGCAGGCGATCACTGTAATATTGTCGCAGGAAGCGAAGAGCGTATCTGGAATACCCTCATCAGTGAAATCCGGAAGCCCGTCCTTTAACCTGGGCAGAACCGTATTTTGCAGAGCCTCCGGCTGCTCATTGATTTCCTTGATCATATAATGGGGATAGCCTCCCTTTCTGGCCGATTCCACATTCCAATCCACTGTTAAAATTTCTGGTTCTACCGGCTGACCGGACAGATCGCGGATCGAAATTCCCTCTGGCGAGAGAGTCATGACCGTTTCCTCCGGCACTACAAAATAGGATTTTCCATAGGCAATCAGGGCGGTCAGATCGGAAGCTACAAAGGAACCGCTGTCATTATGCGCGGCAACCAGGGGGCTAACATTGCGGATACAAAAGATGCGGCCCGGCTGATCGGCAAAAAGTATGCAAAAGGCATAGGAACCCGTCAGAATATCCACCGCCTGCCGCAGAGCTTCAAAGGGATCACCCTGGTAGAGATAGTCAAGCAGACAGGCAGCCACCTCCGTATCCGTTTCGGAATGGAGCCGGCCGGCAAACCCAAAAGCCGCTGTGATTTCGTGGTAATTTTCGATGATCCCATTGTGAATGAGAGTTACTTTGCCGCAGTTGTGAGGGTGTGCATTGACATCGTTTACACCGCCGTGGGTGGCCCATCGTGTGTGACCGATACCGCAGACAGAGTTTATGGGCGCACCTTCACAGGCCTCCCTGAGAACGGAAACCCGACCGGCTTTTTTGCGCAGAAATAATTCCCCATTGCTTTTCTGCAGCGCCATACCGGCGCTGTCATAACCTCTGTACTCCAGCTGCTCCAGTCCATCCAGCAGAATTTTTTGCGCACAAAAAGAACCGGAATAACCAATAATTCCACACATACAAAGTCTCCTTATTCAGTTTTTATCCGGTCATATTGAATTTGTTTTGCAGTTACCCGCATATTTGCCAATATGTTACATGCCCGGAGCGGCACGGAAAGGCATCCGCCGAATTTTCGATAACCTTTCTCCCTCGTTAACCTTTTCGCCGGCCGGACAGGACTGCCGCAGCCGTTTCCCGATCCGAAAAGGTGCATGGCGCTTTACTCTATGAAATTGTAGATCGCAGACTGCGATGTGACTACTATAGCATTATATTTTATTCCGGTCAAGTTTCTTGTGTGACAATAGCTTCTGGAAGAG
>CALWLM010000025.1 GCA_944381515.1 uncultured Lachnospiraceae bacterium | reverse complement strand
GGATGTTTGGTCACTGACATTATACACGAAAAGGGAGGTCAATGCTCTTTTTATTGCAGATTTCTCTTATAATCAAGGTTTCTAAAGGATTTAGATACAAAAAAAGTAGGTAGTATTTGACACTACCTTTCATAGATGGGAGGGCAAAAGATGAAAAGCTGGGAGCCGATGAGTCCCGTTGTCCTGTCTGTTCGGGTTTTGGAGCGAGATATTTGTGTTCGGGCAATCTTTCTGGATGAGGGGATGAGCGTACTGCTGGCTGGAGGAGACAAAACCCATATCGGCGCGGTCAGCATAAAGGAGCCGGGACGCAGCGTTGTCACTGTTTGCCTGGAGGGCCATCGTGAGGACTGCATCAGCGAGCGCTGGGCGGTTGCGCTGGGCGAAGCGATCGATCAGACGGTTTGTGTGCAATGCGGCATTCATTATGATTATCTGAGCCGCAGTGGAATCGAACAGGTTTTGGAGGCCTGCAATCAGCTGCTGGAAAAGATTATGAATATTTTAAAATAACGAAGGAAAAAGCTTTTTCATGGGGCTGCTCGGATGAGCAGCCTCTTTTGTGGGAAAAAGAGGTTCTGCGGGCTTGAAAAGGCAGGTCAGTATCGCTGAACGTGCGAATTAAGAATTCCTTTCGCATTTCTTCATTGACATATAATATTATATGATATATAGTATTAGACATAAAACAATATTATAAAAATACAAGTATAAACACAGGAAAGACATCGGGAAGGACGGAACAGGAGAACAAGAAAAGCAGACGGGAGATGATAAGATGGTTTTTAATACCGGCGCAGCTTTACTGGACGCGATCGTGCTGGCGGTGGTTTCCACCGAAGAAGAAGGAACCTACGGCTATAAAATTACACAGGATGTGCGCTCGGCCCTGGATGTGTCGGAGTCCACGCTCTATCCGGTACTGCGCAGACTTCAGAAAGAAGCATACCTGGAAGTCTATGACAGGGAGTTTGGGGGAAGGAACCGGCGCTATTACAAGGTTACTGGCGCGGGACGAGAGAAGCTGTTGGAATACTGCAGCCAGTGGGATGAATATTCCAGTAAGATTTCAAAGATATTTGCTGAGGTGGAGAGATGAACAGATTAGAGTTTATGAAAGAGCTGGCAAGGCTTTTGGATGATCTGCCTAGAGAGGAAAAGATCGAGATTTTGAAATATTATAACGGTTATTTTGACGATGCCGGCCAGGAGAATGAGGCGGCTATTATTGAAGAGCTGGGCAGTCCGGCCAAGGTGGCCGCTTCTGTAAAGGCGGGTATGGATGAAAGCAGCGCCGACCATGTAGAATTTACGGAAAAAGGGGTAAATGACGAAAAAACAGTTCATGAGTACGAGGAAAAACAGACTTACAGGGAGGAGAAATACAGCACGGAGAAATACGGCGCGGGCAGACAGAGGGAAAGAAATGGGTGGAAGGCAATCGCTATTATCTGCCTGGTGCTTCTGACTTTTCCGCTTTGGATTACTGTCCTGGCGCTGCTTGCGGCGGCCTGCGTTGGACTAATCATGGCGGTTTTTGGTATTGCCCTGGCGGTGGTGATCTGTATGATTGCTTTCCTGGGCTGCGGAATAGGCAGCCTGATCTGGGGAATTTTAAAGCTCTTTACGGTTCCGCTCAGCGGGGCGTTATCCATATCTGTGGGCATTATGCTTTTGGGAGCAGGGCTTTTGGTCTTTCTGCTGTGTACCGTGGTATTTGGAAAGCTGATTCCGTTGGTATTCCGAGCCGTGGGAAATTTGTTTCGATGGCTCAGTGATCGGATTCACAGGAGGGAAAGAGCATGAAGAGATGGATGAAGGGAATGCTGATTGTAGCCCTTGGTTTTATTTTGGTGGGAGGAGTGGCGGCCGGCATCTGCCTGGCCCTTGGCGCATCGTGGGCAGATACTGCTATTGTGGCCAGAAACAGCGGCTGGGGTTTTAGTGAACCGCGTACTTGGGATTTCGCCAATCAGAATATTTATGAGATAGAAATGGAAACGGGGACCGGTGAGGTGATCTGGCAGACTGGCGATCATTTTCGGGTGGAAATGACAGGGAGCGGTCCCAATTATGACTGTGATGTCCAAAACGGCGTGTTAAAAATCGAAGAGAAAGGATCTTCGGGCAGCTGGATTTTTAATTGGATCGTTGATCATAATGGAATTCATAATAGCCACAGGGTCATTACGGTGACGGTACCGGAGGACGAGGTCCTGCGCAAAGTAGATATCTCTGTGGGTACGGGATCTCTGGAAGCAGACAGCATTTTGGCCGATGAAGCGTATATTCAGGTGGAGGTAGGCGAATTTACCTGCGATAACCTGAATGTGTCCGGAACCGCAGAGCTGGAGGTAGATGTGGGAAGCATTGCCGTTGACAGCGGGCGGGCTGCGGAAGCACTGAACGTGGAGGCAGGGGTAGGTTCTGCTGTCCTAAATGAGTTCGTCTCTGGTCCGGCCAGCATGTCTGCCGATACGGGAAGCGTTGCCTATAGCGGAACGATTCGGGGAGATTGGGAGGCCCGATGCGATTTGGGAAGCGTGGCTCTTTTCCTGGATGGAACGCAAGAAGATTACAATTATATAATAGAGTGTGATCTGGGAGATGTGGAAATCGGAGACCTCAGCTACAGCAGTCTGTCCGGCAGCCGGCAGATTGAAAACGGAGCTGCTTATACGGCGGATTTAAGCTGCGATCTGGGAAGCATAGAGCTGTCCTTCGCGCGCTGAGGACGTTATTTGATTTATATTTGTTGCAAAATTATTTGGTGTAAAAATTTGTAAATTTGAAAGAACAATTTGGAAAGGTGTTGAAGGATTAAATGGAGCCGAGAAGACTGTATCGGAAAAAAAGAGGTTCTATGCTCTGCGGTGTGTGCGCAGGGATGGGCGAGTATATTGGTGTGGACCCCACGGTGATTCGTCTGCTGTGGATTTTACTTGGCTGCACCTTTGTGGGAATCGTTCTGTATTTTGCCGCGGCGTTGATTATTCCCAGCGATCCGGATGAATTTTAAGACGGCGGATAGGCTGTCGGAATAAATTTCGGACAGCGGGCCATACTCCAGAGGACAGGGAGACGCCTGAAAGGGCGTCGGATATCCCCAAAGGTGGGGATGCTGTAAGGAAAGGAGAATGGCTATGAGTCCAAAGAAGGAAAGAGGAATTGATCTGAATAATCTGACGCCGGAAGAATCCATGAAATTGGAGATTGCCGCAGAGATTGGCGTCTATGACAAGGTTCTGGAGGGAGGCTGGCGCAGCCTGTCTGCCAAAGAATCGGGGCGCATCGGCGGTCTGATGACCAAACGGCGTAAATTGGAGCAGAAAAAAGTGGAGACAGAAGAAAAATAATTGTATAAAGTTCCGGAAACAGGTAATACTATAGTCAGATACAAAAGATGAGAATACTTATCCTCCCCTTTTAACAGGCGGGCTCGTCAGCAGGCATGCGGCGGGCCCGTTTGCGCGTGGAAAGCGCTGTATGAATGCGGGGCTGGAGGATTTTGAGTGTAATTTTCAATTCAAATAATTCCAAATAAAAACCCGTCCCGGCAGCAGAGAGCCGGGGCGGGCCGATGTTTTAATGATAGCATTTTTTGCAGGGGGTATAACCCTGACTTTGCGCTTCTTCCAATGTGACCTGCGTAGGATTTTTCATATTGCTGCAGCTGGAATTTGCGTGATATCGTTCTCCTGTTCGGGGAATCCAAACCATTACATCAGAGGAGCTGCCGCCTTCGTCAGAAGGGGCTGTTTCAGGAAGATTTTCTTCACGGGCAGGTTCCGTCGGCGGAGTGGTTTGCGGTTCGTCGGGAAGCTTTGTCTCACTGAGATATTGGCTGTATACATACCCTTCTGCACCGTTATAGGCAATTTTTGTCCAGGACCCATCAGTACTTATGACGTCTATTGACTCATTGCGGTCATATGTGCCAAGCAGATCGGATCCGGAGTCGGGATTGCTGCGAACATTCACGGATTCAGAGGCATACATGGTTCGGGTAACCTGGTCTTCTATGCGGATCTCCTCAGCGGTGGTTTCCAGGGCTATCGCGGTGGTTTCTGGGGCCATTGCTGTGGTTTCCGGTATAGTCTGTCTTTCTGCCTCGCTCTCAGCTGCTGTCGATGCAATGACGTCAACTGTATCCATATGGGAAGAACTGCATCCGGTTACAGATAACAGCAGCGCCCACAGCAGGATAAATGGAACGTAATATTTTTTCACTGCTTTTTCTCCTTTGCATTATTTCCCCCCTAGCTGTATATGTTAAAATCTCATTGCCCACTGAGATCGCTGTGTTTCAAATAAAGGAGCCAAAGGAAAAGGGAAAACCCAAAGCAAATACTCTTGAATGAAACGCAGTCATAATAAAATGATTTTCTGTATTTGTCAATACCAAAAGAAGGGGATTTTTGACAAAGGCTGCTTAAACGCCGCAATAATTTTTTCGTATGATAACGAAGCAAATGCCAAAATTTTGACATAGCATATACCCTGGCGTTTTTACTGGTTAACTAATGGAAACTTCTGTTATCTTTCTTTCCTTTGTATAATGAACCTGTTAATGAAATCGCAATCATTATCACAGTCTCAAGAATTATCACAGTCATAAGAGAATGGGATAGGGCGCGGCAAGACATTAACAGGTTCAATTTTATTACAATTGAGAAGGGAGAGTTTGCTATGCAAAAGGCAAGAAGATTGGCTGCTGTGCTGATGGCCGCTGTATTAACGCTGTCGCTTGCGGCCTGCTCGGGTAATGGAAATGCAACCGAGGCGAATACTGCTGCTGCTACGACTGAAGCGGCCACAGAGGCCCCGGCCGGCACGGAGTCCGCAGAGGGGATTCATTACACCCCCGGTACCTATACCGGTACTGCCGCAGGCAGAGGCGGGGACATCACCGTGGAGGTGACAGTGACGGAGGATGCTATCACTGCTATTGACGTGGTGGAGCATCAGGAGACGCCGGGTATTTCGGATTATCCGCTGACGGAGCTTCCGGCTCAGATTATTGAGTACCAGTCTCTGAATGTGGATTCGGTGACAGGAGCCACCCTGACATCCTATGGCGTTGTGCAGGCTGTGACCAATGCTTTGGAGCAGGCGGGGGCAGATACGGATGCTCTTAGCGAGGTGGAGATTAACCGGGAAGCAGAGCCGGCACAGGATATGACCACGCAGGTTGTGGTGGCCGGAGGCGGCATGAGCGGTCTGATGGCAGCGGCCACAGCGGCGCACAGCGGAGCGGATGTAATTTTGGTGGAAAAGCTTCCCTTTGCGGGCGGCAGCCTGATCCTGGCTGGGGGCGGTTTTGCCACGGCTGAGAGCGAAGTGGTGAGCGCCATGGGCGCAGACGACAGCCTGGAGCGGATTATGGACTATTTCCGCATGGTCAATGAGACTTCCGAGCGTCAGCCCGACTATGATTTCGTGGAGTACCTGTTAGGAGAGACAGGAGCTACCATCGACTATATGACCAATGAGTTCGGCATGGAGCCTACTTACTCCGATCGCGGAGACTATATCCGCACCAACTTTGGCGAGGGCTGGCAGGAGGTTCAGAGCCTGCTGCAGATCCTGGAGGACGAGGGAGCAACGGTGCTTCTGAATACAGAGGCTACGAACATTGTCATGGAGGACGGCGCGGCTGCCGGCCTGCAGGTGACCGGCGAGGGCGGTGATTTTACCATTCATGCCGATAAGGTGATTATTGCCACCGGCGGAGCTTCCTGGGATCGTGAGCGTCTCTTGGAGGCCAATCCGGAACTGGAGACGGTTGCTCTCAATGAGCAGGCAATCCGCGGCAATTCCGGTGACGGTTTCCGTATGCTGGAAGAGGTGGGAGCTCAGACGGGCGAAGGACCGTTTATTAAGTCGGCCTATCCGGATTTCTCCGTGGCTTTCCGCTTTACCTGGAGAAATAATCCTACGGTCTCCAACAATCTGGTGGTGGATGCCGATGGCAATCGTTTTGCCAACGAGGCGCCCTATAATTCCATGATGCTCAACCAGAACATGCTGACCCATGAGAGTCCGGCCTACTATGCTATCTTTGATACGGTCAATACTGATGAAACTTTCCTTGCTCTGATGGAGGAGTATGCAGCCGATGACAATCCCAATGTGGTGGTATATGCCGAGACCATTGAGGAGCTGGCAGGCAAGCTGAATATGGACCCGGAGGTTCTCAGGGCTACCTATGACCGTTATCAGGAAATGTGTGCAAACGGCGTAGATGAAGATTATGGAAAGTCTGCGGACAATCTGATTCCTTACGATGAGGAGGGCGGTTTCTATGCGGCTTATCTTCAGGCGGCGTCCTGGGGTACCATCGGAGGCGCCATCACCGACAGACAGTTCCATGTGCTGGATGAGAATGACGAGCCCATCGCCAATCTGTATGCGGTAGGTGAAAGCGCTACGTCGACCTTGTTTGGCGACTATTATCTGGGAGGTTTCTCTCTTGGGTATTATTCTACTGCCGGACGCATTGCTGCACAGACGGCTGTGGAGGAGCTGGGCATCGCTGCCGAATAAGGGGCAGGGAAGGCTTCAATCGGTTTCTCTTACGGGATGAGGGTTCCATAAGAGACTGAGCGCAGAGAAAAATATTTGGATTATTTTAACAGAAACGGCGGTTTCCCGGACACAGCACCGGGAGCCGCCGTTTTTTGATAATGGAAAGAAATTCTTGACGCATACCGCCGGGAAAAGGTATAATTAAATCATAAATTAAGGTAAAGAAAAGATTAGAAACAGGAAAACTTCAGGAGGTACATTTTCGTGAGATGCCCCTTTTGCGGAGAGGAGAATACAAAGGTAATCGATTCCCGCCCGGCTGAAGACGGCAGTTCCATCCGGCGCCGTCGTTTGTGTGATAAATGCGGCCGGCGTTTTACCACCTATGAGAAGATAGAGACGATCCCTCTGCTGGTGGTGAAAAAAGATGAGTCCCGCGTGCCATATGAGCGGGAAAAAATCGAGGCTGGCGTGCTGCGGGCCTGCCATAAGAGGCCTATATCCAGCGCCCAGATCGGCAGGCTGATTGATGAGGTGGAGACAGAGATATTCAATATGGGGATGACCGAGGTGAAGACCACTGTCATTGGCGAGCTGGTCATGGAGAAGCTAAAAAAGCTGGATCAGGTGGCCTATGTGCGGTTTGCTTCGGTGTACCGGGAGTTTAAAGACGCCCGCACATTCCTCGATGAGCTGGAGAAGCTTTCGGGTGAGGTAGAGCATGTTTGAGCGTTTTTATCCGGACCGGCGGGAGGATTCCTCCTGGGTAATAGATTATGAAGCGTTGTACCGGCAGGGTTATCGGGGGGTGATCTTTGATATCGACAATACGCTTTCGGTGCATGGAGGACCGCCGCCGGAGGAGACCAGGCGGTTATTTAAGAGGCTGCAGGCTCTGGGTATGTCCACCTGCCTTCTTTCCAATAACAAGGAGCCGCGGGTAAAGCCCTTTGCGCAGGAAGTGGGGTCGCCCTATATCTGCAAGGCCGGCAAACCGTCGGTGCGGGGATATCAGGAGGCTATGGACCGAATGGGGACGGACAGGGACACCACGGTGTTTGTGGGGGATCAGCTGTTTACCGATATCTGGGGAGCAAGGAGGACCGGGATATACAGTATTTTGGTAAATCCCATTGATCCCCATGAGGAGATCCAGATCGTATTTAAGCGGTATCTGGAACGGATCGTCCTGCATTTTTATAAAAAGTGTTGATAAAACGGCCATTTTAGTATAGAATGGCAAAAGAGAAGAGAAATAACATTAGCTTAAGGAGGAACCATTCATGGTATCAGCTGGCGATTTTAGAAACGGCGTTACGATCGAAATTGACGGCAACATTTATCAGATCATCGAATTTCAGCATGTAAAGCCGGGCAAGGGCGCAGCTTTTGTCAGAACGAAACTGAAGAACATTATCAGCGGCGGCGTGGTAGAAAAGACTTTCCGCCCCACCGAGAAGTTTGAGAATGCTCATATTGACCGTGTGGACATGCAGTATCTGTATTCCGACGGCGATCTGTATTATTTCATGGATGTCAATACCTATGACCAGATTGCTCTGAATCAGGATCAGATTGGCGACACCCTGAAGTTTGTCAAGGAGAATGAGATGGTTAAGATTTGCTCTCATAAGGGCAATGTGTTTGCCATCGAGCCCCCGCTGTTTGTGGAGCTGGAGGTTACGGAGACCGAGCCTGGATTCAAGGGCGATACCGCTACCGGCGCTTCCAAGCCTGCCACCGTGGAGACCGGCGCTGTTGTGTACGTGCCTCTGTTTGTGGATCAGGGCGACAAGATCAAGATCGATACCAGAACCGGCGAGTATCTGTCTCGCGTGTAATGGAATAAGCGAAAGCGCAATTTTTCAGGTACCGCATATCACGTTCTGCCGCCGGCTTTTTGCCGGCTGTCTGCGGAGAGTGGTATGCGGTACATGTCCGTTTACCAGACAATTCCATGAAGGAGGAAGTCATGAAAAAGTTATTGGATGTTCTGTCCGCTCAGGTCGGGCAGGCTTTTGAAGACTGCGGCTATGATCGCTCCTACGGCAAGGTGACGGTGTCGAACCGGCCGGATTTGTGCGAATTTCAGTGCAATGGCGCTCTGGCTGCGGCCAAGGCTTACCGCAAGGCTCCGGTAAAGATTGCCGCAGAGGTGGTGGAGCGGTTAAGCGGTGAGACGGCCGCAGAGGGTATGTGGCAGGAAGCGGCGGCTGTGGCCCCCGGCTTTATCAATTTGAAGCTGGAGGCCGGATTTTTGGCCGAGTGGATGGGCCGGATGGCGGCTGATGAAAAGCTGGGCTGCGAGACGGAGGAAAAGCCGCAGACCATGGTGATCGATTACGGCGGTCCCAATGTGGCCAAGCCTCTTCACATCGGTCATCTGCGCAGCGCTATTATCGGCGAGAGTATCAAGAGAATCTGCCGTTTTATGGGAAACCGTGTCATCGGCGACGTTCATCTGGGTGACTGGGGCCTGCAGATGGGACTGATTATGCAGGCGGTAAAGGAGGAGCAGCCGCAGCTGCCCTATTTTGATCCGGACTTCACCGGAGATTACCCTGAGGAGGCTCCTTTTACCATCGGCGAGCTGGAGCAGATCTACCCGGCGGCCAGCGCCAGGTCCAAGGAGGACGAGGAATTCAGCCGCAGAGCTCACGATACCACCTTCCAGTTCCAGAATGGAGACCGGGGCCTTAAGGCGCTGTGGCAGCATATTATTCGCGTGTCGGTGGCAGATTTGAAGGAGAATTACCGCCGGCTCAACGTTGATTTTGATGTGTGGTATGGTGAGAGCGATGCTCAGCCTTTTATTCCGCCTATGGTGGAGCGGATGAAGCAGGAGGGCTATGCCTACGAGAGCCAGGGAGCGCTGATTGTGGATGTGGCCGAGGAGACCGATACCAAGGAGGTGCCGCCCTGCATTCTGGTCAAGTCTGATGGGGCGACGCTCTACGCTACCACGGATCTGGCGACTATTGTACAGAGAGTGGAAGAGTTTAATCCCGACGCCATCATTTACCTGACGGATAAGCGCCAGGAGATGCATTTTACACAGGTGTTTCGCGTAAGCCGCAAGACCGGCCTGGTAGACGATCATGTAAAGCTCACCCATATCGGTTTTGGCACGATGAACGGAAAGGACGGCAAGCCCTTTAAGACCCGTTCCGGCGGCGTTATGAGGCTGGAATATCTGATCGGGGAAATCGAGGATGCGGTTTATGACCGGATTATGGAAAACCGCACCATGGAGGAAGAAGAGGCCAGACAGACGGCGGCTGTGGTAGGACTGGCGGCTCTTAAATACGGAGATCTGTCCAACCAGGCTTCCAAGGATTATGTGTTTGATATAGAGCGTTTCTCTTCCTTTGAAGGCAATACCGGTCCCTACATTCTCTACACCATTGTCCGCATCAAATCCATTCTGGCCAAGTATCGGGCTGTCTTTGGAGACGAGGCGGCTGCCAGGGCTGTGTCCGACGCCCCCATACTGCCTGCCGGCAGCGAAGCGCAGCGTCAGCTGCAGCTTACCTTGGCTCAGTTTGCGGAGACGATGGATGTAGCTTACCATGAACTGGCGCCTCACAAGATCTGTCAGTATGTTTATGAGCTGGCCAATGCCTTTAATCAGTTCTATCATGGGACCAAGATTTTGGCCGAAGAGGATCAGCAGAGGCGGGAGAGCTATATCCGTCTGATTACGCTGACGAGACAGGTGCTGGAGACGGGTATCGATCTGCTGGGATTTTCTGCCCCGGACCGAATGTGATTCTTAACTTGCCAGGTCCTTTTAAAGATGTTATACTGATTCCGAAAGAGTTGTTTGCAATCGTCCGGCTGGCTGGAGGGCTGCGGACGGAGGGTTTTCGGGAGGTATGAGATGGCGGAAAAGCGGGAAGACCAGGTGCGTTATATTTGTCCTATATGTGAGAAGGAACTGAAATACGGCACGCGTTTTTGCTGGAATTGCAAGAGCCGTGTGGAGCCTTGGAAATATACCGGAGGTCTTCTCCCCAATGAGAGCCACAGCGTATATCATATACCGCAGACCTATATGAAACCTCGGTCGGAGCAGGGACAGCATGACCATATGTATAACAAGAGGCATCAGCCCAAGCAGTATACGTATAACAGACCCAATCCGGCGGCAGGCCAGACGCAGACGCCTCAGAATCCTTATGGGAGCAGCCGTGGGAAAAATCCCTACGGCAGCAAATCCTCCCGCAAGGGAATCACCGGCTGCGGCAGCCTGATCGTGGTGCTGGTAATCTTCTGGATAATGATCCAGTTTTTGATTGGTATTATGATGTAAAAGCAGACAATTAAGACTTTTCCTTTGAGAAGGTTTGTGATATACTTATCAAGTGAGTGCATCGCGGCATCCTCCAAAGGAGAAGTCTTTTTGGTATAAAAGCCCCGGATTATAACCAGGGCGTCAAGAAAATTGCCGTTTTATGCGGCAGGCAGGAGGATAATATGAAGAAAAGAGGATTGGGTACGGTATGTATCCAGGGAGGCTATGAGCCGAAAAAAGGAGAGGCGAGAATCCTTCCCATCTATCAGAGCACCACATTCAAATATGACACCAGCGAGCAGATGGCCAGACTCTTTGACCTGGAGGACAGCGGGTATTTCTATTCCCGGCTGCAGAATCCTACCTGCGATGCGGTGGCTGCCAAGATCTGCGAGCTGGAGGGCGGAGTAGGCGCGATTTTGACCTCCTCAGGGCAGGCGGCTTCCTTTCTGGCGGTTTTCAATCTCTGCGGAGCGGGCGACCACATTGTCAGCTCGGCGGCTATCTACGGAGGCACCAGCAATCTGTTTACGGTGACCTTAAAAAAACTGGGGATCGATGTAACTCTGGTAGACCCGGATTCGTCGGCAGAGGAATTAAACGCCGCTTTTCGGCCCAATACCAAGGCTCTTTTTGCAGAGACTCTGTCCAATCCCACGATGGAGGTCCTGGACATAGAAAAGTTCGCTGCTGTGGCTCATGAGCACGGAGTCCCCCTTATTGTAGACAATACCTTTGCTACCCCGGTCAACTGCCGGCCTTTTGAGTGGGGAGCCGATATCGTTACACATTCTACCACCAAATATATGGATGGTCATGCGATGACTGTGGGCGGATGTATCGTGGACAGCGGTAATTTTGACTGGATGGCTCACAAAGATAAGTTTCCGGGTCTGACCACGCCGGATGAATCCTATCATGGCCTGGTATATGCGGAGAGCTTTGGACGATCTGCCTATATCATGAAGGCTACGGCTCAGCTGATGCGGGATCTGGGGACCTGTCAGTCTCCTCAGAATGCGTTTTTGCTCAACGTAGGACTGGAGACGCTGCATCTGCGGATGCCCCGTCACTGTGAGAATGCCCTGCGGGTGGCTCAGTGGCTTTCGGATAATCCTCATGTGGCCTGGGTCAATTATCCGGGACTTCCGGGAGATAAATATTATGAGAGAGCGCAGAAATATATGCCCAACGGCACCTGCGGCGTGATCGCCTTTGGACTGGAGGGCGGCAGAGAGCAGGCCATCGAGTTTATGGACCATCTGCAGCTGGGAGCTATCGTCACCCATGTGGCCGATGCCCGTACGTCGGTTCTTCATCCGGCCAGCCATACCCACCGTCAGCTGAGCGATGAGCAGCTTCTGGAGGCGGGAGTACGTCCCGATCTGATCCGCCTGTCTGTGGGAATTGAAGATGCCGAGGATATTCTGGCGGATTTAAACCAGGCTATGGAGCATGTCTACGGCGGCTGAATCCGGCAGCGGCAGCATCCGGCAAGGACAGCACCCGGCGGCGGCAGAGATACAATCTGCCATCAAACTATAATCAATCTGCAATCCATCTATAATCAGAAATCAGACGAAACCGGAGAATTCTACCGACCAGACGAGGAGGAATGACATGAAAAAAGTAGAAGAATACAGCAAAGAGGAATTGGTTTACCTGCAGAATAAGCTGTTAAAAAAATATGCTGAGTTTAAGAATAAAGACCTGCATCTGGATATGTCCCGCGGCAAGCCCTCATCGGAGCAGCTGGACCGCAGTAACGGTATTATGAACGTACTGGACGATTACAAGCTGGAGAACGGTGTGGATGCCAGAAATTATGGTATTCTGGACGGCATTCCGGAGGCCAAGAGACTCTTTTCCGATCTTTTGCGGATTCCGTCGGCCAACATTATTGTAGGCGGAAACTCCAGCCTGAATCTGATGTACGATACCATTGTCCGCTTTATGCTCTTTGGATCATTGGGCAGCACCCCCTGGTGCCGTCTGCCCAAGGTCAAATGGCTCTGTCCCAGCCCCGGTTATGACCGTCATTTCTCTGTGACGGAATCCATGGGAATTGAGATGATCACCGTGCCTATGACGGAAAACGGTCCCGATATGGACATGGTGGAAAAGCTGGCAGGCGAGGATGAGACGATCAAAGGAATCTGGTGCGTGCCTCTCTACTCCAATCCCCAGGGTATCTGCTACAGCGACGAGACGATCGAGAGGCTCTGCTCCATGAAAACAGCGGCGCCGGATTTCCGAATCATGTGGGACAACGCTTATGGCGTTCATGATATTTACGAAAAAATCCGTTTAAAGGATGTGTTTGTGACGGCCAAGCAGTATCACAATGAGGACCGGATCATGTACTTCTTCTCTACGTCGAAGATCACCTTCCCCGGAGCCGGCGTAGCCCTGATGGCAGCCAGCGAGAAGAATATCGCGGAAATCAAGAAGCATCTGGCGGTTCAGACCATCGGATTTGACAAGCTCAATCAGCTGCGCCATGTAAAATATTTCGGTACGGCAGACGGTATCCGGGCTCATATGGCAGATCTGGCGTCCCGGCTGCGGCCCAAGTTTGACGTGGTATTAAATACTCTGGAAAAGGAGATCGGCGACAGCGGCTTTGCCACCTGGATGAAGCCCAAGGGGGGCTATTTCATCGCCGTGGACACGCTGCCCGGCTGTGCGAAGGCGACGGTGGCCCTGGCAAAGGAGGCCGGTGTGGTACTGACTCCCGCCGGCGCTACATATCCTTATGGAAAGGACCCGCAGGACAGCAATATCCGGATCGCTCCTTCCTACCCTACTATTGAGGAGCTTACGCAGGCTATGGAGCTTTTCTGCCTGTGCGTACAGCTGGCCGGCGTTAATAAGCTTTTGGAGATCTGAGAAACTTTGCAGGGGCAAATAATGGATTCCTGCGGCATTAGGCCGTGTTGAATAAAGAAAAGAATGGGGGACATAAATATGTTCAAAATTTTGAAAGCAGAAAAATTGGCCGACAGAACCTGGGAGATGGTTGTCCACGCGCCGTGGGTGGCCCGGTCCTGCCATCCGGGGCAGTTTATCATCCTGCGCGTGGACGAGGAGGGAGAGAGAGTCCCTCTGACGATTTGCGATTATGATCGCGAGGAGGGAAACGTTACCATCGTGTTCCAGACCATCGGCGTGTCCACAGAGAAGCTGGAAAAGCTTACGGCAGGCGACGAGATTCTGGATTTCGTGGGACCTTTGGGCAAAGCTTCTGAATTCATTGAGGAGCCGGTGGAGGAGCTTCAAAAGAAAAAATTCCTCTTTGTGGCCGGCGGCGTGGGCGCGGCCCCCGTATATCCGCAGGTGAAGTGGCTGCGCAAGAGAGGAATTCTGGCGGACGTGATTATCGGAGCGCGGACCAAGGATCTGGTTATTCTGGAAAAAGAGATGGCAGAGGTGGCCGGAAATCTCTATGTGACTACCGACGACGGCAGCTATGGCCGTTCCGGCATGGTAACCAAGGTTATCGAGGACCTGGCGGCAGAAGGCAAACATTACGATCACTGTGTGGCCATTGGACCGATGATTATGATGAAGTTCACCTGCCTGACCACCAAAAAGCTGGGTATTCCCACTACGGTCAGCTTAAATCCCATTATGATCGACGGAACCGGTATGTGCGGCGGCTGCCGCGTGATGGTTGGCGGCGAAGTGAAATTTGCCTGTGTGGACGGTCCTGAATTTGACGGCCATCTGGTAGATTTTGACCAGGCTATGAAACGTCAGCAGATGTACAAGACGGAAGAGGGCCGTAAGAAGCTGGAGTATGAGGAAGGCGAGACGCATCACGGCGGCTGCGGTTACTGCAAAGCCGAGGATGTATTAAAGAGAGTGCCTGTGCGTGAGCAGGACCCGGCGGTGCGCGCTACAAACTTCGAAGAGGTATGTTATGGATATAATGAGGAGGAGGCCCGTACGGAGGCCAGCCGCTGCATTAAATGCAAAAACCCCCGCTGCATGACGGGCTGCCCGGTATCCATCAATATTCCAGCCTTTATTACTCATGTGGAGAAGGGCGAGTTTGCCGAGGCTTTCGGGGTAATCAGCGAGGCATCCGCTCTGCCGGCTGTCTGCGGCCGCGTCTGCCCGCAGGAGACCCAGTGCGAGGGCGTATGTATTCGCGGCATCAAAGGCGATCCCATTGCCATTGGCAAGCTGGAGCGCTTTGTGGCTGACTGGGCCAGAGAAAATGGAATTAAACCCAAAAAGCCGGAGACAAAGAATGGAAAGCGCGTGGCCGTGGTGGGCAGCGGTCCTGCCGGTCTGACCTGCGCCGGAGATCTGGCCAAGATGGGCTATGATGTGACAATTCTGGAAGTACTGCACAAGGCTGGCGGAGTTTTGACCTATGGCATTCCTGAGTTCCGTCTGCCCAAGGACGGCGTGGTTCAGCCTGAGGTGGATAATGTAAAGGCCCTGGGCGTGCATATTGAGACCGATGTGGTTGTGGGCAAATCCATTACGGTGGATGAGCTTTTGGAAAAGGAAGGCTATGACGCTGTGTTCATCGGTTCCGGAGCAGGACTTCCGATGTTCATGGGGATTCCCGGCGAGAATGCCAACGGCGTATATTCCGCCAATGAGTATCTTACCAGAAGCAATCTGATGAAGGCCGGCGATGAGAAGACGGATACTCCTATGCCTCATTCCAAGAAGGCAGTAATCGTAGGCGGCGGCAATGTGGCTATGGACGCAGCGCGTACGGCGCTTCGCATGGGAGCGGAAACCCATATCGTATACCGCAGAAGCGAGGCGGAGCTGCCTGCTCGTGCCGAGGAAGTGCATCACGCCAAAGAGGAAGGAATCATTTTCCAGCTTCTGACCAACCCTACCGAGGTGCTGGTGGATGACAACGGCTGGGTAAAAGGGGTGCGCTGCATCCGCATGGAGTTAGGCGAGCCCGATGCCTCTGGCAGAAGACGTCCGATCCCGGTGGAGGGCTCGGAGTTTGATATCGAGGCCGATATGGTTATTATGGCTCTGGGCACTACGCCCAATCCGTTGATTCCTGATTCCACCAAGGGACTGGAAGTTAACAAGAGAAGATGTATTCTGACCGATCCGGAGACCGGACGCACCAGCAAAGAGGGTGTGTTCGCCGGCGGCGATGCAGCTACCGGTTCCGCTACGGTAATTTTGGCCATGGAAGCCGGGCGCAAGGCGGCCAAGGGTATCGACGAGTATCTGAAGTCTAAGGGCTGAAGAGCCAGAGGCAAAAACAGGTGATAAAGCTGGCCTGGCGGGAGACCGCCGGGCCAGTTTAATGAAAGAAAACAGAGACAGGAGGACAAATATATGGTAAGAAGAGAAACGCTGACGGTTCGCCACGAGGTACACGGCGGCAAGGGAGATGTTTATATGTACGGGGTGCTGATGCCGGAGGAAATGATGGGACATGGTACGCTGTACAGCCGTGTGGTGCTGCCGCCGGGAAGCAGCATTGGTTATCATACTCATACAGGCAATACGGAGCCCTATTATATTTTGCAGGGGGAGGGGATTTTCACGGGTCCCGACGGGACCAAAACAGAGGTGAAGGCGGGAGATGTATGCCTGATTGCCTGCGGAGAAAGCCATGGAATCGAAAATACGGGTTCTGATAATCTGGAAATGATGGCATTGATTCTTAACGAGGCTTAAGGCGCGAGGGAGGACACATGATTTATACGGTGACGCTGAATCCTGCGATTGACAAGACTGTGGAAATACCGAATTTTGCGGTGGATGCAGTAAACCGGATAACGCAGCTGCGTCTGGCGGCGGCAGGGACTGCTGCCGTAACCCTGCCTGGTACGCAGGCTCCTGAAAAAGAGCAGGTAGACAAGCTTTGTTCCTGCGTGAAGCTGAGGAGACTGTGAATTTTTCTATGGTAAATGATATAGAATATGATACGGCGTCAGGCAAGGTTTTCTTCAAACAGCATATTGTAGAGATCTTCGCAGAGCTGATCGAGAAATTCTTCATCAAAGCTTCGGCTGTATTCTCTGGTGATCAGTATACGAATCATATCGAGTCTTTTTAAGCATAGAATTTCAGGGGTATCCCCCAGGGTGGTAATAGCGTCGATTTGGTGATCAATCTGGTCTCGGGAATAGGTGGTGATAAACCATTCTACCAGTTCATTGGCCAGACTGCGGTCTTTCTGCGACTGGATTTTCAGTTCCTGGCTGTGACGCAGAGAGCGGCGGCCTAATACAAGCAGGGCGAGGCTTGCTGACAGGGATACGATAAAGAGCAGCAGCCGCAGAAGAAAACGGTGGCCGTTGGTTATGTTGAGCAGCTGAGTCAGCGAAAGGTACAATAAAATACAGCCTACACCCAACAGGGCCCAGGCCGAAGAACGGGTATCCAGATATTTTTGCTCTGCCAGCTGGTAAGTTCGCAGAGGAGGAGCAATATTCGGTCCATTCTCAGGGGAAATAGACTCAGTGGCATTGGATTTTGTCATAGGAATTTCTCCTCAGGGCATTCGCCCTATGCGCATCCTCGCATCCGATCATTTGCGCGTGTCTGCGCCACGGCAATGATCTCCTCCGAGGCTGCACGCACTGCTCATTGCTTACGAACATTATAGCATGGTGGGAGGGGGAAGGCAAGGTGGGGCGTTGCTTTTGGGGGGCTTTTTTTGTATAATATGCGCATGGAACAGCGGAAGGAAAAGGGAGGCGGGAAGGCTTGAGAATTACTGTGGTATGCGTGGGGAAAATCAAGGAAGATTATTTTACCGGGGCGGTGCGGGAATATGCAAAGAGGCTCAGCCGGTACTGCCGCCTGGAGATTGTGGAGGTGCCGGATGAGAAGACGCCGGATCAGGCGCCGGAGGCAGTCAATCGTCAGATCCTGGAGAAAGAAGGCAAAAAAATTCTGGCTAAAATCCCGGCGGACGCTTATGTTATTGCGCTGGCTGTGGAGGGTAAGCAGCCCGATTCGCCGGGACTGGCGGCTAAAATTGAAAAATTGGGAATACAGGGAGTCAGCCATATTGTCTTTGTCATCGGGGGATCTCTGGGCCTTCATGAGCAGGTGATGGAACGCGCTGCCGAGGCAATGAGCTTTTCCCGGCTGACCTTTCCCCATCAGCTGATGCGGGTAATTTTGCTGGAGCAAATTTACAGAGCTTATCGGATTATCAATCATGAGCCGTATCACAAGTAAGTCATATCGCAAGCAGGCATATTGCCGCAGACAGGCTGTAATAAAACAGAGGTGATTGCATTGAGAGCAGTACGTATTATATCCAAGGGGGGCTGCCATAATGGCGGCAGAAAGGTTCGGATTGAAGGCAGCGCTCCTATTGAGACAAGCTTCTGGCCGGGAGGACCTCCAGTAGTTTATGATCCGAACGGAGATTTTCAGGCGGGGCAGATGTATGTGCAGTATACCAGGCTGGAAGCTGCGCTGAAAAATGTGCAGAATATTCGAGGGGTTATCATGCTGGAGAGCTCGTCGGATA
>CALWLM010000024.1 GCA_944381515.1 uncultured Lachnospiraceae bacterium | reverse complement strand
GCAGGATCGGGGAAATCGTTCCCCGGATGGATTGCCCGGGGATCGAGGAGGACAATCAGGAAAGGAGAAATGGGATGAAAATGAGGATGAAGAGATGGCTGGCCCTTGTTCTGGCGCTGCTTCTGGCGGCGGCAATGACAGGCTGCGCCGGAAACGGGGAGACGCAGGTCACCGCAGCCCAGACCGAACAGACGGGCAGCGGGACGCAGGCCGAGGAAACTCAGGAAACACAGGCAGAGACAGAGACTTCTGCACCTGCCGCAGCCTATGACCGGGAGGAAACGGCGGAGCTGGTAATTGTCGGCGCAGGGGGAGCGGGAATGGCCGCGGCCCTGTCTGCCGTGGAAAACGGAGCTCAGAATGTGGTAATACTGGAAAAGACCGACAGCACCGGAGGAGCGCTCAATACCACTTCCGGCACCATGTCGGGAGCCAGAACGATTATCCAGGAGCTGGACGGCCTCACCGAGGATACATACGAATCCTACTATGAGGATCTGATGGAGGAAGGCAGCAAGGACGGGGGCGTTCCCACGGAATATCTGATCCGGCTGTATTCGGAGGAAGCCGGCAATACCATAAATTGGCTGTGGGAAAATGGATTATCCGAATATGAATTCCAGACCGACGAAGAGGGACATAAGGCAGTGTTTGCTCCGGAGCATACGCTGTATTCCTACCCCCGTTCCTACAAGCCCAAGCCCATGGACAGCGAGAACTACAAGTCGGCGGCCCATGAGGTGTTAGACGGCATGGTGGAGGGACAGGACGCCATCACCATTGTTTTCAACACAGAGGCCCGTCATCTGGTGCTTAACGATAAGGGGCAGGTGACCGGCGTGGAGGCGGTGGCTGCTGACGGCAGCAGAGTTTTGTATACCAGCGAACGGGGAATCCTGATGGCCACCGGCGGTTTCTCCGGCAATGCAGCTCTGGTGGCAGCCTATTCGCCGCTCAACGGCAGCGTCACCGGCAATCTGTCTACCACGGACGGCTGGGGCCTGCGGATGATGCAGGAGGTAGGCGGCTATGTGAATACGGACCGGATGTATTTTCCTTTCAATCCCTTTGGACTGGAGAATAAGGCTTTGCCGGGAACCGGACGGATCATGTCCACCAAGACCTACTTCTGCGGCGGTATTCTGATCAATCAGGAGGGAGAACGTTTTGTTGACGAGACCTCGGAGCCGGTGACCAGACAGAATGCGCTGGCAGCGCAGACCGAGGGAAAACAGTACGAGTTTTTCACAGACAATACGGTAGAAAACCTGCTGGGCTGCGATCAGCACAACGGCATGTGGAATATGTATTTTGCCACGGAGGCCGGTCAGGCGGATATTATCAAGGCAGATACGCTGGAGGAGTTCGAGGAGCTGACCGGTGTGCCGGCAGATACCCTTCGCTCCACCATCGAGGCCTATAATGCCCATGTGGAAGCCGGCGATACCGATGAATTCGGCCGGGTCTACGAGCCTACGGACAACATTTATAATGCGGTTATTGATACCATTAACGAGGAGGGCCCCTTCTACGCGGTGGTGACCAAATGTATGAACAACAATACGCTGGGAGGCATCACGGTCAACGAGTCTTTGCAGGTACTTACAGAAGACGGCACTGTGATTCCGGGTCTGTATGCTGCCGGAGAATGCGTGGCGGTATGGGGACGCTGGCTCAGCGGAGGCACCGGCGTTAACGGAGCCATCACCTTTGGAAGACTGGCCGGACAGTATATGATGGAGGCTGGTCCCATGGCGGAAGGATATGCGGCGGCTCCTGCCTCCAATATCTTTGACGAAGCTCTGTGGGAGAAGGAGACGGATGTGCTGGGAGACGACAGCCTGCTGGAGAACTTAAACGACGGCTCCTACAGCGCTACGGTGGACGGCCAGGAAGGACCTCTGACCATTGAGGTGGTTATCGAGGAGGGGGCAATCGCCGCTGTCAATGTGACGGAGGAGCATGAAACGCCCACCATCGGCGGACGCGCTCTGGAAGAGCTGCCCGGCTTGATTGTGGAAGGCAATACCATTGAGATCGAGGCCATCAGCGGCGCCACCCTGACCTCCATGCGTTTGGTGGAGGCTGTGACGGACTGCCTGGAGCAGGCCCAGAAAAATTAAATGAAAATCGAGTGAAAATCGGGTATGTGCGCTGCCGGAGCTCTCAAGCAGAACTTTCAAGCAGGACTCTCAAATAGGGCTCTGAAACAGGATTTACAGAAGCGTAAGAGGAGCGATTCTTCGCCGCAGCATGCGTCCCAGAGACATGGCCAGGCCCACAGAGAGGACATCTTTGACCAGATAGGGGACGGACATGACGAGGGCGGAGGAGGCAAAGGAGAGACCGGTCAGGCCGCAGTAATGAAGGATGCCAAGCAGATGGGGGACGGACAGTCCTGCCAGGCCCAGAATAAAGGCGGACAGAACGGAGTGTCTCTTGCTTCCGATCCCGCATAGCAGGGTCATGAAGGGAAAGCCCAGAATAAAGCCGCCTGTAAAGCCGGCCAGCACCTGCAGGCCTCCCTGGAACCCGGCAAAGACGGGGAGTCCGACCAGTCCAAGAAAGAGCCAGACCAGTACGGACCAAATTCCGGCGGGGCCCAGCACATAGCCGATCAGAGCGAGGCCGAAGGTCTGTAAGGTCAGAGGCACCCCTCCGGGCATGGGGATGGATATTAATGAAGTAAGGATGGCTATCACCGCAAACATTGCGGTGATAGTCATTTTTTGTACAGAAAATCCGTGGCGCATGATAGGCTCTCCTGTTAGTCTCTCCTATGTGAACGAACAATTACAGTGGACGGCCGGCAAAAGCGAACCGCCAATTACAGAAAACAGCAGCTCTTTTGAGGCAGTCAGCTTTAGAGCGGTCTGCTTTGGGGCCGTCAGCGCACCGGCTGGACGGGACTGGCCGAAACAAGGTAGCTCTGCATCTGATTGGGACGCAGAAGCTCCTGGACGGAACCGGTATCGCTGCTGCCGCAAGCCTCCTGTCCGGTGCTGCCGGCGGCAGTCTGGTCCGGCGTGACCGGCTGTTCCAGCAGATCCGCCCTGATTACGGAAGGATTTCCTTCTTTGCAGGCACCGGGACAGATGGAGAATTCCTGGGCGCTCTCAGATGGGTTGAATACCCGTACCAGAAGGGCGTCCTCTTCCTCGGCCTTCTTTACCGCAGAAATCTGTACGTTGCCATTCAGTTTCAGGAGACTTGCGCGGACAGGCGTGCGCACATCCTTCTTATTCAGGAAGAATTCCTGCCGCTCAGCCTGATGCCAGCAGACCGCAGGCCAGTGGTACAGCTGAGAGGCGGAGACGCAGCCGCCGGGGGCGGACAGAGCCAGGGCGAATTCCTGCCGGATGGTTCCGTGCATCTGAGAGTCCGGGGTGGGCAGGGCGATGCCGGAGAGGCGGCCCGGGCGGCGGATCAGATCGTCCTCACCGCACATTCCGGTGCAGCTTAATACGGTAAAGGCGATGGTATCCTGGTCGGAGCCTGTGATTTCGTATTCCCGTCCCCCTCCGGTAATCAGACCGAAGCTGCGGGCATTATCCTGCAGGTAAACGTAATCTAACATCGGATAAATACCATCGGGCCTTTCCTCCCATTTCTCCTTCTCCCAGACAGCTAGGCAGGGATCATTTACCGGACGCAGAATCTCTCCAAAGGCCTGGGAGGCGTGAGAATATTCGGCGGAAATCCCTGTGGGGAAAAGAAGGCGCAGCCGGTGGTCGTCCGCATCGTTTTGGACTTCCGTTAAAAAGCGGATCAGTCCGTCGTTTTGCAGAGACAGAGTGCAGCTCAGCCCAAGGGGAATCATATCCTCTGGGGCGGTCTGGCCGGATGCCGCGTCAGAGCGGGCGCTCAAATTCCGGTATACCGGCATGGAGAGGCTGTAGTGCAGGCGGGAGATCAGAGGGCCGTTTTCTGCGTGTCCGGAGAGCAGCCTGACCTCGGTCAGCACCTGATCCTTTTCCGGCGGAGAATAATCGTATTCGTCTCCGGCGTTGCCGCTGTCCTCCCATCTGGCCAGCCTGTGGTAGAGGCGTCCGTCGCGTTTGTCGAGGATGTCCAGGCTTCCGTCTTCCAGCAGGCAGACCCGATAGAAGGAGTCCTCGATCTGGAGGCTTTCGGACGGCGAAGCATTGACCATATCGGCAGGAACCTTTTTCGGACCGCAGCTGCGTCCGTTGCCGGCAAAATCCAGATACAGGGTTTCATAACCAAAAGCCGGAAGCTGCCGTTCTATGGCTATGGTGTAGCGGGTAAAGGGGTCCAGTTCTCCTTCGGCGCTGCGGCGTTTCAGTTCACGGAAAACGATGGAAGCATCCACCGGCGCCTGATCCAGAAGCTGATAGGAAACAGGGTTTCCTTCTGCATCCCGCAGGATGAAATGTGCGTGGCGGGTGGTCACCTGAGCGGTGACTGTCAGCCGGCGCTCCACCGGCAGCGTATTAAACAGGAGAAGCTTTTCTTCGCCGGAGGCCTGCGTCCGTCCAACCAGGGCAGCCTGCGCGGCGGCCGGGGATGCGGAATCCGGGCCGGCGGAGGCTGAGCCGGCAGAAACGGAGGCGGCAGCGGCAGCGGAGGCTTCCTGCATCAGCTGTACAATGGCCGGCGGCGTCTCCTGATGGTCGGCGATAAACCGCATGGCATATTTGACCAGCATTTCTGCACGCAGCCGCACGTCCTCATAACGGGAATCGATGACCCTGTGGACCTCGTCGCTGCAGCAGCAGCCCATGGAATCGTGGGCATGATTTTTCATCAGCTCTTTCCAGAGTTTTTCATACAGACCGGCCGGATAGGAAAGACCCAGCTGCCAGGCCATGGCGCTTAAAGGCTCGGCCACATGAGTAATATACTGTTCCAGCCGGGTGTTTTTGATTTTCAGATCCATTCGGGTGGAGTAAATGCTGCGGTGGACGCGGGCTGTGCTGCCGTCGAGAAACTCGCCGCGTATCGTGGGAAGATCGCTGCGGCTTTCCTGGAGGCGGCAGACATTCTCGTAGCTGTCCAGAACAAAATTCCAGTCGGGATACCATTCGCGCAGGAGGGCGATGACCTGATCCATATCCTTCTGCACCGGCATCTGGTCAAAGCCGGCCGGCAGAACAAAGTCCGTGCAGCCGGGAGTAGCAAATCGTTCCAGAGCGGCGAGGGTCATGTCCATTCTCTTGCGCAGACTCTCATCAGTGGGCAGAAAGCGTCCCAGAGCATAGCACAGAGGCAGCTGCTGCACCGTGACGCGGCTGCCGTCTTCGCTTTCCCAGGTGAATTCGCTTCCGACACCGTGACGGCTGCTGGTACCGCGCCAGAAGACACTGTAGGGAATGCCTGCCTGACGCAGGAGCATGGGCATTTGAGCACACTGACCAAAGGAATCGGGCAGATATCCTACCGCCATGCGCGGGCTGTGGTCCAGGCTGGCATTGCAGCTGCCATCTTCGCCGGCGGCATCCTGAAAACTGCGGCAGTCGCGGCCGCCCCAGTAAAGGTTGCGGGCGATGGATTCGCCGCCCACTGCCATTTCATCGGTTTGGGTATACCAGGGACCGATGATCAGACGGCCCTGGCGCACCAGGTCTGCGATTCTGGACCGGTCCTGCGGGGCTGCTTCCAGGTAATCCTCCAGCAGCACGGTCTGTCCGTCCAGAACATAGAAGGGATATTGCGGGTGCTCCTCCATAAAGGCGAGCAAGTCTTTCATATGCTGATACAAAAGGACTTGGGATTCTTCGCTGGTGAAATACCATTCCCGGTCCCAGTGGGTATGAGGTACGATGTGCAGTGTCTTCAAAAGTCTTTCCTCCGTGTCTGTCTTTTACAGCTGATTGATTTATGAAATGGGGATTACAGACTGTTTAAAAAGGCCGCGCACCGGACCCCGGAGGGCGGCGCACGGCCTTTTTAAACAGTCATGTTTCTTTGCTTTGCCAGGCTGATCCTTGCAGGATTATTTCAGCTCGGGCCAGTAACCCTTGTTGGCCTCGATCATATCGTCCAGGATTTCCTTGGCAACCTTCATGCTGGGAACCGTCTTGTTCAGGGTGAAGGCCTTCAGCACCTTCTCGTAGGAGCCTTCGATGCAGCCTTCTACCAGCAGCTTCTCGCAGTTGAGCTGCTGCATGATCATGCCCTGCTGGAACAGCGGAATGTTGTCCTGAGCGATGACCTCCGGTCCCTTCTTGCCAATATAGGCGGGTACTTCCACCATGGCGTCGTAGGGCAGGTTGGGGATCGCGCCGCGGTTCTCGGTGATAACCAGGAAGCGGGCCTTGGTATCGTTCATCAGAGCTACGGCCAGATCAGAGATCCAGTCGCCGTGGCTGCCGGCATAGAAGACGGACTCGTCGATTTCACCGGTGGCCAGATAGCGGTCGATGCCGTCGAACAGGTTTTTCTCACGGGTCTCCATTACCTCGTTGGCACGGGTATGGTTGGGATCGGAGTGCTCGACGAACTCTTTGCACTGCAGGTAATAGTTCAGGTAGGTGTTGGGCAGGGTTTCGGGGAAATTCTTCATGATTTCATATACGCCCTTCCACACATAATACCAGCTGCCCTTGGTGTGACGGTTCTGCTCGGAATTGTCGCTGTTGTTGGACATCAGAGCCTTCTTGTCCTTCAGGAAAGCGTCGGGAAGCAGAATCTCATGCTCCATGATATAGTCGCGCAGCTTGGGAAGGATATCCTCACCCTTGTACTCGATGGAGGTGAACCAGCCAAAGTGATTCAGTCCATAGTAATCGTAAATAATGTTCTCCTTGTCCTTGATGCCCATAGCGGCGGCAACCACATCGATGATGGCGATGGGCATGTCGCAGATGTTGATGATGCGGGCGTTGGGACGCAGCTTTCTGCAGGCCTCGGAAACAACGGAGGCAGGATTGGAGTAGTTCAGAATCCAGTGATCGGGCTTGGCGTACTTGGCGGCGTCATCGATAACCTTAATCATCGGGAAGATGGTGCGCATGCCGTAGGCCAGGCCGCCGCAGCCGCAGGTCTCCTGACCTACGCAGCCGTGGCGCAGCGGGATTTTCTCATCCTGCTCACGCATGGCATACTTGCCGACGCGCATCTGAGCGAATACAAAGCTGGCATCCTTGTAAGCTTCCTCTACGTCATAGGTTACAGTCAGCTTGATGTCGGTCTTCAGATCGTTCTCCAGAATCCATTTGATCAGCACGCCGACTTTGTCCTGGCGCTCCTTATCGATGTCAAACAGACGGATTTCGGTAAGTCCCAGCTCCTCGCGGCGCATAGCCACGGACTTGACAATGCCGGGGGTAAAGGTGCTTCCGCCGCCAACAATGGTGATAATCATATTCGTTTCCTCCTATCATTATTTTGGCGTAAGATCCGGGCGCGCAGCGCGGCGCCGAATCTTGTGAGGGGCTGCTCTGCCGGAAAAGGGCAGGCAGTCCCGATTAAAAGTAGTGTCAAATTATAATGTCAGATTACAGTCTCGGATTACAGATCCAGGTTTTCTTCCACAGCCTTTTTGACAGCGCCTACCTGCATGCCGTAGATGATCTGGATATCGTTGCCCTTCTTTACAATGCCGCTGCAGCCGGTGGTGTTGATCACATCGTCTTTTAACAGGGATACGTCTTTCAGGGAAACTCTCAGTCTGGTGAAGCAGTTGTCCACGGACAGGATGTTGTCCTTGCCGCCCAGGCCTTCGATGATGGTAGCTACAGGCACATCGCCGGAGGCTGCTTCCTTCTTGGTCTCGGCTGCGGGAGCCTTGGCGGAGATGGCGGCGGTATCCGCTCCATCATCGCTTACGGCCTCACGGCCGGGAGTCTTCAGATTAAACTTCTTAATCAGGAACACGAAGGAGAAGTAGGTGACTACGATCACAACGGCGCCGACGACAAACATCAGATACCAGTGAGGCACAGCATAGCTTCCTACCAGGTTGCCCAAAATGGCGCTGATTATACCGCCGCTGGTGGCAACAGGCAGATTCAGAAGCTTCAGAGCAACCATGGACAGACCGGAGATCACGGAGAATACTACAAACAGCAGAGGAGCCGCAAAGCAGAACAGGAAGTCGAAGGGCTCGGTGATGCTGGCAACGATTACGGTGAAGGTCAGAGGGATCAGAGTAGCTCTGACTTTGGCCTTATTCTCCTTGAACGCAGTCTTGTAGAAGGCAAGAGCCACGCCAATGTAGCCGAACAGGTTGATAAAGGTAAAGCTCATCCAGTAGGATGCATCCGACAGAGGCAGGCCGGCAGCCAGCTCGCCGGTACGTACGGCATAAGCGCCCTGCAGAAGCTGATCGCCCAGCTGCAGCGTTCCGCCGATTTCGGAGAACATGAAAGGCGTGTAAACCAGATGATGCAGGCCGAAAGGCAGCAAGAGCTTGTTCAGTACGCCGTACAGGAACAGACCGAAGTTGCCGGAATTTGCAATAAAGCCGGTCAGAGCGGAGATGACAGCCTGTACATAAGGCCATACATAGGTGGCGCCCCAGCCCAGAACCATGGCAAGAATCGTCAGGAGCAGGAAGGGGAAACGGGTGCCGGAGAACATCTGCAGGAAGCCGCCGAACTGCTTGCCGCTGTACTTATTGAACAGCCAGCCGGTCAGGCAGCCCAGGATGATGCCGCCGAATACGCCCATGTCCAGAACCTGGATGCCGAACACGGTGGCCTGGCCAGTGCCGGTCAGGCCCAGAGCAGTCATCTCAGCCAGACGGCCGGTGCTGCTTAAGGTGAGGTTGTTGGCGTTCAGGAAAATGAAGTATACCATGATGGCGATCAGGCAGGCATGCTGGCGGGAGCTCTTGGCAAGAGCGCCTGCGATACCTACACAGAACAGGATGCTCAGGTTATTGATGATGAACATCAGGCAGGTGTAAATCATCTGGCCGATAAAGGGAAGGGGACCCCAGCCCAGGAAGGGCAGAGCCGCTACTAGATTCTGGTTGGTCAGTACAATGCCTACCAGCATCACGATGCCAACCACAGAAACATACATCAGAGGCTGAACCATGCTCTTGGCGAATTTTGCAAGGGCATCTACGATTTTCGTTTTCATACTTTCTCTCCTTACATTTGTTGCTATGTTGCTCTCTTTGTTCTCGGGAGTTTTGGTGGCCACCCTGTTCCCGTGTCGTTACAAAAAAACAGGCAAGAACTATATGCAATACCAGCCCATTAAGAGCTGTAAAAACGTATTGCAGATAGGTCTTGCCTGCTTTACCAGTAACAATCCTCTTTACGTGTCAAATTATAAAATCATGTACCTGTTTTGTCAAGCGGTTTTGTGAAAAAAATTTATTATTTGATGGAAGCTATCACGGTGCTCCGTCTTTCTGCTGTAGAACCCAGGTTTTCCTTGGACAGTTCCTGGTAATCATCGCCAAGGACTACAACGGGCACAATCATCTCGATTCCCTTGCTGCTCATCAGATCCATATTTACATTGAGAATGGGATCGCCGGCCTTAACCTTCTGTCCTACCTTGGCCAGAACTTCAAAGCCTTCGCCGCCCAGCTCCACCGTCTCCAATCCTACATGCACCAGCAGCTGTACGCCGTTGGGGGCAGTGATGCCGAAAGCGTGCTTGGTCTCGGCGATCAGAGTCAGTTCGCCGTCCACCGGAGCGCAGACCTCGGAGCCTTCCTGCCAGATGGCAACGCCGTCCCCCATCATTTTGCCGGAAAATACGGCGTCGGGCACCTCCGTGATGTCCACGATCTTTCCGCTGCAGGGAGCGATGACGCGGATGCCTCCGTCTGCATTCTCATTGTTCTTCTTTCCGAAAATCCCAAACATGATAAAACCTTCCTTTCCTTTTTCTGTGCTTTTTCATTAT
>CALWLM010000023.1 GCA_944381515.1 uncultured Lachnospiraceae bacterium | reverse complement strand
TTTTGTGTTTCCCTCCTAATTTTTTTCCGGCATCCAAAAGCAAAATCCGTCAGGACGCCAAAATATTATTTGATGTATCAAACACAGCATATACATTATAACGAAAAAAAGCCCATCCGTAAAGGAATTTCGGGCTTTTTATGAAAAATTCAGCATATATTGGCATGTTATTTATCTGTCAGGATATTTTTCCAGTGTTTCCTTCATTATAATGCTTGCGGCACAGGGAGATATATTTGTCATTGGCCCCCAGCACCACCTGCTCTCCTTCACGGATCATATTTCCCTCACTGTCAATTCGGGCGTTGCAGGTGGCCGCATGGCCGCACCAGCAGACCGTACGGATCTCCTCGATCACGTCCGCCCAGGCCATCAGCCACATGCTCCCCTCAAAAAAGCTGTGGGTAAAGTCCGTGCGCAGGCCGTAGCAGATCACAGGAATCTCCAGATCATCGACAATATGCACAAAAAAAGAAATCTGGTCCTTGGTACAGAATTGCGCCTCATCCACAATAATGCAGGCGTACTCCCGGATCTTGTCATCGCTCATCCGCACCAGATCCTCCACAAATCCGCACTTTTTCTTTAATCCCATCCGGGACCAGACCACGCCCTCGCCATCCCGGTTATCCAACTGCGGCTTAACAAGCAGCGCTTTTTTTCCTCTCTCATAATAATTGTAGTCCACCATCAGCGCATTGGCTGTCTTGGAGCTTCCCATTGCCCCATGGCGAAAATACAGCTTGGCCATCTCGCCTTCCCTCCTGCATTCCATTATCCTTATACATTACAGACGGGGCAAAGAAAATTTTGCCCCGGCATCATCAGATTCCCAAAAATTTGTCTTCCAGCACGCACAATAATTCCGTTACCAGCCGGTGAGGCAAAAGCCACGCCGTCGTCCCCGCGGGTATGCTCTGCACGTCCGCCATGCCCAGATTGCGGGCCACGCGGCATGCCCGGTAGGCAAAATAGTCGCTGGAAACAACGCCCATCCTTGCCTGTCTGCCGCCGGCGATTACCATACTGTAGTAGAGATTTTCCTCCGTATCGGTCGAATAGGTCTCCCAGAAAATCCTCTCTCTCTCCACTCCATGGCGCAGCAGATACTGATACATGACCCGGGCGCCGGATGAGCCCTGCGCCGGCTCCCAGCCTCCCGATACAATCACGGAAGTATCGGGGTTCTGCTGCAGGTAGGCCACCGCCGCGTCCAGCCTTTTCACCAGCTCCGTGTCCGACTCTCCTTCAATATCCTGCTGTGCCAGGATAACAATATAATCCAGATCCGGTTCCGGAGAGGGAAACAGCCCCAGAACAATCCGGCTCATGGTCACTCCCAGAAGCACCAGCAAAAGACACAGACTCGTAACACAGAAGGTCCGAAACCACAGCGGCCTCTTCCCCGCGGGCCTTCTCTTTCTGTACTCCCTCCAGAGGTAGCACGCCAGAAATATGGCGGCCAGAATAATCCAGACCACCGTCATCGGCTGGCCTTCGGAAAAATATTCAATCGCTGCATAATAGGCGAGACATGCGCTGCCCAGAATAATCCATAACACGGACTACCCTCCTTTTAATTCTTCTGCATAATTTTGAGCAGATGCACCATCAGATACAGCCCCTCATTGCGGGAGAGGGTATAGGAAAATTTGTCCTTCACAAAATCATAAATCTTCGACAACGTACCGTTTAAGCGAGGGTCCTTGGCCATCAGCGCAGAATAAATATCGTCCATATCCAAAAGATCATCGGTCTGATTGTTGAAAATGCGCCGGGCCAGGAATTTCAAATGAAGCAGAAAGCGGGTATAGTCAAGAGAATCCTCCTCAAATTCCACATGCAGAGTATCCCGTATAATATCCAGAATTCCCTTGGTCAGAATCACGGTGTTGGCCGTATTTTCCGTTCCGATATTCATGTAGGCATTGACAATATGCAGGGCAATGTAGCCCGCCTCATCCTCCGGCAGCTGTACGCCGGTAAAATCCTTGATTATCTTCAAGGCCCATACCGCAATGCCGTACTCCTCCCGGTAAAGAGCCCGAATCTCGCCGGTCAGCAGATTGGGAAGGTAGATCCCCTCCGTCTGACGCTGCACGGCAAAATGAATATGGTCCGTGAGGGCAATAATAATCTGATTGCTCAATTCCACGTCCAGAACCTCCTGAACGCGGCGCATAATCATCTCCGCAATCTGAAAATACTCAATGGGAGTCTCGTCCAAAAGATCGTGAAACTTGGCCTTATGCTCGTCTCGAATATAGTATACCCTCTCAACCTTTTTCGGATCGATGGAATCCCCCGGCTTTTTCTGAAATCCGATGCCGGAGCCCTGCACAATTGCCTCCTTCTGATCATCCATAATGGTAGAGACAATGTTATTGTTGAATACTCGAATGACTTTCATGCTTCATTCTCCCCCGAATACCCCGTTATCATTACCCGACTTCCTTGCCTTTCATCGTAAAAAGACCCAACCACGAGACATCCCATCCGTCCCATAGTTAGGTCTTGCCTGCCAGACAGTAACAATCCTCGCATATTTCTCTTAACTTATTATAAACATCATAGTTGAAAGTGGCGAAAATGTCAATATGAGCACAAAAACTCCCTTGGGTTTTTCCTGCTCCTGCTATTTTTTCTGCCCCTGCGAGCTTTCCTCTCCCTGTGATTCCTTCATTTTCCGAAGGAAATCCCTGTACCAATAATAGCTGTCCTTGCAGATACGTCTGTTGGTACCCTTTCCGTCGTCGTCCCGGTCCACATAGACAAGGCCGTAGCGTTTGCTCATCTTTCCGCCGCTGGCGCTGACCAGATCGATAAAGCTCCACATTGTGTACGCAATCAGCTCCACACCGTCCTCCAGAGCCTCCCGGACCTGCTTTAGATGGTCGCTCAGATAAGAGATACGGTAATCGTCATGGATCTGTCCGTCTTCCACCCGGTCCTTCGCTCCAATACCATTTTCCACAATCATCAGCGGAAAATTGTCATATCTCTGCGCCAGCTTATTCAGCAGAATCCTGATTCCCAAAGGATCGATCTGCCAGCCCCACTGCGTCTCTTCCAGATAGGGATTCTTTACACCGCCAAAAAGATTGCCCCCCGCCGCCCGGGCATCCTTAGTAACGGTCTCTGCGTTGGTGTTGTAATAGCTCATGGCCAGGAAATCAATGCGGCAGCTTGAAAGGAGCTCCTCGTCCTCCGGCGTCACATTCAGCTCGATCCCGTTTTCCCGCAGGAAACGCTTCATATAATAAGGATAATGGCCGCGGATCAGCGTATCGGATACGAACAGATTCTCCCGCTCCACCTCTTCCGCCTTTTTTACATCCCTAGGGTCCGGCGTCAGCGGATACACCGGGCCATATGCGGTCATGGCCCCGATCTGCGCCTGGGGATCGATCCGGCGAAGCTCTCTTACCGCCAGACAATTTGCAATCATGACATGGTGGGTGGCCTGATACTTGCACTGCATGGGATTGTCGCTTCTGTCCACTCCCACTCCCACAATCAGAGGGAAATGTATTGTGCAGTTGATCTCGTTGAAGGTAATATAATACCGGATTTTCCCTTTATACCGTTCAAAAACAGTCACGGCATAGCGCAGGAAGCTGTCGATACACCTTCGGTCCTCCCAGCCTCCGGTCACCTCAAACAGCTCATAAGGCATCTCCAGATGACTCAGCGTGATGATGGGCTCAATCTCATACTGCCTGCACAGATCGATCATCCGGTCATAAAACCGAAGTCCTTTCTCATTAGGCTCCGTCTCCAGACCCGTAGGGAAAATTCTGGCCCACGAGAAGGAGGTTCGAAAGCATTCCAGACCGCACTCCTTCATCAGCCGCAGATCCTCCTCCATATGGTGGTAGAAATCCGGCCCCTCATGGCTGGGATAATACTTTCCCTTTTCGGGCCTGGGGAAACGCTTCGCAGCCCGCTCGCCGCTCTGATCCAGCGTATCAAAAATGTCCAGTCCCTTGCCGTCTTCCAGATAGGCGCCCTCCGCCTGGGCCGCCGACATGGCGGCCCCCCACAAGCACTTTGTCATTTTTCTTCCTCCCCAAGAATTTGCCTTCCTTCTTAATAAGAAAGCGGCCTTTCTTCTCAAAACTCCTCCGGGTCCTTAAATCCCGCAAACCAGGTGATCACAAAGCCAACGGCGATTCCCAGCACAATACTCAAAACCGCCATCACAAAATTAAAGGCGCCTCCCTGCAAATATCCGGGCAGGGAAAACACGCCGGTTGCCAGCACATAGGATTTCACCCCCATAACGCCGGGAAGGATCGCAGACAGGCCGCCTGCAATCATGGCCAGAAACAGCGTGCTGCGCAGCCGGTAGTGCACCGAGAAAATAATAGGCTCGGTAATTCCCATTAACGCAGTCACCGCGCATTCGCTGGATACCTCCTTCAGATGACTGTTTTTCGTCTTGCAGGCAATGGCCAGGCCCACCCCTGCCTGCGCCGCATTACCGGCCAGAGCCGCGGGCAGAATCAGGGCCTCGTAACCATTTTCCAGATAGCTCATCAGCATAAGAGGGAAATTGGCCGAGCCCAGGCCGGTACCCAGAAGCACCGGATTGATAAAGGCGATAATCGGCACCGCTCCCCAGCCGCATTTATCCACCACAAAATAAATGCAGGCGTTGATCCCCTCCGTAGCCAGGGCTCCCAGAGGACCGCAGACAAGGATCGTCACGGCAATGGTCAAAAGCATAACCAGACCGGAACCCACCATGGTGCGCACCACCTTGGGAACCACGCGATAAACGGCCTTTTCTATATATTTCTGACACAGCACCGCCAGAAATATGGGGATAATCTGCTTGGAATAGGACACATATTTCACCGGCAGGCCAAACAGCGTAACCAGCGCCTCCCCTTCTTCGCCAAACAGAGCCATAAAATCCGGAAGCAGCAGAAAGCCGGCCGCCGCGATGGCAATGGCCTTATTGCACTTTAACCGGTCCGAAAAGCTCCAGGCCACCAATACGGGGAAGAAATAGTACACGGCATCCGACATTTTGGTCAGCAGCTGATAGGTCGTGGACTCTACAGACAGCAGCCCCGTCATTTGCAGAATTGTAGCCAGGATGGAGATAAAGGCCGCCCCCATGATTACGGGAATCAGCGGAGAAAGGGTGGCGCTCACCACATCGAGGGCCCTGGATATCATCCCTTTCTTCTGCTCCTCTCCCGCAGTTCTTGATGCAGGCTCGCTTTTCTCCTCGCTGGGCTCCGACACCCCGCTCAGGAAATGTTCCTGTATCTCCCGACATACCACGTCCACATCCGTTCCAATAACAACCTGATAGACCCCTCCGCCCACCGCCAGTCCGCGCACTCCGTCGATTCCTCTGATCTTATCTTCATCGGCCATCGCCTCGTTTTTCAGCGTAAAGCGCAGCCTGGTCATACAATTCGTGAGATGCACAATATTTTCACTGCCTCCCAGAGCCTGTACAATCTGCTCCGCCGTTTTTCTGACATCCTTCATAGATCCTTCCTCCCTCTGTTTAACATCTAACAGCTCTTCGCTGCCCAGCCCAGACTCTTCCGTCTGTTCTTCCGTCTCATTCCTCTGCCGGCTTCCGCCCTCTATTCTTCCGTCGGATTCTGCTGCCGGATTCCCCCGACAAATTCTGCTGCCGGCTTCCACCGTCCGGCTCCTCTACCTGATATTTTGAATGAAATTGTGCAATATGTCAAATCATTTCTTGCTAAAACTGTTTTTCAGACATTTTTTCTCCTACAAAAAATAAAATCTCCTCTTGACAAAATCCATCCTTCTGTGTAGAATGACGTTAACGATGTTACTGTTCAATCAGGCATGAGTTACC
>CALWLM010000022.1 GCA_944381515.1 uncultured Lachnospiraceae bacterium | reverse complement strand
CATGCGCTCTCCAAGGAAGATATGGGCAGAATTGTCGATATCATGCTAAAGACCATGGATGAGAGAATCCAGAGCCAGATGAATATTCATCTGGAGGTGGACGAGGAGGCGAAGAAGTTCCTGATCGATAAGGGATACGATGAAAAATACGGAGCCCGTCCTCTGCGGCGCACGCTGCAAAATGAAATTGAGGACAGGCTGGCGGAGGAAATCCTGGACGGAGAGATTCATGGAGGCGACACCGTATTCGTCACCTGCGGGGAAGAAAAGTTAACATTCAGGAGGAAGGAAAAATGTCAGTCGTGACAGAGCTGATCCGAAAGGAAGCAGACGGAGGATTAAGCTTCGGCAACTATGAGCTTGGCACAAAGGCAAAGCTGGACAACTACGAGGTGGGAGGAGACCTGTACAAGGTAAAGACCTACTGCGATATCACGAAGCTTGAGAAGAACGGTATGTTCGTCTATGAATCTGTGCCGGGCACCGCTGTCCATGATTTCGTCGAGAATGAGGACGGTGTGGACTTTGAGGTGGAGGCCGGCAAGGACTGTCAGATCACTCTGGAGCTTTTGGAAAACCAGGAGTATACCGTTACGGTAAACGGCGAGGTGTTGGGTCAGATGATGACCAACATGGGAGGCAAGCTGTCCCTGAGCCTGGAGATGGAGCCGGGAGTGGGTCAGAAGGTAAGTGTGAAGAAGTAATGGCGAAAGCAAAATCAACCCTGTTTTTCTGCAAAGAATGCGGTTATGAGTCTTCCAAGTGGCTGGGACAGTGCCCTGGCTGCAGGCAGTGGAATACGATGGTGGAGGCCCCGAAGGCCCCCTCGGCCGCAGGACATACAGGTATCGGCAGCCGGAGCATGGCCTCCGGCTTTGCCGTACATACCGATATCAAACCCCGGACGCTGAAAGAGATAGAGGCGGATCAAAGCGTGCGCCAGCAGACCGGATTTAAGGAGCTGGACCGGGTACTGGGAGGCGGCATTGTGGCGGGCTCCCTTGTATTGGTGGGCGGCGATCCGGGCATCGGCAAATCCACCCTGCTTTTGCAGATGTGCCGCAACCTTACAGCCTCCGGCGTAAGCGTTCTCTATATATCCGGAGAGGAGTCTCTGCATCAGATCAAGCTGCGGGCCGATCGGATGGGAGAGTTTTCGGATCAGCTGACCCTTTTGTGCGAGACTGATCTGGATGTAATCGAGGCGGTAATCCGTGAGGCAAAGCCGCAGACGGTAATCGTTGATTCCATTCAGACCATGTTTCGGGAGTCGGTGGATGCGGCTCCCGGCAGCGTCAGCCAGGTGCGTGAATCTACCATGGCCCTTTTGCAGCTGGCCAAGGGCCTGAGTATTCCCATTTTTATTGTGGGTCATGTGACCAAGGAGGGAACGGTAGCCGGCCCCAGAATGCTGGAGCATATGGTAGACACGGTGCTGTATTTTGAAGGGGACCGCCATGCCTCCTATCGAATTTTGCGGGGAGTAAAAAATCGTTTTGGCTCCACCAATGAGATTGGTGTTTTTGAGATGAAGGCCGATGGACTCCATGAAGTGCCCAATCCTTCGCAGTACCTTTTGAGCGGGCGGCCGCAGAATGCCTCCGGATCGGTGGTGACCTGCGCCATTGAGGGGACCAGACCGCTGCTTTTGGAGATACAGGCTCTGATATGCCGCACCAACTTCGGTCAGCCTCGCCGTACGGCGGCCGGGACCGACTATAACCGGGTCAATCTTTTGATGGCGGTGCTGGAAAAGCGGCTGGGTATGCGATTGGGAGAATGCGATGCCTACGTAAATATTGCGGGAGGCATGAGGGTCAACGAGCCGGCCCTGGATCTGGGAATCGTCCTGGCCATCGTCTCCAGCTACCGGGATCTGCCGGTGCCTGACGGCACGCTGGTTTTTGGAGAAGTGGGCCTGTCCGGAGAGATCCGTGCGGTGAGCATGGCAGAGCAGCGCATTGCCGAAGCAAAACGGCTGGGATTCTCTGCCTGTATTCTGCCCCGTGTATCTTTAAAGGGGCTGCGTCATACCGACGAAATTCGGCTGATCGGCGTAGACAGTGTGGCAGAGGCCATTAAGCTGCTGTAAGCTGCGTTTGTCGCATCAAAATTTGAAAAGAAACCGGGAAAATCATTAAATATTTTCCGCCTGATAGTAAAAAAAGGAAAATTAAAGCTCTGTATGGATTGACACTCCATGCAGGAGTTTATCTGAACATCCTGTAAACGTAAATCAAAAAGCTGCCGTATCCCGTTTCAAATCAGGAACAGGGGTACGGCAGCAGACTTTTTTTCAGGAATGCTTGACAGAAAAGGAAGGTTGTGATATAACTATAAAGCGGTTCAAAAACCGGCACAGGGGCATAGTTCAATGGCAGAACAGTGGTCTCCAAAACCATCGATGTGAGTTCGACTCTTACTGCCCCTGCTTTCAGAAATGGCGTTGTGAAGGGCGCCAAAAAAGCGGAAAACCTTGTTTCGGCAGGTTTTCCGCTTTTTTGTCTGAAAAATATTCATATCTAAAGGTATTCATAAAAACGCTGCTGGTCAGCTGATTTTCCATTATAATATTCTGTTCTTATAGAATTGGTTCAATGACGGCCCGAAAATATTGATCTAATTGTTCAGGGGATTGCTTTTTCTGTCCTTTTGCCCACCAGAGTACCATTTCTACGAAACTGCTGGAGATATGGTTGACTAAAAAATCTTGTGGAATTTCGATATTATTTTTCCTGTTCTGATTAACAAACTGATTTTGTATTAATTCATTCAGACTGTCTTTGAAATAGCGAAGAAAAATTTCGCTGCTTTCACAAGAGAGCAATTCAAGGATATTATGTTCATCCTCCTGTAAATGTTGTAATAAGTGACAGAATACAGATTGCGGCGCGCTTTTTTCAGAATATAGCCCATGCGTGTGGGTGCAATCCAGAGCGCTGCTGATAATGTGGCTGAAAAGATTTTCACATAATGCCTTTAGTAACTCGTCCTTTGTTTCAAAATGTGCGTAGAAAGTAGTTCGGCCTACATTGGCTGTATCTATAATTTCCTGAACCGTAATCTTGCTATAATTTTTTTCTGCCAAGAGCGTACTGAACGCGGCAAAAATGGCTGCTCTTGTTTTTTGCTGGCGTCTGTCCATAATAATCCTTCCGTACAATTTCCTGAAAGTGTTCCATACGAAACACGGGGATGATATTATCCATTGTATTTCGTTGGCTGCCGGTCTACAATAAAAGAGAACAAAATGTTTGTTATCAAATTTATTGTATGGTAAATGTAAAAGTGTGTCAAGGGCAAATCGCTATGAAATACCATGTGGATTGGAGGAGGCATTATGTTAAAAAAACTGGTTGATTTTCTGGCAGGACTTCCAATGACGGTTATAGCTGGTATATTTCTGTTGCTGGATTTAATTCCTCATTTAACAGAGAAATTTGGTGGTGTGTCGGTGCAGATGCTTCCTCTGCCATTTGATCCTGCATGGCTGACCATTGTTATCAGTGGGATTCCGCTTTTGTATCTGGCAATATGGCGGCTCGTCCATAATTCCGGAATCAGCAAAATATCGTCTGCCCTTCTGATCTGCATTGCCATGTTTGCTGCTGTTGCAATCGGGGATTTGTTCGCAGCGGGAGAGGTTGCGTTTATCATGGCGATTGGCGCCCTTTTAGAAGAGGCTACTGCCAATCGGGCGAAAAAGGGATTGAAAAATTTGATTAAGCTTGCGCCGACGAAAGGACGCAGGCTTAAGGATGGAAAAGAAGAATTAATACCGGCGGAAGATATCAAGGAGGGAGATATTCTGCGAGTTTTGCCCGGCGAAACGATCCCGGTTGACGGAATTATCATAAGCGGAGAAACATCTGTCAATCAGTCTATTATGACGGGAGAGTCTCTGCCAATTGACAAGGGTGCGGGAGAAAAAGTTTTCTGTGGTACGCTTAACTGTTTTGGCTCTGTTGACATTTCAGCAACAAAAGTCGGAGAAGACAGTTCTTTGCAAAAATTGATTCGTATGGTGCGGGATGCGGAAAACAAACAGGCTCCCATGCAGAGAATTGCTGATAAAGTCGCAAGCTGGCTGGTACCTGTTGCTTTGCTCATTGCAATTTTGGCTTATGCTTTTTCTGGAAATATCGTTACTGCTGTAACGATTCTGGTTGTTTTTTGTCCCTGCGCCCTTGTATTGGCAACGCCAACTGCAATTATGGCGGCAATTGGTCAGGCGACAAAACATGGCGTAATTATCAAGTCGGGCGAGGCCCTTGAAAAAATGGGAAGAGTAGATACAATCGCCTTTGATAAAACCGGTACCTTAACCTATGGCCGATTAGATGTCAGCGACATGATTTCTTTTGATGAAACAATCAGCGAAACAGAATTGCTTTCTCTTGCTGCTTCTGCCGAGGTAAGAAGCGAACACCCGCTGGGAAAAGCAATTGCAGCGTATGCAAAGAGAAAAAATCTCTCTTTGGTTGAAGTATCTGCCTTCAAAATGATTGCCGGCAAAGGGATTTTTGCAGAGGCGAGCGGACGCAAACTGCTTTGCGGAAATGAAAAATTCTTTACGGAAAACAGGGTTTCGCTTGATAGTAATGTCCAATATACCTTGGAACAGCTGCGTATGCAGGGAAAAGCTTCTGTACTTGTAGCAGATAGGGGGAAACTTATTGGCATTATTGCGCTTTCTGACGTATTGCGTCCAGAAGCGAAAGACATGATTTCCAGTCTTTCAGATATGCATACCCGAACGGTTTTACTCACCGGCGACCATCAAAAAACAGCAGATTATTTTGCACGGCAGATCGGAATTTCCGAAGTCAGAGCTGATTTGCTGCCAGAAGAAAAAGTGCGGAATATTGAGAAGCTCAAGGCAGAAAATCATAAGGTCTGCATGATCGGAGACGGGGTTAACGATGCGCCGGCATTGAAAACGGCTGATGTAAGTGTGGCCATGGGAAGCATGGGAAGTGATATCGCTGTAGAAGCGGCAGATATTGCCCTGATGAGCGATGATATTTCAAAAATCCCATATTTGAAGAGGCTTTCTGATGGGACGGTCAAAACCATTAAAGTCAGCATTACGCTGTCTATGTGCATTAATTTTGCAGCGATTATATTATCGCTCATGGGGGTTTTGACTCCAACCACCGGGGCGTTGGTACATAATGCGGGTTCGTGTTTTGTTGTGTTGATTGCTGCGTTGCTTTATGATAGAAAATTTGAATGATTTTGTCTTAAGCTGGCTGAAGGGAATGTTGTTACAGAAGATAAAAAGAAACCGTTACGATTTCTATTAATATGAGCAGCTAAAGAAAGGAGACGTTCCTGCTGGAATCCAAAGCTTTAAATAGGCATGGATTTTACAGGAATGTCTCCTTCTTAAATACTGGGGACAATTATTGGTTCGAAAATGATTATTAACTGGCAGCGGTATTTTAAAATTATGGCATGTAAAGATTTGGAGGACACTCCTGCCATCAGGCTATATCGTCGTTTAAGGACTGGGATGCAGCTGCGGTGTCGGACAGCCGCTGGCGCACCTCGTCCATGGACAGGCCGCTTTCCTTGACCAGGCAGTAGAGCCCTTCCATATCTTCCTCCCGTTTTTGCTTCTGCAATTCTTTTAGCTTCCCCTGCAATTTGGTCAGCTTGTTGTGGGCTGCGCGAATATCTTCTTCCAGCATACTGATCTGTTCATCCAAGGATCGTTTGATTACCTTTCCCCTGGGCATATTCTACCTCCTCGTCATATCGGTCTGATAATAAAGAGCCCATCCAGGGCTTCCTATATACAGTATATGGACAAGACGGTTTTTTTATGCAGGAATGGAAAAAATTATTCTTCGTTTTTCTTTTCCTGACGGAAAGCCAGGTAGGAATAGACATAGGGAATAAAAATCAGGGCAATGAGGAGGATAAGAGTGGCGGCTGTTTTGAACTGGGAGGGGAGAAAGGCCACCAGCATCAGGAGAATGCCTCCGCCAAACCAGATTTTCCCGGTAAAGCGATGGGTCAGATACCATACGTTTTCGTTGGCCAGAGTCCAGGGCGTCTTGATACCGGCAAAATAATTGGGCTTGAACTTGGGCAGAACATTGCCGCACAGGGCAATGAGGGCGCCCACCAGCACAGGCATCCATTGCCCCATGCTGAAGGATTGCTCCAGCTGGGGGGACAGGCAGACGGCGATGGTGTACAGTTCCAGCATGAAAAAGAGCAGGCAGCAGCCCAGGAAAATCAGATAATAATGGTGCTGGAAGCGGCGGTAGTTTTGATGGCGGGGATCGATCTGCCGGGTAATTTCACCCAACAGAAGCATAAGGGCCGCCACGGCAGGCATCAGGAAAATAAATATACGGGAGCCGGTCCCGTCGATGGCTCCCTCCCCGTTAAAATGGATGGGAATCCGATCCGGCAAAAAGGGGAAGGCGGCCAGGGCAATGATAAACATAATGGCTGTCAGAATCCAAGACAGACGATTTTCACGGCGAAAGATCTTCATTGATTGTCCTCCTTTGCAAAGCCGGCAAACCATGCCATGATTTCCTCCACGACGGAGAGATTTAATTCGTAATAGAGATACTTCCCTTCCCGTTCCACGTCCACCAGTCCGGCTGACTTTAATACGGCCAGATGATGGGAGATGGTAGCGCCGGTCATGGGAAAATGATCGACGATTTCGCCGGCGCTCATACGTCCTCCCTTTAAAAGCTGCAAAATTTCACGGCGGGTGGGATCGGACAGCGCCTTAAAGCTTTCCTGAAAACCCATGTTTTCTCCTTTGACTGATACGGTACATTCCGACATACATTGAAATAATTATAAAGCTGGCAAATTTTTTTGTCAATGAAACCGGCAGCGAAGACATACAATGTGTCAAGTCTACTCGCCAGGGCGAGGAATAAAAAAGGAGAGGACAAGGTGATTCATGTTGTAAGTCAGGGAGAGACCGTGGCGCAGATTGCCGCCCGGTATGGGGTGTCCGAGGCGCGGCTGCGGTATGATAACCAGATTGAGGACGTTTTGCAGCTGGTGGTGGGGCAGGCTCTTCTGGTACTGATTCCGGAACAGATTCATCAGGTGAGCGAGGGGGAGACACTGGAAGCAATTGCGGCGGCCTATGGCACTACAGTGCGTCAGATCGTGCAGAATAACCCTTTTCTGACAGAGGAGGGGCAGCTGTATGCCGGGGAAAGCCTGGTGATCCGGTATCAGCGGGAGGAGGGGGAGGCTCCTGGGCCGGCTCCCTTTCTGGGAGGCTATGCCTACCCCTTTGTGGAACCCTATGTGATCGATCAGTCTCTGCCTTATCTGACCGGTATGTATCTGTTTTCTTATGGCTTTACGGAGAACGGGGAACTGGTGCTGCCGGCGGACCCCACATATCTGCTGGACAGAGCCGGACAGCTGGGAGCGGGGACCGTGCTGGTGCTTACTCCTCTTACGGAAGAGGGCGTCTTTAACAGCGCTCTGGTCAGCTCTCTGGTAAATGACCGGGAGATTCAGGAGGTTCTCGCAGACAATTTGCTGCGGGAGATGGAGGAAGAAGGGTACGGCGCGCTGGATGTGGATTTTGAATTTGTGGAGCCGGCAGACAGGGACGCCTATGTGGAATTCGTGGATTTTCTGCGGGGCAGGATGAATGCCGCAGGCTATACGGTGTCCGTGGCTCTGGCGCCCAAATATTCCGATGAGCAGGGAGGGGTGCTCTATGGAGGCATCGATTACCGGGGCTTGGGAGAAGCTGCGGACAGTGTTCTGGTTATGGCCTATGAGTGGGGGTATACCTATGGGACGCCCATGGCGGTGGCGCCTCTGAATCAGGTGCGCCGCGTGATGGATTATGCCGTTTCCCGTATCGATCCGGCCAAGATTTGTCTGGGTATCCCCAATTATGGATACGATTGGCCTCTTCCCTATGTAAGAGGAACAACCCAGGCGCGGGTGGTAGGCAATGTGGAGGCGGTAGAGCTGGCGGCGGATACCGGCAGCGAGATCCGCTTTGATGAGGCGGCTCAGTCTCCCTATTTTTCTTATCGGGAAGGAGGGACAGAGCATGTGGTCTGGTTTGAGGATGTACGCAGCATGACGGCGCGCTTCCGCCTGATTGCTGAGTATGGCCTGCGCGGAGCAGGATTCTGGAACCTGATGAAGCCTTTCAGGGCCTGCTGGCTTCTGTGGAATCAGATGTTTGGCGGAGGAGAGCAGGGCGGAGAAGGGGAATGGGAATGAGAATGGGAATGGGAACGAGGCCGGTAAAGTTTTCTTTACAAACGGGGGAGAAACAGGTATTCTAATTCTATAACAAATGGATTTTTTGCAGGCAAGAGTCAAACAAAGGAGGAAAAGTCATGATAGAATTGCATGTACATCTGGATGGATCGCTGCGTCCTGCCACGGCCATGGAGCTGGCCAGGGAGCAGGGAGTGGAGGCACCGGCAGCCAGTCTGGAGGAATTTACGGACCGGTACATGAGGGTGCCTGAGAACTGCCCGGATCTGGAGACCTGTCTGAAACGGTTTGACATTCCGATCCGCGTGCTGAGCAATCCCGATGCCATCGGCCGGGCGACGAAGGAGCTGACGGAGGACCTGGCTTCGGAGGGCTTTTCTTATGCGGAAATTCGTTTTGCCCCCCAGTATGCCCGCTTTACCGGTTATGGACAGCAGGAGTATGTGGAGGCGGCCATTGACGGGATGAAGAAGGCTCTTGATAAGGCTCCCTCCATGAAAGCGGCCTTGATTTTGTGCTGTATGAGGGGAGACGACAATCAGAAGGAAAATGAAGAGACCATTCGGCTGACGGCCCGGTATCTGGACAGCGGTGTTTGCGCGGCGGATCTGGCCGGAGCGGAGGGACTGTTTCCCACAGAAAATTTTGCCTCGGTATTTGCCCTTGCAAGAAAGCTGGATGTCCCCTATACCATCCATGCCGGCGAGGGGGCGGGAGCAGAGAGCGTCCGCCAGGCTCTGGCCATGGAACCGCGGCGCATAGGCCATGGGGTGCGGGCGGCCGAGGACCCGGAGCTGGTGCGCGAGCTGGCAAGGAGAAAGATTGCTCTGGAGGTCTGCTACACCAGCAATGTACAGACCCAGGCCATGAAGAACGGACAGGAGCATCCCTTCCGCCTGCTTTATGACGCAGGCGTTCATGTGACGGTCAATACGGACAATCGGACGATTTCCGATGTGCGGCTGGCCGATGAGATTCGCAGAGTTCAGCAGAAATTTCAGTTCACCGATCAGGATATTGCGGTGATGCAGGAATATGCCAGAGAAGCGGCCTTTACGAGGCTGTAAATTTCTGGGAAAGATTATCGGAAAAAGGCGCAGATGACTTTATTGAGAGTCGGGATCTGCGCCTTCTTCCTTTGAAGGCGCGGGAAGCAACCGGCCTCGCCGGACAGCTCCTTTGCCGTAGCGGCTGCGGATGGAGTCGATGGCCGTGTCCAGTCTTCCCAGCTTTTCATATTTTTCTCCGTCAAAAAGATTGTATTGATACATGCCGCCGTCGCTGATGCGGCTGGCCGATACGCCTAAAAGGCGTAAGGGGACCTTGGTCTGCCACAGCTGCGCAAGAAGGGAGACGGCGGTCTGATAAATCTCCTCGGTCACGTTGGTGGAGGAGACCAGGGTTCTTTGATGGCTTTGATTGCGGAAATGGCAGTCGGTGTATTTGACCGTGATGCAGGCGGCTGTCACGTGGTCCGCCCGCAGTCTTGCGGCTACGGATTCGGACAGGGCCAGGAGGATGGTTTTGGCCTCCTCCATGTCGGTCACATCCCTGGGCAGAGTGGTTTCGTTGCCGTAGCACTTGGCATCGGCGGGCTCCGGCTCTACCGGCCGGCTGTCGATGCCGTTGGCATAATTCCAGATGGTCTCCCCGTGCTTTTTCAGATGGGAACGGATCAGAGCCGGGTCGCTGCGGGCCAGGTCTCCGATGGTGCGAATGCCCAATTCTTCCAGCTGCCGTCTGGCTGCCTGTCCCACGAGAAAGAGCTCTCCCACCGGCAGAGGCCACATTTTTTGACGGATCTCATCGGGGAACAGGGTGTGAATACGGTCGGGCTTTTCAAAGTCGGAGGCCATTTTGGCTAACAGCTTATTGGAGGAGATCCCTACGTTTACCGTAAATCCCAGCTCGTCACGGATGGTATCCTTGATCAGGGCCGCGGCCTTTTCGGGAGAGCCGTAGAGAAGGCCGGTGCCGGTCATGTCGGCGAAGGCCTCGTCCACAGAGACCTGCTCGATCACCGGGGCATACCGGCGCAGGATATTTATGAAGGCGCGGGAGTAACGGCTGTACAGATCGTGACGGGCGGGTACGCAGGTGAGAATGGGACATTTGCGCAGAGCGTCCACAATGGGCTCGCCGGTGGCAATTCCGTATTTTTTGGCCGGAATGGATTTGGCCAGGACAACGCCGTGGCGTTTTTCACGGTCGCCGCCGACAATGGCCGGGATGGCGCGCAGATCCACGGTTTCCCCGTGTTTCAGACGGTCCGCTGCCTCCCAGCTCAGGTAGGCGGAGTTGACGTCGATATGAAAGATCAGCCGCTCTGCCATGGATGAAAACCTCCTGTTCTCATGGTACCCGTATCCTTTTCACAGTACCCATGTCCTTTGGCGCTTTTAGGCGCTCATTCTTTTTTTTAGTATAGCACGCAGAACATACGTTTGCAAGGCGGCTCTTGCGATTCTGCGTGTTTTCGGATATACTGTAGACTATGAAAGAAGCCGGGCGGCAGCGCGGCAGAAGGAAAGGGAGAGGCGATGATTGCAGTCACACTGCTCTATCTGTGTTTTATCTTTGCAAATTCAGCGACACCGGCCGTCTATTCCTCGGCGGAGAGCAGCTGGGTGACCGATTGGGTCAATGGGATTTTTCAGACTCTTGGCCTTGGGTTTATCCGCTTTTCGGAAGGATTCATCCGCAAAGCGGCTCATTTCGGAGAGTATACAGGGCTGGGAATCCTCCTGACGGTAAGTCTGTCCCGCTATCCCTTCTTTGCCGGGAAAAACCGGTGGAGACTGGTTGCGGCGGGTTTTCTTGCGGCCTGTATCGATGAGAGTATTCAGTATTTTACGCCGGGGAGAAATGCCAGCCCGGCCGACGTGCTTTTGGATACCTGCGGCGTGCTGTTTGGCGTGGCCGTGAGTGCGGCGGTATCCCGGCTCATAGAAAAGAAGGGTAAGAAAAAGGGAGGAGAGAGATGATGAAAATAGCGATAGTTACCGGGGCGTCCTCGGGTATGGGAAGAGAGTTTGCCAGACAGATTGCGCAGGCCGGCGAGGTGGAGGAGCTCTGGGTTATTGCCAGACGGGCGGAGCGTCTGAAGGAGCTTCAGGAGAAGCTGCGGACGCCGGTGCGGATATTTGCCCTGGATCTGACAAAGAAGGAGAGCTTTGAGGAGCTGGGACAGGCCTTGAAGGAGCAGAAACCGGATGTAAAAATCCTGGTAAATGCTTCGGGCTTTGGTAAGTATGGCACCTATCGGGATCTCACCGATGAGGAGATCAGCCAGATGATCGATCTGAACTGCAAGGCTGTGGTGCGGGCCACCTATGCGGTTCTGCCTTATATGAAGGAGGGAGGCCGGGTATTGATACTGGGGTCCGCCTCCGCTTTTCAGCCCCTGCCGGAGTTTAATATGTATGCCTCCACCAAGGCTTTTGTGGTTCATTTTTCCCGGGCGCTTAATATGGAGCTTAAAAGCAGGAAAATTACGGTTACCTGCGTTTGTCCGGGTTATGTGCGCACAGAGTTTTTCCAGGTGGCCAAGGATACGAAAAATCCCGATACCTGCAATAATTTCAAGCCCCTTTATGAGGCTGGCGATGTGGTGAAAAAGGCCCTGCGGGACAGCGCTAAGGGGAAAGATCTGTCGGTACTGGGACTGGACACCAAGTTTAAGAGATGGTCGGGCAAGCTCCTCCCGGCGGGGCTTGTAATGCGGGTCTGGCTGAAAATTAAATAAAATGGAAAAGAAAGAGGAAAATCTTGTCCGCATCTCCGTGCGGAATCTGGTGGAATTTACGCTGCGCTCCGGGGATATAGATAACCGCCGGAGCGTAGGGAGGGATAAAGAGGCCATGCTCCTGGGAGGACGCCTGCACCGGAAGCTTCAAAAGCAGATGGGGCCCTCCTACCGGGCGGAGGTCAGCCTCAAATGCCTTGTGCCTTTAGGGGACGTGATGCTCTGCGTGGAGGGAAGGGCCGACGGCCTTATTGAGGAGGAAGGACGCCTGACGGTAGACGAGATCAAGGGCGTCTGCTACGATGTGAGGCGCCTCACAGAACCGGTGCCGGTTCACAAGGCCCAGGCTCTGTGCTATGCCTATATGGCCGGAAAGGACAGGCAGCTGCAGGCGGTGTCCATCCAGATGACCTATGCCAATCTGGAGAGCGAGGAGATTGTGCGGTTTCAGGAGGAGTGGGAGATGGACCGGCTGACTGCCTGGTTTGACAGTCTCACCGAGGAATACGGCAAATGGGCCATATGGCAGTATTATCACCGAAAGGAGCGCCGTATCTCCATGGAGGGGCTGGAGTTTCCTTTTCCCTACCGCCAGGGTCAGAGGGATCTGGCGGTGGCGGTATACCGTACGATCAGCCGGGGCAGGACTCTTTTCATCCAGGCTCCTACCGGCATCGGCAAAACCATGTCGGCTGTGTTTCCCGCAGTCAAATCCATGGGGGAAGGCTATGGAGACAAGATTTTTTATCTGACGGCCAAGACCGTGACCCGGACGGTGGCGGAGGAAGCCTTTGAGATTCTGCGAAGTAAGGGGCTGGTTTTCCTTACGGTGACGGTGACGGCCAAGGATAAGCTGTGCGTACTGGACAAACCGGACTGCAATCCGGACAGCTGTCCCTACGCGGCCGGACACTACGACCGAATTAACGACGTGGTTTTTGGGCTGATTGAGAACGGGGGGCGGATCGACCGGGAGACAATTCTTGCGGCAGCCAGGGAGCATCGGGTCTGTCCTTTTGAATTGTGTCTGGATCTGACCACCTGGGCCGATGGGGTAATCTGCGATTATAATTACGTTTTTGATCCCAATATTTACCTCAAAAGATTCTTCGGAGATGGAGTGTCGGGGGACTACATTTTTCTGGTGGACGAGGCTCACAATCTGGCGGAGCGGGCCCGGGAGATGTACAGCGCCTCTCTTTATAAGGAGGACTTTCTGGAGGTGCGCCGCCTGGTGAAGGATCACAGCAGAAAGCTGGCGCAGAAGCTGTCTCGCTGCAACCAGCTGCTCCTTGAGCTGAAGCGGGAGTGCGAGACCTACAAAGTTCTTCCTTCGGCGGGGCATTTTACTCTGGCTCTTTTGGCGCTGTTTGGAGAAATGCAGGAATTTGCGGAAAACAGCACAGCCATGGACGGCAACGAGACCTATCGGGAGTTTTATTTTGCAGTTCGCCATTTCCTGAACATCAGCGAGAGGGTGGACGACAGCTACCGCATTTACACGGAGCTTCTGCCCGACGGACGCTTTATGCTAAAGGAGCTGTGCGTCAATCCGGCGGGCTGTCTGCGTGAGTGTCTGGACAAGGGCAACAGTACGGTGTTTTTTTCTGCCACCCTGCTTCCTATGCCTTATTATCGCGAGCTTTTGCGTGGGGACGAGGAGGACTATGCCATCTATGCTCTGTCGCCCTTTGACCGGCAGCGGCGTTTTCTGGCGGCGGCCAGAGATGTGAGCAGCCGCTACAGCCGCAGAGGCCCCTCGGAATATGGACGGATCTATGAGTACATTCGGACTATGGCGGCGGCAAGGAGCGGCAATTATCTGGTGTTTTTCCCTTCCTATGCTTTTATGCAGGGCGTGCTGGAGGCGGCCGGAGAGGAGGGGGAGCTGCCCTTCAGAATCCAGATGCAGTCGTCAGGAATGCGGGAGGAGGAGCGGGAAGAGTTTCTGGCAGCCTTTTCGCGGACGGCCTCCGGCGAAACCCTGGTGGGTTTTTGCGTGATGGGCGGAATTTTTTCAGAAGGAATCGATCTGGTGGGGGAGCGGCTGATTGGAGCGGCGATCGTGGGCACCGGTATTCCGCAGGTGTGTACGGAACGGGAAATTTTGCGGCAGTTTTACGAGGATGCGGGCAAAGACGGCTTTGATTTTGCCTATCGCTATCCGGGGATGAACAAGGTGCTCCAGGCAGCGGGACGGGTGATTCGCACTGCCCGGGACGAGGGGGTTATTGTCCTGCTGGACGATCGTTTTCTGACGAAGGGGACGGCGGTCTTATTCCCCAGGGAATGGGACGACTGTGTGATTACGGACCGGAGGAGGTTTGGCGCGCAGCTGGCAGATTTCTGGAGCAGGCGAGACAGTATGCGGATACAGGAGGATGCGGATCATGCAGATGACCAAGAGAGAGATACGTGAGGAAATCAAGAGAAAACGGGCGGCCATGGGAATTGAGGAGTGGCGGATGAAGAGCCGCCAGGTCTGCGAGAGGATCTGGAACCTGCGCTCCTATCAGCGGGCGGATGTGATATACGCCTATCTGGGAACCAGGGGAGAGGTGCTGTTAGACGAGCTTATCGAGGACGCCTGGCGTCAGGGCAAGAAGGTGGCTGTGCCCAGAGTGATGGGAACCGGCCTGCGGTTTGAAGAGCTGACGGATCTTTCGGAGGTGAAGGTCAGCCATCTGGGAATCCGGGAGCCCTTGAGCGGACGGCTGGTGCGGGGCGAGCGGCCTCTGTTTTTGATGCCGGCAGTGGCGGTGGACAAAAAGCTTCACCGGATCGGGCGGGGCGGCGGCCATTACGACCGTTACCTGGAGCAGAATCCCATGCCGGTAAAGTATGCGGTTGTCTTTGAATATCAGATATATTCTTCCGTGCCGGCGGAGGTTTTTGACATTATGGCGGATGGAGTAGTGACGGAGGAGAGAATAATCGGATGAACAGCCGGATGAAAAAGAAAATGGTGTATTTAAAGTCTCCCAGCACGGACGCAGCCTTCAATCTGGCTCTGGAGCAGTATGTTTTTGACGAAATGGACCGGGACTGCGAATATTTCATGCTCTGGCAGAACAAAAACGCCGCGGTCGTCGGCAAAAATCAGAATACCCTGGAGGAGATCAATCAAAGCTATGTGGAGGAACAGGGCATTCAGGTGGTGAGAAGAATGTCCGGCGGCGGAGCGGTCTATCATGACCTGGGCAATCTTCTCTTTACTTTTATTGTGGATGGAGGAGAGCTGTCCCGGATGGATCTCCATGCGTTCTGCTATCTGGTGGCGAGGGCTCTGGGCAAGCTGGGGGTGGAGGCCGTGGTCGGCGGACGCAACGATATCACCATTGACGGGAAGAAATTCTCCGGCAATTCCCAGTATATAAAGGGCGGCAGAATTCTGCATCACGGCACGCTGATGTTTGATTCGAATCTCGCGGTGCTGTCGCAATGCCTGCGGGTATCTGCCGACAAAATCCAATCTAAGGGTGTCAAATCCGTAAGAAGCCGCGTTACCAATATCCGGGACTATCTGCGGCAGGATATTTCTCTGGAGGAATTCACCCGTTTTCTCGTGGAGTCCATGGAGGAGGAAAGACCCATGGAGCGGCATGTTTTTACCGCGAAGGAGCTGGAGCGGGCGGAAGAGATACGCCGGGAGAAATACGGCCGGTGGGAATGGAATTATGGAGCATCCCCTCGTTTTACCGTGCGCAAAAAAAGACGGGTGGAGGGCTGCGGACAGATCGAGGCCTTTATTGTGGTGAAGGAGGGAAAAATTGCAGAGCTTTCCTTTTACGGAGATTACTTTGGAAATCGGGATACCAAAGAGCTGGCGAGGGGACTGACCGGCTGTCCTTTGGAGCGGCAGGCTCTGCTGCGGCATTTGGCTGAGACGGAGGTGGAGGAGTATTTTCATGGATTAACGGCCGAAGGGCTGACGGAGCTTCTGCTGTCGACTTTTTAGGGGGCATGGGGGACTTTACATAGAAAAATTCATATTTTACATAGATTTTACAAAAGCTCTCTTTCGTTCTTTACATTTCTCCTGTATCTTTCTGACTGTACGAAATAAGTACATAAATACAGAAAAGAAACAAGACAAAAAGGAGAGTAATTTCTATGAAAAAGGTATTAAGCATTCTGCTGGCAGCAGCTATGGTAATGTCTCTGGCAGCCTGCTCCAGCGGCAGCGATGAGACGACGGCAGCTCCTACGACGGCAGCCGGCACGGAGAGCACGACGGCAGCCGGCGGCGAGGAGACCGAGGCTCCTGCCACTGAGGCGGCCAGCAACTTTGACACCACGATGGCAATCAGCGTAAACACCCGTGAGGACGGTTCCGGCACCAGAAGCGCTTTCGTAGAGCTGATGGGAATCGAGCAGGAAGACGAGAGCGGCGAAACGGTGGATATGACCACCCTGGATGCCTCCGTTAACAACAGCACCTCCGTTATGATGACCGCTGTGCAGAACAACCCTTACGCTATCGGCTACATCTCCATGGGTTCCATGGATGACACTGTTGTAAAGGCTGTGGCTATCGACGGCGTGGAAGCTACGGTTGAGAATGTGTCGAACGGCACCTACGCTGTGTCCAGACCTTTCAACATTGCTACTGGCAGCGAGGTGAGCGAGGTTGCTCAGGATTTCATCAACTACATCATGAGCGCTGACGGCCAGGCAGTGATCAGCGAAGAGGGTTACATCTCTGTTGCTGAGGGCGAGGCTTACACGGCCAGCGGCCTGTCCGGCACGGTTGTAGTGGCTGGTTCCTCTTCCGTAACTCCTGTAATGGAGAAGCTGGCTGAGGCTTATGAGGCTCTGAATGCCGATGTGGACATCCAGATTCAGGAGAGCGATTCCACCACCGGTATGAATCTGGCCATGGAGGGCAGCTGCGATATCGGTATGGCTTCCCGTGATCTGAAAGATGAGGAGCTTTCTTCTCTGACCGGCACCACCATCGCTATGGACGGCATCGCTGTGATCGTAAACCTGGAAAACCCGGTTTCCGACCTGACCTCCGAGCAGGTGATGCAGATTTACACGGGTGAAGTGACCACCTGGAGCGAGGTACAGTAATCCTAATCCGTAACACAATACAATAGGATAGACGTAAGAAAGGGCCTGGCGTAGCGTCGTCTGGCCCTTCTTACGGATAAAGGTCCATGGAGAATAGAAGTATGAAAAATTTCAGAGAAACCTTTATGAAAATCGTCTTTCTGATTGCGGCCTGTGCATCGATCCTGGCAGTGGCACTGATCTGTGTCTTCCTTTTTGCCAACGGTGTGCCGGCTATTAATGAGATCGGCGTAGGGAATTTTTTGCTGGGACAGACCTGGCGCCCCGGAAATGATATTTACGGGATCTTCCCGATGATTCTGGGCAGCATCTATGTGACGGCTGGCGCCATCGTAGTGGGTGTGCCCATCGGCCTGCTGACTGCCATTTTCATGGCTCGTTTTTGTCCTGCCAAATTATATAGTATTCTGAAGCCTGCCGTGGAGCTGCTGGCAGGTATTCCTTCCGTTGTATACGGCTTTTTTGGTATGGTGGTAATCATACCGCTGATTCGTCAGGCATTTCACTTAAGCAGCGGCGATGTGATGCTGACAGCCTGTCTGCTTCTTGGCATTATGATTTTGCCCACCATTATTACAACTTCTGAAGCGGCGATTCGGGCGGTGCCCAACAGTTACTACGAAGGATCTCTGGCTCTGGGCGCCACCCATGAGAGAAGCGTCTTTTTCGCCACTCTTCCCGCAGCCAAGTCCGGCGTGCTTACGGGCGTGGTACTGGGAATCGGCCGCGCCATCGGTGAGACCATGGCCGTGATTATGGTGGCCGGCAATCAGGCCCGTATGCCGGAAGGACTGTTAAAGGGCGTGCGTACCATGACGGCCAATATCGTTTTGGAGATGGGCTATGCGTCGGGTCTGCACAGAGAAGCGCTGATTGCTACCGGCGTTGTGCTGTTTGTCTTTATTCTGATTATTAATCTGGCGCTGTCGCTGCTTAAGAAGGGAGAGAGAGCATGAGTAAGGAAAAAGGGGCTGAGGTAACGCAGATCCGGGCGATTAACCGCGTCAGCCTGAAAGACAGACTCAAATCTTATCGGACGCAGCCGCTTTCGCTTATCCTGTTTTTACTGGTCTGTCTGGCTGCTGTCATTACCGTGTTTATTCTGGTTTTTATCATTGGCTATATTCTGGTGCAGGGCCTGCCGAATCTGACACCGGAACTGTTTGCCTGGGAGTATAACTCAGAGAACGTATCCATGATGCCGTCCATCATCAATACGATTCTGATGGTGGCGCTGGCTTTGGTGATTGCCGGTCCGATCGGTATCTTTGCGGCAATCTATCTGGTGGAATATGCCAGCCGCGGCAATAAGCTGGTGGGAGTGATCCGCATTACTGCGGAGACCTTGTCCGGTATTCCTTCTATAGTATATGGTCTGTTTGGTATGCTGCTGTTCGTCTACAAGAGCGGTCTGGGATGGGGCAATTCTCTGCTTGCCGGCGCCTTTACCGTAGCCATCATGGTGCTGCCGCTGATAATGCGTCAGACGGAAGAGGCTCTCAAGGCCGTACCGGATTCCTATCGTGAGGGCAGCTTTGGTCTGGGAGCGGGAAAGCTTCGTACCGTATTTTCAATTATCCTGCCGTCGGCCGTGCCCGGCATTTTGGCCGGCGTCATTCTGGCCATCGGTCGTATCGTCGGAGAGACGGCGGCGCTGATGTACACCTCCGGTACGGTGGCTGAGATTCCGAGCAGTGTCTTTGATTCCACCCGAACCCTGGCGCTGCATATGTATTCCCTGTCCCGAGAGGGGCTCTATATCGATCAGGCTTACGCTACGGCTGTGGTTCTGCTGATTATCGTAGTGGGCATCAATGCCCTGGCCAGCTTTGTCGCAAAACGTTTGACGAAAGGATGAAAAAATGGATAAGTTTGTAATAGAAAACCTGGATCTGTACTATGGCGACTTCAAAGCCTTAAAGAATGTCAACCTGAGGCTGCCGGCCAATGAAATTACGGCCTTTATCGGCCCTTCCGGCTGCGGCAAATCCACGCTGATCAAGTCTTTGAACCGGATGAACGATCTGGTGGAGGGCTGCAAAATCACCGGTACGGTGACTCTGGACGGCGAGGATATCTACGGAAACATGGATGTGAACCTTCTCAGAAAGCGGGTGGGCATGGTGTTTCAGAAGCCCAATCCCTTCCCCATGAGTATCTATGACAACGTAGCCTACGGCCCTCGTACTCACGGGATCCGCTCCAAGGCAAAGCTTGACGATATTGTGGAGAAATCGCTGCGGGATGCGGCCATCTGGGAAGAGACCAAGGATCGTCTCAAAAAGAGCGCTCTGGGTATGTCCGGCGGACAGCAGCAGAGACTCTGCATCGCAAGAGCTCTGGCCGTGCAGCCCGAGGTCCTTTTGATGGATGAGCCTACCTCCGCTCTGGACCCGATTTCCACCTCCAAGATAGAAGACCTTGCCGTGGAACTCAAGAAGGATTATACTATTATCATGGTAACGCACAATATGCAGCAGGCGGCTCGTATTTCCGACAAGACGGCCTTCTTCCTCCTGGGAGAGGTAATCGAGTTTGGCGATACGGAGAAAATGTTCTCGATGCCGGAGGATAAGAGGACAGAGGATTATATTACAGGGAGGTTTGGCTGATATGAGAAACAGATTTGACGCGCAGCTGGCGCAGTTGAATGCGGAGATGATCCAGATGGGCTCTTTGTGCGAGAGAGCTATCGCCGGGGCCGTGAAGGCTCTGGTGGAGGGCGACAGCGGGCTGGCAGCCCAGATTATGGCCCAGGATGAGGAGGTCAATCAGCAGGAGAAAAATATCGAAGCTTTGTGTCTGAAGCTTCTCCTGCAGCAGCAGCCTGTGGCCAGAGATCTGCGGCAGATTTCCTCTGCCCTTAAGATGATTACCGACATGGAGAGAATCGGAGACCAGGCGGCGGATATCGCCGAGATTCTGGTGATGGAGAACCGGCCGGTGACCATGCCCAATATTCCCCTGGAGGAGATGGGAAAGGCCACCAGCAAAATGGTTACCGACAGCGTGGAGGCCTATGTGCGCAAGGATCTGGAAGGGGCCAAAGCCGTTATTGCTTACGACGATGTGGTAGATAAGCTCTTTGACGAGGTAAAGGCAGAATTGATCCGTCTGATCGGTCAGAATATGGCCAACGGCGAGTGGGCTATGGACCTTTTGATGATCGCCAAGTATTTCGAGCGTATCGGCGACCATGCCACCAATATTGCGGAGTGGGTGGAGTTTTCGATCACGGGAGAGCACAGAAGCGAGAGAGAGCTGTAATTGGACTTAGAGGAGGCGTCTTATGATATTTTATGTGGAGGATGACGAGAGCATCCGCGAGCTGGTAATTTACACGCTCAAGACAACGGGGTTTGAGGCCAGAGGTTTTGAAAACGGAAAAGAATTCTTCGCTGCTCTGAGTGACGAGACGCCCGAACTGATTCTGTTAGATATCATGCTGCCCGATGAGGACGGGTTGAAGATATTAAAGAAGGTCAGGGCCATGGACTCCTGCCGGTATGTGCCAGTGATCCTGCTGACGGCCCGGGGCACCGAGTACGACAAGGTGATCGGGCTGGACAGCGGGGCCGACGATTATATCACAAAGCCCTTTGGCATGATGGAGCTGGTCTCCCGGATTCGGGCGGTGATGCGCCGCTTTGACAGGGGAGCGGCCTCCCAGGAGCTTTCTTGCGGCCGCATCCATATGGATATTGCCAGACATCGCGTGACAGTGGACGGCAATCCTGTGACTCTGGCCAAAAAGGAATTTGACCTGCTCAAATACCTGATGGAAAATCAGGGGATCGTACTGACCAGGGATAAAATGCTGGAGACCATCTGGGGCTATGATTTCGACGGAGAGACCAGAACTGTGGACGTTCATGTGCGGACTCTCCGGCAGAAGCTGGGAGAGGGCGGCAGCCTGATTGAGACCGTGCGCGGCGTAGGCTATCGAATTGGAGGAGACGCCGAATGAAAAATAAGATTCTCCGAAGCATGTGCGCTCTGCTTTTGGTGCTGGTGGCGGCCATATACGCTATTTTCTGTGTGGTTATGTACCGGCAGAATGTGAGCACGGCAAGGGAGCAGCTTGAGGGGGAGGCGGCTTATCTGAAGGAGGTTCTCGACGAAGTGGGCGGTTCTTACACGGAACTTTTGAATCGCCTGGCGGAAGCCGGAACTCGGGTTACCCTGGTAGATGCGGACGGGGCGGTTGTCTTTGATTCCGACGGAATCGCGGCCCAAATGGAGAACCATGCCGAGCGGCCGGAGATTGAGGAGGCCAGAGAAAACGGCTGGGGAGAGGCGCAGCGCTATTCCGATACCTTTCAGGAGACCAATTTTTATTATGCCGTGGCCCTGGATAACGGGCAGATTCTGCGCCTGGCGGTGAGCACGGAGAGCGTGTACGGAACGCTTTCGGGGCAGCTTTTGCTGGCGGCAGTTCTGGTGTGCGTGGTCTTTCTGATCTGCATTCCCGCAGCCGATCATCTGGCCCGGCGTATCGTAGAGCCGATCAACCAGCTGGATTTGCGCAATCCTTTGCAGAATGTGGCTTATGATGAGCTTTCGCCGCTGCTTTTGCGGCTGGAGAAGCAGAACCGTCAGATCGACGAGCAGATCGAATGCCTGAAGGCAAGACACGCGGAGTTTACGGCGATCACGGAAAACATGCAGGAGGGCCTGGTGATTCTGAACGGTCATTTGCAGGTGTTGTCCATCAACGAAAGCGCCAGAAAGATTCTGGGTGTAGACAGACATGGCTATGTAGGAGGAACCGAGGGAAAAATGGGAGAGAAAGACAGGCCTCTTGAGAAGGAAGGAGTCCCTCTTCATATTTTGAACCTGAACCGCAGCCAGGAGCTTCTGCAGGCAGTCCGGGAGGCCCAGTCGGGCCGGTCCGGCCGCTGTCAGATCGAGGAGGGGGGCCGAAAGTATTCCCTCCTTGCCAGTCCGGTGGCCGGGGATGAGGGAAAAGGCGGCGTCGTGATCTTTTTGCTGGATGTGACTGACCAGATGGAAGCAGAGCAGATGCGCAGAGAGTTTTCTGCAAATGTTTCCCATGAATTAAAGACTCCTCTGACTTCCATATCGGGATATGCCGAGATCATGGAAAACGGACTGGTCAAGGCCGAGGATATCAGCCGTTTTGCAGGACGCATCCATAAGGAGGCTCTGCGTCTGATTCAGCTGGTGGAGGACATTATTCAGCTGTCTCGGCTGGATGAAAACAGTACGGCGGACTGGCAGCAGGAGCCGGTGGAGCTTTTGGGACTTTGCAATGAGGTGGCCGGCCGTCTTGCTTCTCAGGCCGGCAGAAGAGGTATAAATATAGAGGTGTCCGGCCAAAAGGAAACGGTCACCGGTGTGAGAAGATTGCTGGATGAGATGGTCACCAATCTGTGCGATAATGCCGTCAAATATAATAAGGATGGAGGCAGCGTCAAAATTAATGTCGGCGAGACCCAGGGAGAAATCTGGGTCAGCGTGGCTGACACCGGAATCGGTATTGCGCCGGAGCATCACGGCCGTATTTTTGAAAGATTTTACCGGGTGGATAAGAGTCACTCGCGGGAAACCGGAGGCACCGGCCTGGGGCTGTCCATCGTCAAGCATGCGGCGGTAATCCACAAGGCCCGCATCGATTTGCAGAGCGAAGAGAATAAGGGAACAAAGATCACGGTCTATTTTCCGGCGAAGGTTAAATAAGATGCCGTTTCTTGGCGGCCCACATATTGATCTCGGCCCCGATCAGGAAGATGTACATGCAGAAGTAGAGCCACAGCATCAATAAGATGACGGCGGCCAAGCTCCCATAGGTGTAGGAAAAATTGGAATAATTATCGATATAGATGGAATACACCAAGGAAAAGATCATCCATCCCAGGGCGGAGAATACGGCGCCGGGAAGCTGATGGCGCAGGTGAGTCTTGGTGTTGGGCAGGATCTTGTACATCAGGGAAAAGCTGATGGTCATCAGAGCGATTGCGAGGATGGTGCGGATGCTGATGATGTAGGCGGAGATACGGGCCAGTATGGGCAGGGCGTTTTCCAAAAACTGTTGGATGCGGTTGCCAAAGACCAGTACTACCAGAGAAAAAATCAGCAGCACAATCAGCAGCAGCGTATAGAAAAGGGAGCCGAAACGCAGCTGAAAATAGTTGCGGGTCTCTGAAGTCTTATAGACTTCATTGAGTCCGGTGACCAGAGCATATACGCTGCGGGACGCGGCCCAGAGAGTGGTGACGGCGGTGATGGAAATCAGGGGAATCGACGTTTGAGTATACAGCTCGTCGATGATGGTAATCACATAGGAGCGGATTGCCATAGGTACCATATCCATGGCCAGCTGGCTCAGCTCCGACTGGGTCATGGGCATCACAAACTGAATCAGCGACAGCACCAGCATGACCAGAGGGACGGAAGAGATAATGATAAAGAAGGCGGCCTGAGCGGCAAAGGCAGGGACCTTATCGCGGGAAACCTGCTGGCCGAAGGGCAGGAAGATATCGATCAGTTTGCGTATCAGTTTCATGGGACACCCCTCTTAGATTTCAGTGGATATTTTATCGTTACCTATTATATACAAAATATCCGACAAAAACAATCGGGTTTTTAATGCTTGACAGGGGTTTGCTCCCGTGTTATAGTGGGAAGGTCAAAGTGCGAAGAAGGAGACAGTGTACGGTTTGCTGGGGTAGGCAGGGCGTCCGTTCTGCGGTCAGAGAGAAAATTCACCGGCTGAAAGGTTTTCCGAACAGGGCTGTACAAATTCACTCCGGAGCTGTCCGTGCGAAAGAGGAGACTTAAGTAGAGCGGAACGGGTCGTCCCGTTACAGACGAAAGAGTGCTGCCGCATGAGAGCGGCGGAAGTATGGGTGGTACCACGGAGTATGCAGCTTCGTCCTGTTTTCAGGGCGGAGTTATTTTTTTATCTTAATTTTTATGAGGTGTGCAATGGAAGCGAAAATCAAAGCATTAAGGGAGCAGATGGAAGCGGCCCTTGGCTGTATCCAGTCAAAAAGTGAGCTTGATGAGTTCTGGCAGAGCTATCTGAGCAAAAAGGGCAGCATCTCCAGCCTGATGAAGGAGCTGGGCAGCGTTCCGAAGGAGGAGCGTCCGGCCATGGGCAAGGTGATCAATGAGTTTAAGAACTATGCGGAGCAGAGATATCAGGAAGTCCGGTGCAAAATGGACGAGCAGGAGCTTGCGATGCGCAATAAGACGGAGCAGGTGGATATCACCATGCCTGCCAAAAAGCGTCCGGCCGGCACCCTGCATCCCATCACCATCACCAAGAATGAGATGGTGGACGTATTTTCCGGTATGGGCTTCGAGATTTTTGAGGGACCTGAAATCGAGGACGACGACCACAATTTCAGCCGGTTAAACGTGGCCAAAAATCATCCCGCCCGCGATATGCAGGATACCTTCTATCTGTCCGAGGACATAGTGCTGCGCACGCATACCAGCCCGGGGCAGATCCGCGTGATGGATGCAAAGAAGCCTCCCATCAAGGTGCTGGTGCCCGGCCGCGTATTCCGCAGCGACAGCGACGCCACCCACTCCCCCATGTTCTATCAGATGGAGGGACTGGTTGTGGACCGGAACATTACGCTGTGCGATTTACAGGGTATGCTGGATGAGTTTGTGAAAAAGATTTTCGGCGACAGCGTAAAGACACGTCTGCGTCCCAGCTATTTTCCCTTTACAGAGCCCAGCGTGGAGGTGGATGTGAGCTGTTTTGCCTGCGGAGGCAAGGGCTGCTCTCTGTGCAAGGGTACCGGCTGGATTGAGGTGCTGGGAGGAGGCATTGTCCATCACCATGTGCTGGAAAACTGCGGCATTGATCCCCACGAGTACTCCGGTCTGGCTTTCGGCATCGGCATTGAGCGCATCGCCATGCTGAAATACGGCATCAACAATATTGGCCTGTTTTATGAGAACGATCTGCGTTTCTTAAAGCAGTTCAAGAATTAAGGAGGGACGATCATGAAAGTACCATTCAGCTGGCTGAAAGAATATGTGGACATTGATGTGACTGCCCAGGAGCTGGAGGAAAAGCTTTTTGGATGCGGCTTTGAGGTGGAGGAGCTTATCGATATCGGAAAGGATATTTCCGGCGTGGTTGTGGGACTGGTGACCCAGTGCGAGCCGATTCCCGACACCCATCTGTCAGTCTGCAAGGTGGACGCGGGCACCGGCGAGCTTTTGCAGATCTGCTGCGGCGCGGACAACGTACGCGCCGGAGGGAAGTATCCGGTGGCTCTGGTGGGGGCTACCGTTATTGAGACCGCCAGGGATCACAAGACCGTGGTAGGAGTTGCGCGGATTAAAAAGGGCAAGCTGCGGGGCTATGAGAGCAGCGGTATGCTCTGCAGCGGCACGGAGCTGGGACTGAACGACGATCTCTATCCCGGCAGCGATTATTTCGGATTGCTGGAGCTGCCGGACGATGCTCCTGTAGGAGCGGATATCAAGCCGCTTGTAGGGCTTGACGACTATATTTTTGATATCTCCATCACGGCTAACCGGGCGGACTGCCAGTCCGTGCTGGGCATTGCCCGCGAGGTGGCGGCTGTTTTGAATAAACCTCTCAAAATGCCTGCCACGGATTATACGGAGAGCGATTATGTCTATGAGGGTCTGGATATTACCGTGGAGGCCCCGGATCTGTGCCCCCGCTATCTGGGACACGGCGTGCGCAATATTACGCCGGGGCAGTCGCCGCAGTGGATGAGACGCTATCTGGCTCTGTGCGGTCTGCGCAGCATCAGCAATGTGGTGGATATCACCAATTTTGTCATGCTGGAGATAGGCCAGCCCATGCACGCCTTTGACATGTCCACGCTGGAAGAAAAGAAAATTATCGTCCGGCGGGCCAAAGAGGGGGAGAGCATCGTTACGCTGGACGGCAAAGAGTTTTCGCTGAATTCCAGCAATCTGGTTATCTGCGACGGAGTGCGGCCGGTGGCGCTGGCCGGCATTATGGGCGGTTTAAACAGCGAGATCACCGAACACACCACGCAGTTACTGTTTGAGTCTGCCAAGTTTGTCCGGGATAACGTCCGCAAGACTTCCCGCGCGCTGGGACAGAGCACGGATTCCTCCAGCCGCTATGAGAAAGGCCTTTCTGAATATACCTGTGAACTGGGTATGGCCCGCGCCCTGCATCTGATTCAGGAGCTGGGCTGCGGAGAAGTGACTGCCAGCGCCTTTGATGTCAGCGCCGGAGCGGACCGCGAGGGCAAGCGCTTTACTGCATCTGTAAGCGGCATCAATAAGATCCTGGGCATTGAGGTGCCTGCCGATGCGATTGTGGATATTCTGACCCGTCTGAATTTCGAGGTAACCCGCGACGGCGACAGACTTGAGGTGGCAGCTCCCCGGTACAGGGAAGATATTGAAGTGGGTGAGCCGGATCTGGCCGAGGAGGTCATCCGTGAGTATGGCTACGATCATATTGTGCCCACTTTCCTGAAGGATGCCACCGTTACCAACGGCGGGCTGAATGCAGACCAGCAGCGCCGTTCCCGGCTCAAGCGCATCATGTGCGGGCAGGGCTATAACGAGATTTCCACGCTGGCCTTCTACTCCGATGCAGATCTGGACGCCCTGCATATTGCGCAGGATGCTCCGGAGCGCAATGTGATTCGCCTGCTGAATCCCATTACGGCCAATCTGACGATCATGCGTCCCCTTCTGGCCCCTTCCGTGCTCAATACGGTGGTGGAGAATCTTAAGCGGGGCAATAACGAGGGCCGCATTTTTGAACTGGCCAATATCTATGTGCCCAGACAGCAGCCGGTGACGGAGCTGCCAGAGGAGATTCTTCACCTGGGTTTTGCCGCCTTCGGCGATGAGGAGGATTTCTTCACCGTAAAAGGAACCGTGGAGGCTCTGGGCGAGATGCTTGGCATAGGTCTGGACTATGTCCGCGCGGAGGACGTCCCCTATCTGCACCCCGGCATTGCAGCCTACATTGTCTGTGATGGAGAAAGGGTAGGAGCTTTTGGACGGCTGGCCAACAGCATTGTGGGAGAGCTGAAGCTTCCCAAGGACAGCAAGGCCAACCATAACATTTTCCTGGGAGAGATCGATTACCCGGCTCTGGTCCGCCATATGGCCGACAGCTTTTCCTACCGGCCTATTCCGAAGTTCCCGGTTGTGACCCGCGACCTGGCGCTGATCGTGGAGGAGTCCATGGAGTGCGGCACGCTGACGGCTGAGATCAAGAGAGCCTGCAAGGCGGTGGAGAATGTGGAGCTGTTTGATATCTACCGCGGCGAACAGGTGGGCGAGGGTAAAAAGAGCATGGCCTTTAAGCTTACCTTTGTCCCCGGCGACAAGGCCTTCTCGCCGAAGGATATCGAGAGCTTTATGAAGAAAATTCAGAGCAACCTGAAGTACAAATTGAACGTGGATATGCGCTGAGGGCGGACCGGCTTTAGAAAAATTTCTCCAGCCGGACACAGATTTTTCAGAAATTCGTGATATAGTTGTAAGTAAATATACGACAGGGAGCAATGCAGCTATGAGGAACTTTATGAGCAACCTGAGAAATAGGTTTGCCCGCTTTATGTACGGCCGTTACGGCCTGGATCAGATGGGACGTTTCCTGACAGGGACCGTCATGGTCTGCCTGGTGATTTCCCTTTTCTTTGGCGGAAGAGGAGCTGGAGTAATTTTATATTGGATTGCTTTGATTTTGCTGATCTGGTCCTATTTTCGCATGTTTTCCAAGAACGTAAGCAAGCGTTATCAGGAGAATGTCCGCTTCCTGGCCCTGAAAAGGAAGATTGCCGGTCCCATTGCCAAAAGATGGGCCCATCTGAAGCAGAGGCGCACCCATGTATTCTTTAAATGCCCGTCCTGCGGGCAGAAGATGCGTACCTTGAAGGGACAGGGAGAGAAGCATATCACCTGCCCGAAATGCCATACGCAGTTTACTAAAAAGACGTGATGCTTGAGAAAAACGATCAGACTGTCCGAGAGCCCGGTGAAAGTCAGGCTTCCGGACAGTTTTTGTTTTACCAAAAGGCAGATTGACAGGACCTTTAATATTCATTACAATGATGCCAGGGTCAAATGCTTGTGCATTTTCTGCTGCATGAGAAGCGCTGCATGAGAGGGCGGCCTGAAGATGGATGAAACAAAGGAGACTGGAGATGGCGGAAGTGGTTGAGGCCGGAAAACAGAACAGAGAAAAAAATGCAGCTGTGCTTGCTTCGGCCTTTCAGGCTCTGTGCATAGTGCTGTGCGCTCAGAGTTTTATGAGCGGCAGCGTATTTTCCCCGGAGGAGATGATCACAGACTGGATTACGGCAGGAGATATATGGCTGTCTGTGTTTCTGTGGATGCTGTGCTTTTTTTTGAGTCTCCGCTTTGAATGGGTGAGAAGATGGGGCCTCTCTGCTGCCATTGCCGCGGTACTGATGACGGCGGCGGCAAACGGCGGCGGACTGGGACTTACGCTGGCTCTGCTTTTTCTTGCCTATCTTGCCTGTCCCGAAGAAATAAAAAGGGGACGGGGGCTCAGAAAGAGAGCCGGGACCCGGAGGAAGGAAGAAGGAGGGCAGGGCGAAGCAGAAGCGGAGAAAGGGGAGAAAAGCGCCCGGCAGGCTGAGGGCCTGGCGGGAGACTGGAGCCGCCGGAGGCTTGTGACGGCGACGGCGATAGGAGCCGCAGTTTTTCTGGCGGCTGCCGGAGGGATCACGGTGTTTCGTTATCTGGAATTTCGGTCTCCTGGCTTTGATTTTGGAATTTTTGCGCAGATGTTTGAGCAGATGCGGACTACGGGACTTCCTCTGACGACCTGTGAGCGGGGGCGGAGTTTGTCTCATTTTGCCGTTCATTTTTCGCCGGCTCTGTATTTTCTGCTTCCTGTCTATTGCATTTTCCCCCACCCGCTGACGCTTGTCTGTTTACAGGTGGCGGGGCTGGCTCTGGGCGTTTTGCCGTTGGGAGGGCTGTGCCGCGCCTTGGGCTTGTCGCGAAGAACGACGGGATGGATGATTTTGGCTTATTTGGCCTATCCGGCCCTGACCGGCGGCTGCCTTTACGACTTCCACGAGAATTTTATGCTGACCCCTTTTCTCCTTACCTTTTTATATCTGGTTCACACAAAACGGCTGCGGCTGGCAGCGTTGGCGGCCCTGTGCGTGCTGATGGTAAAGGAGGATGCGGCGATCTATCTTTTATGCGCCTCGCTTTACCTGGCGGTGAGACCAGGGGCGGAGCGCAGGGAAAGAGTTTTTGCAGTCGTTTTATCCTGCTTTTGCGTGCTTTACTTTTTTGGGGCTGTGGCCTATGTGTCCAGCCATGGGCTGGGGACTCTGGCTACGGTTCATTACAGCCAATACGAAACGGGAGAAGGCGGTTTTGGAAACATCATAGCAAATATTCTGCAAAATCCACTTCATGTGATCTGGGTGGCTTTCCGTCAGGAAAAATGGCTGTATCTGCTTCAGATGTTTGCCCCTCTTTTGTTTTTGCCGCTCATAGGGCTTAAAAAGACGCAGATGATTTTGCTTGCTCCCATGCTTTTATTCAACCTGATGACGGATTATTCCTACCAGTATAATATCGATTTTCAGTATCAGTTCGGAACTTTGGTATTTTTGTTTTATATTACGGTTCAGGTGCTGGCAGGAATGGACCGGGAGCAGCTGCAAGGGCTTCTGGCCTGCGGCATGACTGCGGCGGGACTTTTGCTGTTCGTGATTTTTCACGGCGACAGAACGGTTTATCTGGAACGATGGCTGGAGAATCAGGAAAATTATGGCAAAGCGGAGGAAATTCTGGCGCAGGTGAGAGAAGAGGCGGAGGAAGAGAACCAGACGGTGGCAGCCTCCACCATGCTTCTGGCGCATCTGTGGACGGTAGACGAGCTGTATGATACGGATCAGCTGGAGGACCCGGATCAGGTGGTTTTGGATCTGCGCTACGCCGAGGCCAAAGAGCTGTCATTGGAGTATCAGAAGCAGGGATACAAGATCCGGGAGGAGCTGCCCGGTTTTCTGGTCTGGCTGTCGGAGCCGGGACAAAGCGGAGGATGACGCAATGGGAAAGAAACGGCGGATAGAAGAGGATTATGACTTTGACCGGCCGGCAGGCCGCGGAATGCGGCTGTCCTGGTCAGGCCTGCTTAAGGCGGCGCTTTTGCTGGCAGCGGCATCGGGAGTGGGCCTGGTTTTCCGTGAGCTTAGGCTGGCTTCGGCCAATATTTTGATGGTCTATATTCTGTGCGTTCAGCTGATTGCTCTTCACTGCGGAGGGTGGCTGTATGCGGCGGTTTCTTCTTTTGCCGGCATGATTTTATATAACTATCTTTTTACCGAGCCCAGATTTACTCTGCGGGTCTATGATCCCGACTATCCGATGACTTTTGTCGTCATGGTGGCGGTCAGCTTTATTACCACAGCGCTTACGATGCGGATCAAAAATCAGGCTGCAAAGGCGGATGAACGGGCCTACCGGACGGGGGTTCTTTTGGAGACCAGCCAAAAGCTGCAGAAAGCGGAGCGAGCGGGAGAAATCCTTCGGACGGCTGCGGTGCAGATGCACAAACTGTCCGGCTGTCCGGTGACGGTCTATGAACCTGATGGCCAGGGCGGCCTGCGTCTTACCCGTATCTGGCCCGAGTGGGTGGGGGAGAGGGCCGTGCCGTCACAGCTTTCGGATGTTCAGGCTCTTCGCTGGGTGTGGGAGAACAATCGTTTCGCCGGCCGGATGACCGGACGTTTTTCCGAGGCGGCGGCCTTTTATTTGGCCATACGGGGACAAAAACAGGCGCAGGCGGTGATCGGCCTCCTCCCTCCTGACGGGACGGATGCGGATCCGGTGGAGAGAAATTTGCTGCTGGCGGTGGCGGATCAGTGCAGTCTGGCTCTGGAGCGGGAGAGGCTGAACCGGGAGAAGGGCGAAATAGCCATGCGGGCTCAGAAGGAAAATCTGCGGGCCAATATGCTGCGCAGCATTTCCCATGATCTGCGCACCCCTCTGACCAGTATTTCCGGCAATGCCGGCATCCTGCTGGAGAGCGGAACGTCTATGAGCGAGGAGCAGAGAGCGGCTCTGTACAGGAATATTGAGGAAGAATCCCGCTGGCTGATCAGTCTGGTGGAAAATCTTCTGTCCATCACCCGTATGGAGGACGGGGCCCTGCAGCTGCATCTGGAGGCGGAGTTTGCGGAGGACGTGGTTCGGGAGGCGGTGGCGCATCTGGACAGCCGGGTAAAGGAAAGAACCCTCACCTGGGAAGTGGAGGACGATATGCTTATGGCGCGGATGGACGCCCGTCTCATCGTTCAGGTCCTGGTTAATATTTTGAATAATGCGGTGCGCTACACGCCGTCCGGTTCTCACATTCAGATCCGGGTCAGGCGGGAAAAGACGGCGGTGCTCTGGGAGGTGGCGGACGATGGTCCGGGTATAGCTGCGCCGGATCGGGATAAAATATTTGAGATGTTTTATACGGGCCGGGATGCGGGCGTCGATGGACGCAGGGGCATGGGGCTGGGGCTGGCGCTCTGCAAAGGCATTATCACAGCTCATGGAGGACAGATCGGAGTCCGCGAGGCGGTTCCCCATGGGGCGGTGTTTTGGTTTACACTACAATCTGCGGAGGTAAGATGCGATGGATAAGGTAAAGATTCTGGTGGTGGAGGACGACTTTCCAATACGAAACCTGATTTGTACGACGCTGGAAACCCAGGGCTATCAGTATATTGCGGCCAGGACCGGAGAAGAGGCGGTTGGAAAGGCCGCTGCCGGGCAGCCGGATGTAATGCTGCTGGATCTGGGACTGCCGGACATGGAGGGAGTGGAAATTATAAAGAGGGTGCGTACCTGGTCTTCCATGCCGATTATTGTCATCAGCGCCCGCAGCGAGGATTCCGATAAAGTGGAGGCTCTGGACGCAGGGGCGGATGATTATCTGACCAAGCCTTTCAGCATCGATGAGTTTCTGGCCCGTCTGCGGGTGGCGCTGCGGCGTGTCCATTCAATGCGGGAATATCAGGAGGAGGAGAACAGCCATTATGTAAATGGCGATCTTGCCATTGACTATGCGGCGGCCTGCGTCTATGTGGAAGGAAAGGAAATCCATCTGACGCCCATCGAGTACAAGCTTTTATGCCTGCTGGCCCGCAATACGGGCAAGGTGCTGACCCACAATTATATTCTGAAAGAGGTATGGGGCAGCACCCTTATGTCCGATACGCCTTCCCTGCGTGTGTTCATGGCGGCTCTGCGCAAAAAGATCGAGCCGGTACCTTCCGAACCCCGCTATATACAGACCCATATCGGCGTGGGATATCGGATGCTGCGGGTAGAGAAGTAGGCTCAGCAGGGGAGAAGTTTCGCAAAAATGGTTGAAATGGGGCGAAAAGTATGGTATGATAAGCCTGTTTGACCATAGGAGGTGTGAAGATGGCGGCTCTGAAAACTGTAATAATGGTATTGTTTATACTGATATCCGTGTTCCTGGTTGGCATTGTGCTGGTGCAGGACGGCGAGTCCGGCGGTCTGTCCGGTGCGGTCAGCGGCGGAGGAGAGACCTTCTGGAGCAAGAACAAGGGACGTTCTGCGGAAGGCAAGATCGAAAAGGTGACGAAGTATCTGGTGATTGCATTCATGATCTTGTCCCTGGTTTTGAATCTTCCGGTGTTCAGCTGACAATGAGCGGCAACAGGGCTCATCGCTTTGCCAAAGAAGAGGCACTGCTTCGGCAAAGCGATGGGCCTGTTTTCACATTCGGGGAATTTTGTCTGTGCAGCAGTCATCAATTATGAAAGCGGGGGAACGGCCCCTGGGGCCGGGATTTAAAAATGGGAAAAAAAGAAGGAATTAAGCTGATAGCCAATAATAAGAAGGCTTATCACGATTATTTTATTGAAGACACCTATGAGGCGGGGATCAGCCTGGCGGGGACGGAAGTGAAGTCTTTGCGCATGGGCAAGTGCAGTCTTAAGGAATCCTTTATCCGTATTGAACGGGGCGAGCTTTTCGTTTATAATATGCACATAAGCCCTTATGAGAAGGGAAATATTTTCAACAAGGATCCGCTGCGGGTGCGCAAGCTTTTGCTGCACCGCTATGAAATCAATAAGCTTTCCGCCAGAGTGGAGCAGAAGGGTTATACGCTGGTGCCTCTGCGGGTATATTTTAAAGACAGCCTGGTCAAGGTGGAGGTGGGGCTTGCCAGAGGCAAGAAGCTCTATGACAAGAGAGATACCATCGCCAAAAGAGACCAGCAGAGAGAGGCGGAGAGGGAGTTCCGCGCCAGAATTTAAAGCGGCGGGCAAAAGGAGAAGGGGCTGCGGGGGCAGCCGGACAGCTGGGGGAGGAATGACAACATGAGACTGGGAGGCCTGGAGGCCAGAGGAAGCAATATGATCTGCGCGGTTGCAACGCCGGAAGGGAAGATTTTGGAGCAGATCACCATACCGACCAGAGGACCGCAGGAGACGACGGCGGACATCATCGCCTATTTTGCGGATAAGGAGATAGACGCTATCGGAGTGGCCAGCTTTGGTCCCGTGGATCTGCGAAAAGGGTCGCCTACCTACGGCTATATCCTGGATACGCCCAAGGAGGCGTGGCAGCGATTCGATCTTTTGGGAACGTTAAAAAGGGCGCTGCATGTACCGGCGGGACTGGATACGGATATGAACGGAGCCTGTCTGGGGGAGCTGACCTTTGGGGCGGCGAAGGGCCTGGACAGCGTACTCTACGTCAGCATTGGCACCGGTATCGGCGCAGGTATTGCCGTGGACGGTCATCTGCTTCACGGGATGCTCCATCCGGAGGCGGGACATATGCTGCTGCGCCGTCACCCCAGGGATGGATACGAGGGAAACTGTCCCTTTCATGGCACCTGCTTTGAGGGAATGGCTTCCGGCCCGGCCATAGCGGACCGCTGGGGGCGGCCGGCGGAGAGACTGCAGGACGATGCCAAGGTTTGGGATATGGAGAGTCATTATATTGCCCAGGCTCTGGTCAATCTGATTCTGGTACTTTCTCCCAGGATTATTATCCTGGGCGGAGGCGTGATGAAAAATGAGCAGCTGTTTCCCATGATCCGTTCCCAGGTGAAAAAGATTTTGAACGATTATCTGGATACCCGGGAACTGGAAGATATGGAGCATTATATTGTTCCGGCCAGCCTCAGGGGCAATCAGGGTATTCTGGGGGCTGTCGAGCTGGCAAGGCGGGCTCTGGAGGGCCAGAGAGATTATAGGTAATTCTATAGATTCCAAAACAGAACATACGTTCTGAAAACGCTTGCGTTTTCTGCCTGACTGTGCTACGATTATAGCGAACATACGTTCGATAAAACCGCAGCAGTCCCGGAGACGCCGGAGGAGAGGCCGGCAGTCTCTTTTTGCAGAGAACGGAGGCGTTTTTTTTATGTTGGTGGAGAAGGAGCTGCCATTGCAGAGAAAGCTGGAGATATTGTCGGATGCGGCCAAATACGATGCGGCCTGCACATCCAGCGGCGTGGACCGGCAGGGGGCGGCTCATGCTCTGGGCAGCGCGGCGGCCTGCGGGATTTGTCACAGCTTTGCGGCGGACGGCCGCTGCATTTCCCTCCTGAAGATTTTGATGACCAATGAATGCGTCTATGACTGCAGGTACTGCATCAACCGCCGTTCCAATGATGTGGAACGCGCTTCTTTTGCGCCGGAGGAGATCTGCACGCTGACCATGGAATTTTACCGGCGCAACTATATTGAGGGGCTTTTCCTGAGCTCCGGTGTGGCGGTGAGTCCGGACGCCACCATGGAACGGATATATGAGGCCCTGAGTCTTCTGCGCAGGAAATACGGCTTTCGGGGGTATATCCATGTCAAGGGCATACCGGGAGCGTCGCCGGAGTTAATTGAGAGAGTGGGATATCTGGCGGATCGGATGAGCGTCAATCTGGAGCTTCCCACGGCCCAGGGGCTTAAGAGTCTGGCGCCTCATAAGAGCCGCAGGTCCATCCTGATGCCGATGCGCCAGATCCAGCGGGGAATCTGCGAGGAAAGACTGCTGCTGACCGACGGCAGGGCGTCAGGGAGAATACCTGGCAGAATTGAAGACGGCAGGCCGGGAGAACACTGGAACAGTCCGGCCCTGACCGGCGGTTTTGGCGGCGGTCTTAGAGATTCTGGCCAGAAAGGCGGTTTTGGCGAGACGGCGTTTCAGCTGCCTTCTGTCAGCTCTCTGCCGCCTCTGGAGGCGGGGCCGGGACTGCGCAGAGATCTGGCAAAGGGGGAGCGTCCGCGCTTTGTTCCGGCGGGGCAGAGCACTCAGATGATCATTGGGGCCACACCGGAGACGGACTATCAGATTTTATCGGTGGCAGAGGCCCTGTATCAGAAGTTTGATCTGAAACGGGTATTTTACTCCGCTTATGTAGGGCTCAATGACGACAGCCTGCTGCCGGCGGTGGGGACGAGACCGCCTCTTCTTCGGGAGCACCGCCTATATCAGGCGGACTGGCTGCTGCGCTTTTACGGCTTTGAGGCAGGGGAGCTCCTGGACGAGAACCGGCCCAATTTTAACGTGCTTTTGGACCCCAAGTGCGACTGGGCTGTGCGTCACCTGGAATGTTTTCCCGTGGAGGTGAACCGGGCGGATTACGGGACCCTTCTGCGGGTGCCGGGGATCGGAGTCAAATCCGCCCGGAGGATTATCCGCGCCAGACGGTCCGCCTGCCTGGATTTTCCCGATCTGAAAAAGATGGGGGTGGTGCTGAAGCGGGCCCATTATTTTATTACCTGCGCCGGAAAGATGTACCGGCCTGTCCGGCTGGAGGAGAGTTTTATCGCGGGCTGTCTGGCAGATCAGAACCGGAAGAAGAACTGGCGGGTGGAGCATGGAGGGGAGGACTACCGCCAGCTCTCTCTTTTTGACGATATGCATCTGGACATGGTTCCCACAGTGGAGGACTGCCGGTCCAGTCTGACAGGACAGCTGTGAGAGGAGGATGGGAATGAACGAGAATCTTCATGGCGGGCCGGATACGGTCCTTACCTTTACCTGCGGACCGGAGCCGGAGGATATATTCAGCGCGGTGTACGAGGCCTGTCTTTTTAGCATGAGCGGAGAGGGGGCGGCTCTGGAGATAGAAGGGGAGAATTTTCAGCCTTCTCTCTTTGCCCGCTATTTACATGTAGACCGGGATGAGAAAAAGGCGCGGCAGATGCTGGAGATGGTGCGCCGGCGGATATCCGAGGAGGCCTGCCTGGGCGCCTACCGGGCTTCCTTATCCTTTGCACAGGACCGTGCCGACGCGGTGTACCGCTTTGTGCTTAGGGGATTTCGCGTGGGAAGAGGGGTGACGGACCGCCTGCAGGATACGGCGGTCTGCCGGGTGTTTGAGCTTGCCCGCAAAGCGGCGAATGAAAGTCACCTGTTTTTGGGCTTTACCCGCTTTGCAGCCTGGGACAACGGCGTGCTGTTTGCCAGAATTGCGCCCAAATGCCATGTGCTTCCTGTAATAGCTCCCCATTTTGCCGGGCGGATGCCGGGGGAAAACTGGCTGATCTATGATGAAAACCGGAGAAAGGCCGCCGTACATCCGGCCGGTGGTCCCTGGTATATGATGGATACGGTGGAGAGCGGCTGGGAGGAGATGATTCGCGGCAGAGAGACAAAGGAAGAGTGGGACGCGCTGTGGCGGACCTTTGTGCAGCATATTGCCATAGAGCCCCGGACCAATCCCAAGCTTCAGCGGGGGCTTCTGCCGCTGTGGTATCGAAAAAACATGACGGAGTTTTTGCGGTAGCGCGAAAAGACAAAGTAGTGTATAATTAGAGCATCACAGTGACAGAATGGTTATCATGGAGGAAATGGTGATGAAGAGAGTTTTTTTGATTGTGCTTGACAGCGTAGGGATCGGCGAATTGCCGGATGCGGCGCTCTATGGCGACGAAGGAAGCAATACCGTGCGGGCCGCTGCGGCGAGCCCTTATTTTTCCATGCCCAACATGAGACGCTTGGGACTTTTCAATATTGACGGTATGGAGTGGGCGCAGCCGGAGCCTTCGCCTGCGGGAGCCTTTGGCCGTCTGGCGGAGAGCTCCAAGGGGAAGGATACTACCACGGGACACTGGGAGATTGCCGGACTGATCTCGGAGAATCCCATGCCTACTTTTCCGGACGGCTTCCCCGACGAGCTTTTGGATGAGCTGAAAAGAAGGACAGGACGGGATATCCTCTGCAATAAGCCCTACTCCGGCACCGAAGTCATCAAGGATTACGGGCAGGAGCATATGCGCACCGGAGCTCTGATCGTCTATACCTCCGCCGACAGCGTGCTTCAGATTGCGGCTCACGAGAGTGTGATCCCCATTGAGGAGCTTTACCGTATCTGTGAGATTGCCAGAGAAATTTGCCAGGGACCTTACGGCGTGGGACGGGTTATCGCCAGACCTTTTGAAGGGGAATATCCTTTTAAGCGCACTTCCAGACGCCACGATTATTCTTTGGTGCCGCCCAAGGAGACCATGCTGGATGCTTTGGCCCGGGCAGGCTATGAGACCCGGGGCGTTGGCAAGATCTATGATATTTTTGCAGGCAAATCCATCAGCTCCACGGTTCGTACCGCCAGCAATGCAGAGGGCATCGACCGGACCATTGAGCGGATGAAGGATTCCTTTGACGGTCTGTGTTTTACCAATTTGGTGGACTACGATATGCTCTATGGTCATAGAAATGATGTAGACGGTTATGCAAAGGCGCTGACCTATTTTGACGAACGGCTGCCGGAAATGCTGGCTTTGCTGGGCGAGGAGGACATTCTGATGATAACGGCGGATCACGGCTGCGATCCGGCCACCCCGTCCACAGATCATTCCCGCGAGTATATTCCTCTGGTGATGGCGGGCGCGCCTCTTAAAGCGGGGAGCAATATTGGAACGAGACCGACCTTTGCGGATATTGCAGCCACGATCCTGGATTATTTTGGCGTGGCGGGAGATGTGGATGGAACCAGTTTCCTGAATCAGATTGTCTAGCCTCTTGCCAAGTAAGATGAATTGGTGTATAATCAGATAGTGTCAAAGAGAGGTTGTGTAGCGACCTGGGATGTTCGATACCCCTGTTTTTTTGAACCTACAGTTTGACATAAGGGATTCCTATATCTTTAAGCGGATGTCAGGCCTCCGTACGAGTGGAAGGCAGAAGTTTATTTGCGGAAACCCACCTGGCGTGTATGCTAGGCGTCAAAACGCAGGGACCGGCATTCTGGGGCTATACAAAAGATAAAGAGGCGGCAGTATTGCTGCCTCTTTCGTTTGTTTCATAAGATCAAAATCACGGATGGAGGAATGAATGAAAAGAGACGCGAAGGGAAAAAAGGCGGCTTTGGCTGCGGTGCTCCTGATTGCTGCGGCTGGAGTTTTGATGTGGATTGTCTATTTCCCCTCCGGCAGAAAGGAGGAGACGGGCAGTATAGCGCAGGCCTATGCAGCGAAGGCGGCGGCCAGTCTTCTGACAGACACTGCCAGGAGAGAGGCCGATGAGACCCTGCCGGATTATGAGGAGGGAACTGCCTGGTATGAGCCCTATATAGAATATCTGGTGAGCCGTGGCTACTGGGAGTCCGGCGGAGAGGATTCTGCCGGGGAGGCTTCTTACGAAACGGCGGCGCAGAGGGATCTGACCTGGAGACAGGTGCGGCTTTTGGTGGAAGGACTGAATGCCGATGGGCGGTTGACCGGCCAGGCGCTTTTAGACCGCAGAGCGGCTTCGGGAGAATGGGATGACCGCCCGCTGTCGCGGCAGGAATGGTGGGATTTCTTTGAGGAGCTGGTACAGGCCCTGGGGTGTGAATCCTATCAGATGACAGAGATCACGGTATATGGTACCGATCAGACTGTGGATATTCCGGCAGGACGGGTTTCTACCAGTGAGGGACAGCTGTTTTACGGCGGCTTTGCCATGGAAGATTACATAGACCGGACCGTCCAGGTACGTTTCCTGGGAAGAGAGCTTTTAGACGTGCTGGAGGTTACGCAGACCACGGTGATCTATGAGAATGTGTGGTTAAACGGCAGCACGGCGGAGGATCTTTCTGTTTTTATGGAAGGCTTTTACCGGGATTTTGCTGTGGCGGGGCTGTCCGGCGATTACCAGAACGTACTGGCGGATCTCACTCTGGAGGAGGGGCAGGTGACCCATATTGCAGTGAAGCGGGACAGAATTGCCGGCAAGGTTTTGACGGTCCGTTCCGATTATATCGAGATCCAGGGCTATGGAAAGGTGCCGGTGTCCGATTCGGTCCGTGTATACAAAGTATATGATGGGCTGGAGCTTAGGTCTCTGGCGGATATTGTGGTGGGTTACAGCGTTCATGAATTTATTGTGGCAGACGGAGAGATCTGCGGCGCCTTGGCACTGGAAAATATCGATGTGGAGACCATCCGCGTGCTGATTTCCAATAATGGGTTTGCGGGGAGCGGTCATGATACGGTCTCACTGGCAAGCGACGCCCCTCTGCGCATTACCATAGACGGAGAGACTTCTGAGTGGCCGGCGGGTATGGATTTTACGGTGACGCCGGAGAGCGCTGAGTTTGAGAGGGGAAGAATAATCGTAGAATCCGACGCTGAAATTCGTATCACTTCTCTGGAGAGAAGCTACGGTGTGCCCAGCTACAAGGGAAGTATAGAACTGGCTGTGGACGAGGGACAGATTCTGGTGGTCAACGAGGTGGGACTGGAGGACTATCTGTGCCGGGTGGTGCCCAGCGAAATGCCGGCAGGACATGGATTGGAAGCGCTGAAGGCTCAGGCAGTCTGCGCCAGAAGCTATGCTTATAATCAGATCCGGGCCAATGCCTGCAGGGATCAGGGCGCCCATGTGGACGACACAACCAAGTATCAGGTCTACAACAATTCCGATGAGAAGGAACTGTGCTCCCAGGCGGTTATGGAGACGGCCGGCCGTGTGCTGACCTATGGAGGCGATGTGATTACGGCCTACTATTCTTCCACCACCTGCGGCAGCTCTACGGATACTTCCATCTGGGGGAGCTCCCCGGCGGAATATCCTTATCTGATTGCAAGAATGCTGAGCCTGTCCGATGAACAGCCGGACCTGACAGATGAGGAGACCTTCCGGGCCTTTATTAAAAATCCGGATTATGAGACCTTTGATACGGATTTCGCCTGGTACCGCTGGAATCTCTATGCGGACCTTACCACCCTGTCCAACGCAATCAATGAGTCCCTGGCAGCTTTGGGGGAGGATGGAAGCGCCTATGTACTGGTGCAGGATGAGAGCGGCGAGTTTGTGCAGCAGCCTATTTCCTCCATTGGGGCTGTGACCTCTATGACGGTGACGGCCAGAGGGGCCGGGGGAATCGTCTCGGAGATGCTTATTGAGGGTACGGAGGCTACGATCCGGCTGCTGCGCCAGGGTAATGTCCGTTCCTACCTGGGAAGCCGGGACTATGTGATTACCAAAAAGGACGGTTCTGCTGTGGACGGTATGAGTTCTCTGCCCAGCGCCTTTATCTGCCTGGAGGAGGTTCGGGAGGGAGATAACCTGACCGGCTATCAGATTTACGGCGGAGGCTATGGACATGGTGTGGGAATGAGTCAGAACGGAGCCAAGACCATGGCATCTCAGGGCATGAGCTGTGAAGAGATTCTGCAGTTTTTCTATCCGGGAACGGAGCTTAAAAGCATCTACGAGGGCTAAAGGATACGGCAGGATAGACATAAGCGGCAAGACGGCAGGAAGGGCAGGGCGGCCGGCGATGAGCCGGCCGTCAGCTGCGTCTGGCCCACAGCTGGCGGTAGCGGGAGGGGGAGATTCCCTCGGATTTTTTGAAGACTTTGTTGAAATAGCTGCTGTCCGCGAGGCCGCAGCCGGCGGCCACGGCCTCGATGCTTTTGTCGCTGAAGCGCAGAAGCTCCTTGGCGTAATTGACTCTCTGGGTCAGGATATAGCTGCCCACGGTGACGCCGCAGACTCTTTTGAATTCTCTGGACAGGTGGAACTTGCTGAGAAAGAAACGCTCGCTGAGCTCGTCCAGGGTAAGCTTCTCTGCAAAGTGAGCATCGATATATTCCTTGACGGCCAGCATTTTGCCGGCGGAGCTTTCTCGGTCGGAGAGTTCTTTTTGGAGAGGCACGGTGAAGCAGAGAGTCAGCACATCGGTGATCAGCTTGGAGGAAATTAATTCTGCCGTTCGATCCTTGCGGGCCGCCACATCCAAAAGCTCCCAGATCAGAGAAACAAAGGCGGTGGTGTCGTCGGTGTGGAAGATTCCGGAAGGGAAATTTTTGATAAAATAGGAATAATAAGAACGGGCCGTGACACCGTTGAAGTGAATCCACATCAGCTCCCACGGCTCGTTTTCGCTGCTCTGGTGCGAGTAGGGACGGCTGCAGTCAATGAGAACGCAGTCTCCTGCCCGCAGGGTATGGACGGCGCCCTGATGAGTGATGCGGCCGCTGCCGCTTTTTACCAGAACAAAGAGAAAGGAGTCCAGACCGTCTCTTTTGCACAGATGACTCTGAATGCTCTTTAATACGCCCACCTCCTGGACATAGAACAGGCAGGAGCGGGCAAAGGGACTGGGCGTATGCATACGCCGCCGGGATTCACAGATTCCGACGGAGGAGAAGGACTGAAATTCTGCGGCCATAATAAACCTCCCGTTGATAAAAGGATAAAAACATAAAAGCGTAAGACATAAAAGCGTAACGGCGTGTAAAAATGCGCAGCAATATTTTACTGTTTTTAAGCAAGTTTAACCGTTGCAAAAAATATTATAGCACTGTATACTGGCACATGGAAGTTTTTTGTCGAAAACAAAATATTACAAGGAGAGAAACAGAGATGGAGAAAATTGCACTGATTACCGGTATTACCGGACAGGACGGCTCTTACCTGACGGAGCTGCTGCTTGATAAAGGCTACGAAGTACACGGCATTATCCGCCGCCACAGCACGGCTGGAAACGATGAGAGGATTGCTCATCTGATCAAAAACCCCAAGGTTCATCTTCACTACGGAGATCTGACGGATTCCAGCAACCTTGCCCGTCTGGTGGAGAAGCTTAAGCCCACCGAGGTTTATAATCTAGCGGCCCAGTCCCATGTAGGCGTGTCCTTCGACGTGCCGGAGTACACAGCGGAAGCCACCGGCGTAGGCACCCTGCGCCTGCTGGAGGCCATTAAGGAGAGCGGCCTGCCGATCCGTTACTACCAGGCATCCACCTCGGAGCTTTTTGGCGGTATTCCGGAGACGGCGCCTCAGAGCGAGAAGACGCCCTTTTATCCCAAGAGCCCTTATGGAGTCGCCAAGCTCTACTCCTACTGGATCACGGTCAACTACCGGGAGTCCTACGGTCTCTTTGCCTGCAACGGTATCCTGTTCAATCATGAGTCTCCCCGCCGCGGCGAGAACTTTGTAACCCGCAAGATTACTCTGGCTGTGGCCAATATCCTGGCGGGCAAGCAGGAAAAGCTGTCTTTGGGCAACATGGACGCCAAGAGAGACTGGGGTTTTGCCGGCGACTATGTGGAGGGCATGTGGAGAATGCTGCAGCAGGATGAGCCCGGCGATTATGTGCTGGCCACCAATCAGACCCATACCGTTCGGGAGTTTGTGACGGCTGCCTTTAAGGAGGTGGGTATCGATATCCGCTTTGAGGGTACAGGCGTTGACGAGAAGGGATACGACGCCAATACCGGCCGGCTTTTGGTGGATGTGGACCCGGAGTTCTTCCGTCCGGCCGAGGTGGAATTCCTCTGGGGCGACTGCACCAAGGCGGAGACGGAGCTGGGCTGGAAGAGAAAGACGGATTTCGAGGGCCTGGTTAAAATGATGGTAAATTCCGATGTGCTGCATATCACGGGCAAATCCAGCGAAGACTGGAGATATGCCCATCTGTAATATCTGTTTGTGAGCCCGGGGCGAGAGCTCCGGGCAGCAAAGCTTTGCAAAGGAGAATAAATGAAGATGAAAATTATGATCACCGGACAGAAGGGGCAGCTGGGCACGGAGATTCAAAAGCAGCTCCGCCTGGGAAAAAGCGAGATTGGCCCCATTCCGGACGCCCTGAAAGGGGCTGAGGTGGCGGCGGTGGATCTGCCGCAGCTGGATATTTCGCGGCTCACCGATACGGTGGCCTTTGTGGAGCAGTTCCACCCCGATATTGTCATCAACTGCGCGGCCTATACGAATGTGGACGGCTGCGAGGTCAACCACGATACGGCTTTTCAGGCCAACGCAGTAGGCCCCCGCAATCTGGCCATCGCCTGCGAGAAGGTGGGAGCCAAGCTGGTCCATGTCTCCACCGACTATGTGTTCAGCGGAAGAGAAAACGGAGGGATTCCTCTGGACGAGGCTGCGGCCACCGGTCCCATCAGCGCTTACGGCACTACCAAGCTGCTGGGTGAAAAATATGTGGAGCAGTTTTGCAGCCGCGCCTTTATTGTGCGCACAGCCTGGCTCTACAGCTATTACGGCAAAAATTTCGTCAAGACCATTTACAATGCGGCGAAAAAAACGGGAAAGCTTCAGGTGGTAAACGACCAGATGGGGAATCCTACCAATGCAGTGGATCTGGCCCATGTGCTTTTGATGCTGTCCTGCACACAGGAGTACGGCGTCTATCACTGCACCGGAGAGGGGATCTGTTCCTGGTATGATTTTGCCGCTGCCATCGTCTCTGAGGGCGGCGTGGATGCGTCGGTGGCTCCGGTGACCAGCATCCAATATAAAGAGATGCATCCGGAATCGGCGGACCGTCCGGCCTGGAGCGCTCTCGACAACCGGATGCTGCGCTGCACCGTGGGCAATCCGGTTCGGCCCTGGCAGGAGGCTCTCCACGAATTCTTTCTTCGCTGGGACGGCGAGAACGGCATAAAGGATGAAATGATAGGATAAGAAAGAAGGTACATTGCGATGATGGAAAAAGACGCAAAAATCTATGTGGCGGGCCATCGGGGAATGGTGGGCTCCGCCATTGTCCGCGCCCTCACGAAAGCGGGATATCACAATATTATTACCCGTACCCATAAGGAGCTGAATCTGTGCCGTCAGGCAGATGTGGAAGAGTTCTTTGCGGCGGAAAAGCCGGATTATGTCTTTTTGGCGGCGGCCAAGGTAGGCGGCATTGTGGCCAACGAGAGCGCTCTGGCCGATTTTATGTATGACAACATGATCCTGGAGATGAACGTAATTCACTCCGCCTGGCAGAACGACTGCAAGAAATTACTGTTTCTTGGCTCCTCCTGCATTTACCCCCGGATGGCTCCTCAGCCCATGCCGGAGAGCTGCCTGCTGACCTCGGAGCTTGAAAAGACCAACGAGGCCTATGCCCTGGCCAAGATTTCCGGTCTGAAATATTGCGAGTTTTTGAACCGCCAGTACGGTACGGATTATATTTCGGCCATGCCCACGAACCTGTATGGGCCCAACGACAACTATCATCCCACCCACAGCCATGTGCTGCCGGCGCTGATCCGCCGCTTCCACGAGGCCAAGGAACAGGGGCTTACAGAGGTCACCTGCTGGGGAACCGGAACACCGCTGCGCGAATTCCTTTATGTGGATGATCTGGCTGACGCCTGCCTGTTTTTGATGAACAATTACTCCGGCAACGAAACGGTAAACGTGGGCACCGGCAAGGAGCTGACCATCAAGGAGCTGACGGAGCTGGTGGCGAAGGTTATCGGCTACGAGGGAGAGATCAAATGGGATCCAACCAAGCCGGACGGTACGCCCCGCAAGCTTTTGGATGTTACCAAACTTAAAAATCTTGGCTGGACCTATAAGACGGAGCTGGTCGATGGAATTCAGCTGGCCTACGATGATTTCCTCCACAACCCCATGCGGGCGGAGAGATAGGAGAGACTTATGAATATCGTATTGTTGTCCGGAGGCTCGGGCAAGAGGCTGTGGCCTCTGTCCAATGATATCCGTTCCAAGCAGTTTATCAAGATATTTAAGCGGGAGGACGGAGTGTATGAGTCCATGGTGCAGCGGGTGTACCGTCAGATCAAGGAAGCGGACCCCCAGGCAGAGGTGACCATCGCTACCTCCAAGACGCAGGTCTCCGCCATTCACAATCAGCTGGGGGACGCGGTGGGCATCAGCGTGGAGCCGGCCAGAAGAGACACTTTCCCGGCCATCGCTTTGGCCACCGCCTATCTTCGCGATGTCCGCGGGGTATCTGAGGAGGAGGCTGTAGTAGTATGCCCGGTGGACCCCTATGTGAATGAGGACTATTTTGAGGCCATCTGCCGTCTGGGCAGGCAGGCCGAAAAAGGAGAGGCCAACCTGGTGCTCCTGGGGATTGCTCCCGCCTATCCCAGCGAGAAATACGGCTATATTATTCCGGATGACATGGGAGAGATCAGCACAGTCAAAACCTTTAAAGAGAAGCCTGACCAGGAGACGGCCCGGCGCTATATTGCCGAAGGAGCTCTGTGGAACGGCGGCGTCTTTGCATATAAGCTGAAATACGTGCTGGAAAAAGCCCATGAAAAGATCGATTTTACAGATTATCAGGATCTCTACGATAAATATGAAAGTCTGCAAAAGATCAGCTTTGACTATGCGGTGGCGGAGCAGGAGAAAGAGATCCAGGTTATGCGTTTTGACGGCCAGTGGAAGGATCTGGGCACCTGGAACACGCTGACCGAGGAGATGAGCGAACCGGTGATCGGACAGGCCCTGTTTAATGACAGCTGTGAGAACTTAAGCGTTATCAATGAGCTTAATGTGCCGGTACTGTGTATGGGACTGAAAAACGTGGTGGTTTCAGCCAGCGCCGAGGGCATCCTGGTCTCGGACAAGGATCAGTCCAGCTACATCAAGCCCTTTGTGGACAGCATTGAGCAGAGAGTGATGTTTGCCGAGAAATCCTGGGGCAGCTTTATGATCCTGGATGTGGAGGAAGACAGCCTGACGATCAAGGTAACGCTGAATCCTGGCCATGGCATGAATTATCACAGCCATGATCTGCGCGACGAGGTTTGGACCGTAATTGAGGGCCGCGGCTGGGCCGTGGTGGACGGACGGAGACAGCAGGTGGAACCGGGGACGGTGATCCGTATGCCGGCGGGCTGCCGCCATACAATCCAGGCGGAGACGGAACTTAAGATTATCGAGGTTCAGCTGGGACATGACATCAGCGTCCATGATAAACACAAATATCCCCTGGAGCTGTCCCAGGACTGAATGAATCACAGGATAAAGGGATCGAGGTTTTATCTTAATATATGAACAGAGAAGAAATAGAAAAGCGCTATGAACAATGGGTGGCCTGCGCCGCAGAGAATGACGAGCTTGCAGACGAGCTTCAGGCGATGAAGGATGATCCGAAGAAAAAGGAGGACGCTTTTTTCAAGGATCTGTCTTTTGGAACAGGCGGACTGCGCGGTATCCTGGGAGCCGGGCCCAACCGGATGAATGTCTATACGGTGGCGCGGGCAGCCAGAGGAGTGGCTGCCTACGTGAAGGCAAATTTTGCTCCCAGCGAAAGAAGAATAGCCATCAGTTATGATTCGCGGATTCATTCGGATCTTTTTGCACGGATTTCGGCCCAGGTATTTGCCGGCGCCGGTATTGAGGCCTGGATATACCCGGAGCTGATGCCCACGCCCTGCCTTTCTTTTGCGGTGCGGCAGCTGCGCTGTGCCGCCGGCGTCATGGTGACAGCCTCCCACAATCCGGCGGAGTACAATGGCTACAAGGTCTATGGCCCCGACGGCTGCCAGATTACGGAAGAGGCTGCGGCCCAGATCCTGGCCCGAATTGAGGCCGAGGAAATGTTTGGCGCAGAGGAGCTATCCTCCTTCGAGGAAGGACTGGCGGCAGGACAGATCCGTCTGATCGGTGAGGATGTGTATGCAGAGTATGTCCGCCGGGTGTCGGAGCAGTCTGTGCTGACGGCAGAGGAAAATATTGACAAAAATGTATCCATCGTCTATACTCCTCTTAACGGGACAGGCTTAAAGCCTGTGCTGCGCACATTAAAGGAGAATGGCTACGGGAATATTACCGTGGTGGAGGAGCAGCGGGAGCCGGACGGAAGCTTTCCCACTTGCCCTTACCCGAATCCAGAGATTCGGGAGGCCATGGAACTGGGAATCCGGTATGCTGCCAGAGAGGATGCGGAGCTGGTTCTGGCTACGGACCCGGACTGCGACCGGGTGGGTATCGCCGTGAAGGGGCCGGAGGGAAGGCATGTCCTTTTGTCCGGCAATGAGACGGGGATGCTTTTGCTGGATTACCTTTGTGCCAGGAGAGCGGAGCAGAGAAGGCTGCCGGAAAATCCGGTCTTCATCAAGACCATTGTCACCACCGATATGGCGCAGCGGATTGCTGCCCGCTATGGAGTTGGCTGCATCAATGTGCTGACCGGATTTAAATATATCGGCGAGCAGATTGGAAGGCTGGAGCGAGAGGGCAGGGCAGAGGATTTTGTCTTTGGCTTTGAGGAGAGCTATGGCTATTTGAGCGGCTCCTACGTTCGGGATAAGGATGGTGTAGTGGCCTCCCTGCTGATCTGTGAGATGTTTGCCTGGTATAAGAGCCGGGGAGTTGCTCTGTATGACCGGCTGATGGAGCTCTATAAAGAATATGGCTTCTGTCTGAATACTCTGCATTCCTACAGCTTTCCCGGGGCGGCCGGTTTTGTCCGGATGCAGGAGATTATGAAGAGTCTGCGGGAGAGTTCGGAGATCTTTGCCGGGATACAAATTACGGAACGAAAAGACTACCGGGACGGCATTGATGGTCTGCCCCCCTCCGATGTGCTGCGGTTTGCGCTGGAGGGAGGAGGCTCTGTGGTGATTCGTCCTTCTGGTACGGAACCAAAGATTAAGGCATACATCTGCGTATCAGCGCCGGACCAGGCTGCTGCGAAAGCTGCCGAGGCAGAGCTGGCCGAAGAGCTTGCACGCAGGATGGAGCAGTAAGAGCGGAGCAGTAATAGTAACCTGTAGCCAGCCATGGGGAGGGCGGGCGGTTTATGTACCGCTGCGGTCAGGATATGCTGCCGCCGGCGCGCGTCCTTGCCCCAGATCGGAGGAGCCTATGAGAGAGATCATTTATGAAGTAACCAATCCCCTGGGTGTTCATGCCCGTCCCTGTGCCCTTTTTGCCCAGTGCTGTGTGGGTTTTAAAAGTGCGGTGACAGTGAGCCTTCACGGCAAAACGGCGGACGGCGGCAATGTGCTGGAGCTGCTGGGTCTGGCAGCCAGAAAGGGAGACATCCTGACGATACGGATCGAGGGAGCGGACGAGGAAGAGGCCAAAAAGGCTCTGGCAGAAGTGATTGCCAGAGAATTTAACGAAAAGAAAACGGCCTCTTTGCTGAAGATTGCTTTTTTTGGCACCAAGGATTACGACAAAACCTTTTTCAGCGAACTGACAAAGGACAAGGGTGAAGGAACTTACAATTCGGATATCAAATATTTTACCTCGAATCTGGGACCGGAGACGGCGGGGCTGGCCGAGGGTTATGACGCAGTCTGCGTCTTTGTCAACGACAATGTGTCCCGGCCGGTGGTGGAAAAGCTCCATGACTATGGAGTGCGGCTGATCCTGCTGCGCTGTGCCGGATTTAACAATGTGGATCTGAAGGCGGCGGCCGAGTACGGGATCACGGTGCTCAGGGTGCCGGCCTACTCCCCTTACGCTGTGGCGGAGCATGCCATGGCTATTATTCAGGAGGCCAACCGTCATCTGCACAAGGCCTACAACAAGGTGAAGGATAATAATTTTGCCTTAAGCGGCCTGCTGGGACTGGATCTGCACAACAAGGTGGCCGGTATTGTCGGAACCGGCAAGATCGGTGTCTGCATGGCCCGGATCTGCAAAGGATACGGCATGACGGTGCTGGGATGGGACGCCTATCCCAATCAGGCTTTGGTGGACGAAGGCCTTTTGACTTATGTGGAGCAGGAAGAGCTGTTTCGCAAGGCCGATCTGATTTCCCTGCATGCGCCCCTCTTTCCGTCCACCTATCATCTGATCAATGAGCGGACCATTGCGCTGATGAAAGACCAGGTTATGCTTGTCAACACAGCCCGCGGCGGTCTGATCGATAACGAGGCTCTGATTGCCGCCCTGAAGAAGGGCAAATTTCACGCGGTGGCTCTGGATGTCTACGAGGGAGAGGACAATAATGTCTATACCGACCGCAGCGATATTCCCATCACCGACGATATAACGGCCAGACTGCTGATGTTTCCGCAGGTGGTGATGACCAGCCATCAGGCCTTTTTTACCAGAGAGGCGCTGCAGGCTATCGCCTTTGAGACCATGGAAAACGCCCGCAATTTCAATGAGGGCAACGACTATGGCAGTGCAGAGGTAAAGGCGCAGTAAATGGAATAATAGACTGAACAAAATAGCAGAATGAAAAAGTCCGGGGAAGGCGTGCGGATCAGACGCTCCTCGGACTTTTTGTGTGTATACATCAGGTGTTCCGCTAAATTATGAAACAAAAATCAATTGTTCAGCGAATTCTTGTATAAAAAACAAAGTTTGGGTCCGTATGTCAGCCCTGGGCGTCTGCCCGGGACAGCTCCGGACGCAGCCGAATCAGGATGATGACGGACAGCACGGCGGCCAGGACGGCAGTGCCGGCGAAATTCAGCCAGATGCCTGTCAGGCCCAGAGGCCACAGAAGAACCACCAGGATTACCGGGAAAATCAGGGCTGTGGATACAGAGATCACAGAGGCCGGCATGGGCTTTTCGATGGCCAGCATATAACTCTGGGTGGCAAAGGAGAGCCAGCGGGTGACGTAGGTCAGACTGAACAGCTGCAGGGCAGGGACCGCCATGGCGATTATATTGCTTCCTGCGTCGCCCATGAATAAAAGGGTAATCTGACGGGGAAGCAGGGCGATGACCAGGACGGACAGCACGGAGACGATGGCGCTGGCAGTAAAGCAGCACTTTTCAATGGCACGGACCCGGGAATATTTCCCCGCTCCCCAGTTATATCCCACTGCCGGCTGCAGAGAATCGCACATACCGTAGAGGAGAGGCTGAATAAAGCCGTCGGTGTACATCAGAATGCCGTAAACGGAAACGGCGTTCTCCCCGCCTACGCGTACCAGAATAGCGTTTAGCAGGATGGAAGTGATACGTCCGGCAATATTATTCAGAAAATTAGGGCTGCCGCAGGAGATAATCTGGCGGATTGTTGCCAGACGGAAGCGGGGCCGCACAAAGCGCAGAATGGATTTGCCCCGAATAAAGGGAATCAGAGCCAGGAGAGCGCAGACTACCATACCGGAGCAGGTAGCCAGGGCGGCCGCCCATACGCCCCAGTGGAAGACGCCCAAAAACAGGAATTCCAGTACGGCGCTTAAGGCTGACATCAGGATATTGAGGAACATACTGCCGCGGATATAGCCGCAGATGCGCAAAAAATTGTCCATGGCAAAGACAATGGTGGTTACAGGCGAGCAAAGAGCGTATACCCGTATATACTGTACCGCCAGATCGGCAAACTCGCCTTCGGCTCCCATCAGCCGGATCAGCAGGGGAGCGGCTCCATAGAGCAGGAGGCCGATCAGAATACCGGTACCGAAAATCATCAGGCAGGCGCAGGTGAAAATATTGCAGGCCTCCTTTTCCTCCTTCCGGCCCAGGCTGATGGAAATGGGAACCGACGAGCCAACGCCGATGAGATCAGCCAGTGAAAAGTTGATAATAACAAAGGGCATGGCCAGGTTGACGGCGGCAAAGGCTGTGGAACCTAAATATTGTCCCACGAATACGCCGTCTATGGTCTGGTACAGGGCTGAGGCCAGCATACTGATGGCTCCCGGAATGGAGGCCAGGAAAAAAAGTTTAAGAGGCGATGTCCGGGAAAACAGAGCTGCAGAATTCATAGTTTTTCGTCCTTTCTATCGTTTTCCTCCAGCCAGCTCTTGGCATAGCCGGCGATCAGGGGAGCGATCTTTTTGATGGAAAGACCGCCGCTGCCAAACTGGCGGCTGACTGTGATGATTTTTGACATAATAACCTCCTCCAATTATAATATAATGAGGGCAGAGACTATGGCTCTGTGGTCTGATGGATCTTAAAAATGATACAGGAGAGCGATTCATGGATAAAACCAAGCTTCTGTCAATCGGCACCTTGTCAAAGCTCACCGGCGTGCATATCAAATCCCTGCGATACTATGATAAAATTGGTATTTTGCCGCCGGCTTATGTAGACCCGGATACAAAATACCGGTATTATTCCTTTTCTCAGCTGCATGTGGTAGATGCTATTCAGCTGTGCGTCGATCTGGATATTCCCTTAAAGCAGTTTCCGGAGTTTGCAGGCTCAGAAAACAGAGAGATTTATTTTGGCAAGCTGCTGGCCAGAGGAACAGAGCTGGCCAATGCCAAGATTCAGAGCATTCAGGACCGGCTGAATTTCCTGCATCAGGTACAGGAAGAACTGCTTCGCACGCAGCGCATTCAGCGCGGCGAGGGGGAGAGGGTTTTTCTCCTCCCGGAGAAAAACTGTCTGGTGCGTCCTTATTCGGGGGCCCAGAATACGGTGGAATATTACCGGGCGTTAAATCAGCTCTTCGAGCAGCTGGAGCAGGAAGAGCTAAAGCCTGGATATGACTGCGGTCTGCTGATGATATCTAAAAGGGGGCAGACCAGTCGATATATTTTTCTGGATGTGGATACGGGCAAGGAGAGCCGCGAGGATTTGCCGGGATGGATGAAGCTGCCGGCCTCCCGGTATGTTTTTGCTCAGTCATCCAAGAGCGATATCATGAAGGCTCTTCAGCTTTTCCTGGACCTGTTTGCTCCGGATCGTGATACGATAGTTATGGAGGTGGAGGCCATTTCGGCCGTCAACGACACCTCCGCCCCGCTTTTTGAGCTGCGGTGTTCTGTGCCGGATAAATATCCACGTCAAATGAGGTCAGAGGACGCGACCACTATCTTATAGTATACCATAATGGGAGAGTCAAGAGGTTTCCGCAAAGATATCAGACAGGCGCGGTATGGAGATATGAAAAAGGAAACATGAAAAGGGGGCTTTTCGCTGTAAACGCAGTGAAAAGCCCCCTTAAATACTGGGAATAAATTTGGATTAATTCATCAAACGGAAAAGATAATCCGTTTAAATGACTTCTGCAATTTAGTCGTGCATGTAAGCGTATACAGGCAGACCATTCTCATACTGAACAGGGGAAGCGCCCTGGATCAGAGGCAGAGCGTACTTAACGTAGCCCTCGCCCACATCTCTTCCGCCGTTGGTGATCCACTCGGCGGGGAAAGGCTTCTCCTGATTGCAGACCTCGTTTACATCCACGCGGACATAATCGATGTGATACTCTTCGCCCTCGGCTCTCTTGAAGCCGATCATGATACCGGTCTCGCCTTCCAGAGCAGCCTTGACGCCCTCGGAGCCGGCGGTAGCGGCCTCGGTTACGTCGGTCAGGGAAGACAGGTGAGCAGCGCAGCGCTGCAGCAGGCTGAATTCAATGGGACGAACCTTGCAGCCGAATTTCTGCTTTACCAGATCTGCCAGGTAGGCAGCGGTACCGGCCAGGGACTTGTGGCCGAAGTTGTCAACGGCAATGTCGGCGGTGGCATACTCGCAGATAAACTTGCCCTCTGCATCGTGTACGCCTTCGGACACGGCGACCATAACGTTGTTGGTCTTCTTGAAGGCCTCTTCCACATCAGCCAGGAAGGAGTCGATGCTGAATACGGTCTCAGGCAGGTAAATCAGAACCGGGTTGTCCCCCTCAAACTTACGGGCCAGGACGGAGGCAGCGGTCAGCCAGCCGGCATGTCTGCCCATGATTTCAACGATGGAGACAAACTTGGAACCGTATACGCCGGCGTCCAGGCTGATCTCGCGGCAGGTAGCGGCCACATACTTGGCAGCGCTGCCATAGCCGGGGCAGTGATCGGTGCAGATCAGATCGTTGTCAATGGTCTTGGGCACGCCAATGAAACGGATGGGGCTGTTTACGCTGGCAGCGTAACGGGACATCTTGCTGACGGTATCCATGGAGTCATTGCCGCCGATATAGAAGAAGTAGCCTACGTTCAGCTCCTCCAGCTCTTTCATCAGCTGAGGGAACACCGGATCGGACAGATCCTCAGGCAGCTTGAAGCGGCAGGAACCCAGGTAGGAAGAGGGGGTAGACTGCATAATCTTGAGCTCCTCCTCGGACATATCGGACAGAACAATCTTCTTGCCCTCCAAAAAGCCCTTGATGCCGTTGACCATGCCGTAAACACAGCCCACTTCTTCCGGATGCTTCATGGCTTCCGTCACGACGCCGTAAAGGCTGCTGTTGATAACGGAAGTAGGTCCGCCCGACTGGCCGACGATTACATTTTTCTTGCTCATAATTCCACTCCTTATTGTATGTTTTAGATTGATGCTGGTTTGCATACCTGGCTTTATTTTATAACAGGATGGAAGATTATGCAAGGGGTAAAAGCTCCGGAATGCCAGTGTTGTGAGAAAGGAGGGAGGTTTTTTGATTTGGAGATATCAGGGAAAATGTCGATATAGAGGAAGTGTTAAAAAATAGACAGTTAATTGTGACCAAAATGTGAGGATTCCGTGACAAGAGTGTCAAATAAATGTGAGATGTATGGTCAATATAAGATTTTTATGCTATATTCTACACAAGCCCTTGAAGGCTTTTCATAATTTATTTTCATTATCTAAAAGAGGAGGAATTGACGACATGAAGATTAGAAGATTTGCTTCCGCAGCGCTGGCGGCTGTCTGCGTTTTGGCGCTGGCCGGATGCTCGTCTGGAACTACAGAGACTACGGCAGCGGCTACTACTGCCGCTGAGACAGAGGCAGCGACTACGGAGGCAGCTACGGAGGCAGAAACGGAAGCAGTTACCGAGGCCGAGACGGAGGAGCCTGCAACCACAGCCGGTGAAACCCAGGAAGAGGAGACGGCGGGAGGCGAGGCTGCCGGATCTTACACGGCAGGCACTTATACGGCTACAGCCACCGGCATGGGCGAGCTGACGGTGACCGTAACGATCGATGAGAGCGGCGCTATCAGCGATGTGACCATTGACGCTTCCAATGAGACGGCCGGCATTGGCGTGGAGGCGGCAGAGCAGCTGCAGGAGGCTATCCTGGAGGCACAGTCTGCGGATGTGGACATTGTATCCGGTGCGACGATTACCAGCGAAGCCGTTATTGAAGCCGTGCAGGACTGCCTGTCCCAGGCTTCGGCTCAGTAATATTTTAACCCTGGGACCCGGAACGCACGATTTTGGGGTTCTGGCATCATAAAATGCAAAACGCGGCGGACATCCCTGCTTCAGGCGGATGTCTGCCGCGTTTTTTGCCGTGCCGCTGTAAAAAAATGCACGGCAGGAGACTTACCAGGGGACTTACGATGCCGTTGTGATGAAGGCGGCGATATCGTCGATCACTTCGCCGCTGACCTGGTTTTTAACGGCATATTCGCTGATGTCCTGCCGTCCCTGGGAAGGCATCATCAGATGATTTAAGCCCTCGTAAAGGTGAAAGGTTACATTGTCCCGTCCAGCCAGAGCTTCCTGCCACAGCGGATAATCCACATCGGCGTAGACCTGGAAATCGGCGTCACCCTGGAGGATCAGCATGGGCATTGTAACCTCATCGATAAAATTCATGCCGCAGTACTGGTCAAGAGACGCCCAGTAGGAGAGGGGGATTCCTAACAGGAGGGTATCGGGTGTCATATCTTCCGGAAGGGCGGAGAGGTCTTTTAGCTGACCTGCCTCGGAAAGCTCATTGAGCGCGGCGACATCGGACTCCACCTGTGCCAGCTGCATGTTCAGGATAAAGGATTCATCTTCGGAAAGATTCGGTCTGGCCGCTTCGGCGGCAGCCATGTTCTGATCGTAGGAGATATCCCAGAGTTTGCGCAGGCTTCCGGCCATGGATATGGCGCCGGCCAGCTGAGGATGACTGGCTGCGATGGCGGGGGTCAGCATTCCTCCCAGACTGTGTCCGAGAATGTAGACACGGCTGTGATCCAGGCGGTCGTCTGCCATGGCCAGAGCGATGGCGGCGTCTGCATCCTCCAAAACCTCTGCTTCAATGGTGACAGAGGCAGGATCAGAGGCGGCGTCCGGGTAAGTGTAGTAGCGCTTATCGTAGCGGATGGAAGCGATTCCCCGTTCGGCCAGTCCCCAGGCGATATCACGGAAGGGCGTGTTGCCGGAGATGGTCTCATTGCGGTCGGATGAACCGGAGCCGTGGATAAGGATTACAACGGGAGGATTGTCTGTCCCCTCCGGCAGGGTCAGGGTGCCTGCCAGCGGATAGGCGGGGTCTCCTTCTATGGAGATTTCCTCCTCAACAACGCCTTCCGGTGCGGAAGGAATCTCTCCCGTTATACCTGTGAGATCCTGATAGGTAATCCACAGTCCCTGAATGGCGTCGCTGCCGTCAAAGCTGATCTGTACCAGAATTCCGTTTCCCTCATATTCGTCGATAACGGAAACCAGGCAGTTCTCCCCGTCCAGAACGCTGCTTACTGACAGGGTATTTACATAGGCGCCCAGAGGAAGCACCGTGGAATCCCAGCCCTCTTTCAAAGCGTCGGCAGTCAGCGCTGCGGCCATCTGCTCATTGAATTGAGCTGCCACACTGTCAAAATCACCCTCACGCATCAGAGCAACCAGCTCCCTGGCCCTTTGCTCCAGGCTGGCCTGCCGCTGTGCATCGCCTGACGAAGAAGAGGCAGAGCTCTGCTCTGGGCCGGAGGTTTCCTCCTGAGCCGCCTGGGATACGTCAGCCGATGAGGATTCGGCGGCAGATACATCCCCGGACGGGCCGGAACAGGCGGTAAGAAGAGTCAGAATGAGAAGAAGAGAGATAAACAAAATACCATGCTTCATAAGATTCCTCCCGCAGGCGGCAGACGCCAAAAAAGCGGTCCGCCCCTTGAAACAATATTTAGATACAAATCTAAATATGAGTATACTGTCGGACTTTGATTTCGTCAAGGCGCCCAAAAGAAAAACCCATTAAGATGTTATAAAGGTTTATAATCACGAAAACAAAGGGAAAAAGAATATTGAAGTTTACAGAAAAAAATGATAAGATAAAGACATGACAAAAACAATTCTCACCGAAAGGAGGAGCTGTCATGGCTGAAAGAATAAAGATTGCAGAAGGTAAACATGAGATATACCGGGAGGGCAATACGCTGATCAAGGTCTTTGATATCGGATTTCCCAAAGCGGAGGTACTCAACGAGGCTCTGAGCAACGCCAGGGTAGAGGAACTGGGGCTGAACGTGCCCAAGATTCTGGCGGTATCGGTGATCGAGGACGGGCGCTGGGCTATCACCAAGGAGTATGTAGAGGGCGAGAATCTGGAGGCGGTGATGACGCGGGAGCCGGAACGGGTGAAGGAGCTGATGGAGCAGATGGTGGATCTGCAGATGGAGATGCACAGCAAACGCTGCGCTCTGCTGGGGAGCCTCCAGGAAAAGATGAGCCGTCAGATCAGCGAGCTGGATGAGATCAGCGAGATTACCCGCTATGAGCTGCTGACACAGCTGAATAGCATGCCTCGCCATGTAAAGCTCTGCCATGGAGATTTTTGTCCGGCCAACATCATTGTGGACAAAGACGGCGAAATGCACCTGGTGGACTGGGTACATGCCAGCCGCGGCAACGCCAGCGCGGACGCTGCCCGCACCTACCTGCTTCTGGTGCTGAAAAACCCGGAATGGGCGTCTATGTATATGGATATATTCTGCGAAAAATCGCACACGGAGAAAAATTATGTTCAGAATTGGCTGCCCTTGGTGGCTGCCGCTCAGCTGACCAAAAAGCGTCCGGAGGAGATGGAGCTGTTGAAGCGCTGGGTAGACGTGGTACATTACGAATAAGAGATACTCTTGCGGTTCGTAATAGAGAGATAAAAAGAATAAGCGCCCGGAATTATTCCGAGGCGCTTTCTTTCAGACCGGTTTGCCGGATGCAGTGAGGATTCCCGGCCAGATAATTGATAAACTGTGCGGCCGTCCGGCCGGAGATGCCGCCGTGGCGGATTTCCCAGCGGTTGGCTTCCTTTAACAGTTCGTCCCTGCTTATATCCAGCCCTCTGCGTCGGGCCAGCTGTACGACCATCTTGTCGAATTCCTGCCGCGAAGGCTTCAGATAACAGATGCTGCAGCCGAAACGGCTGGCCAGGGACAGCTTTTCCTCCAGAGTATCGGAGCGGTGGATATCGCCGCCATGCTCCATGTCGTTTCGATCGTCCCAGGTTTCGCGGATCAGATGACGGCGGTTGGAGGTGGCGTAGATCAGGATGTTGTCCGGTCTGGTTTCCACACCACCCTCAATGACGGCTTTTAAAAACTTGTATTCGATTTCAAATTCCTCGAAGGAGAGGTCATCCATATAGATGATAAAGCGGTAACCCCGGTTTTTGATCCGGGCGATGACGTTGGACAGATCCTTAAACTGATGTTTGTAAATTTCGATCATCCGCAGACCCTGATCGTAGAATTCATTGACGATGGCCTTGATGCTGGTGGATTTGCCGGTGCCGGCATCCCCATAGAGCAGGGCGTTATTGGCGCTGCGGCCCTCTACGAAGGCCAGCGTGTTGTCGATCAGCTGCTTTTTCTGATGTTCGTAGCCGATCAGATCGTCCAGCGTAACGGAATCCATATTGTTGATGGGGAAGATGGAGACCTCCTCTTCGCCCTTGGATGCGATGCGGAAGGCTTTGTTCAGACCGAACATCCCCACGCCGTAATCCCGGTAAAAGCCGGTGACCAGGCGGAAAAAATCATCGGCGCCGGCGGCGCAGGCCAGGCTGCGGCTTAAGCTGCGCACCTTATCGCTGACATTTTTGTTGTACATCCGTTCCTTCTTGACGATGGCCCGGTAATGGGTGATCAGGGAAAAACAGTCGACGTCCAGTTCGCTCTCAATTCCGGAGAAGTCGAAATGAAACAGATCGATGAAGGCCTGAAAATCGCCCAGAGCAAAGTGATTGACACTGCCGTCTCCGGCTCCTACCTTTTCACAGGTAAGGCTGAAGGGATTTTCGTCGGTAATCAGCAGGTAGGTCAGGTAGTTTTGCCACAGGTTTTCGTCGAAACCATAGTCGGTGGCAAGCTTGAGCAGCCGCTTGATCTGGGTGAAGACCCGGGTGCGAAGCTCTTCCCTGGTCTGGCTGTGATCCTCAAGGCGGCGGAAGATGTCGCCAAGCTGCATCAGGATGGAATCCGCAGGCATGTCGCCGTAGATTAAAAGTCTGGATATAATTCGGTACATAAGCTGGTCTGCCTTTTGTCAGTGGGAAAGCCGGGAGCTGCCCGGCCTGGCGGTCAAAGGGTTACTTTTTCGCTGGTTATAAAGGTCAGGCATTTGAGAGCCTGGGAAGAACAGAAGGTAATCTGGTGAGTGGGATGGTCAAGCTCTGCCAGAACGCGAAACTGTTCGCGGGAGAGGCTTCCGTTCTGATATCCGCAGACAAAGGAAGCAATCTGATGATTGGCCATGGGGCCGGTCACGATATCGTAGCCGTGAGGTCTGCCGCTGCGGCAGGCAATGATAAAATCGAGCCATTCCTCCGTCATGCCCTCAAATTCCAGTATGCTCAAATCGGGAGATATTTGGACGGAGTAAGTAGAGACAGTGGGAGTGGTATGCTGCATGGCCCATTCCTGAGCCTGTCTGCGTATGCAGGTGCAGTAAAACCCCGGTCCGAAATCCTTTGTCTGCGTATCTATGATAATTCTGGGATTTGGCACTGCCGTATAGCTGCCGTGATATACCGTCATTGTGCCCATGTATAAGACTCCTTTCCATATCGGCGGCAGTACGGTATGCAGCCAGGAGAGCCGCAGCACTGCCGCCAGCGCTTACAGTTTAGCACAAAATGGGGGCGCAGGTCAATCGGTGGGACGGGCAGGTTTTTTCATAGACCTTTCAGGCGCACATATGATATAATACAATGAAATAAAGCAGTTGTTGTGAACCGGCTGAGAATTGCCGGAGAATTATCGGAGAAGTGAAGCCGGTTTAAGGGCAGCTGCCTGCAGGACCATTATAAAAGGAGGAGGGTAAGGATGTACAAATGTCCCCAATGTGGAGCGGAGATGAAATTTGATCCAGACCGGCAAAAACTGGTCTGCGGATTTTGCGGAAGGGAGGAGGAGGCCGGCGCCGAAGCCGGGGGAGAAAAGCAGGCTGCGCCCAAAATGCGTCCCACCTACAGCGCTCATGTATTTACCTGTCCCGACTGCGGCGCGGAATTGTTAAGCACCGATGAGACGGTAGCCACATTCTGCAGCTACTGCGGCGGTTCGGTGCTGTTTGCCAGCCGGATCGAGGAAGAGGATTGCCCGGATTATGTAATCCCTTTTAAGGTGACGAAGGAGGAATGCGAGAAGGCCTACAGGCGAACGCTTAAGAAGGCGCTGTTTGCTCCTTCCAGCATGAAGCAGGATACGCAGATCGAACGGTTTCGCGGCATCTATATGCCTTACTGGATTTATTCTTTTGAGCAGGACGACCGATACCGTGTAAAAGGCAGGCAGTCCCGGCGTCGGGGAGACTATGTGTATACGAAGCATTACCGGCTGGAATCTCATCTGACGGCCTCCTGCCGGGGACTGTCCTATGACGCCTCCGCCACCTTTGCAGATAATTTAAGCGGCGCCATAGCGCCCTTTGATATCCATGAAGGCAAGGAATTTGAACCGGCTTATCTCAGCGGTTTTTACGCTGACAAAGGCAATGTGGAATCTTATGTCTACAGCGATCAGGCGCTGCAGACGGCGGGCCAGTATGTGGCGTCGCAGGCGGTCCGAAATTCGGTCTACCGCAAATACAATGTGGACGAGAGCGACATGGCGGATGCGTTCCGTCCCCGGAAAACAGAGGAAAAACTGGGAATGTTTCCGGTGTGGTTTTTGGGCTGCCGCAGTCACGATGGAAGCCGGATCAGCTATGCCGTCGTCAATGGACAGACCGGCCGGGTGGCGGCGGATCTGCCCATCGACCTGAAGAAATATCTGCTGGGCTCGTTGATTCTGGCGGTTCCTATCTTTTTCCTTTTAAATTTGTTTTTAACCCTTACTCCCACCAAGGCTCTGATTTTTGCCATTGTCCTGGCTCTGTTTTGTCTGTTTGTATCCAATCGCCAGTGCAACCGGATCTATACCAGGGAAAATCAGCTGGACGATGAGGGCCTGCAGTCTACGGCGAAAGAAGGAAGAAGATGGAGGAGGAAGACGAAGACGACAGAGAGCGGTTCCGGCTTTGGCAGCTCGCTGCTTCGGATGCTTCTGATTTTTGCAGTGATGACTCTGTCCATGTCCGCCATGGCCATGCTTTTGTCAACGGGGCTATTTGGCTCGGCAGGCGGCAGCATGATCCTGGCCTTCGTCTGGTTTATTGTGGTAGCCAAGCTTATAATGGGAACCACGAAAAAGAAGCCGGCAAGGCGGCGCGCAAAACAGGAGATTTATGCCGCGCCGATGCAGGAAAAATGGAAGAATCTGTACAAACCGGCAGCGGCCATTGTTATTGCTCTCGCGATTTTAATCCTCAGACCCGTATCGGATCTGTATTATTACATAGGAGCGGCGGTTTCTCTGGCGTGCGTAATCTGGTCCTTTTTTGATATTATTAAAGAGCACAATCAGCTGACTACCCGCAAACTTCCGCAGCTGGAAAAGAGAGGAGGGGATGAAAATGCGTGATCGCATGATAAAGGGCAGAAAAGAGATGCTGGAGGCCGGACGGATTTTGGCCCTGCCGTTTGCGCTGTTTCTCCTGCTTTTTCTGACGTCGGGCAAGGCTCTGGCCTACAGCACGGAATATACGGACCCGGAGACCGGCTATGAGGTTGTGATGGACGATGAAGCGGATCTGCTCAGCGATTCAGAGCAAGAGGCGCTGATCGAGGAGATGAGGCCGATTACCGCCTATGGAAGCGCAGCCTTTGTATCGGTCGATTACAACGGGAGTTCAACCGCTTCTTTTGCCAGAGAGTATTATTATGACCTTTTTGGTTCCGGCAGCGGTACGATCTTTGTGGTGGATATGGATAACCGCAATATTTATATTTTTTCCCATGGAAATGTATACGAGACGGTTACCGACGCAAGGGCGGAGACCATTACGGACAATGTATACCGTTATGCCAGCGCGGCGGATTATTATTCCTGCGCGGCTGAGGCATACCGGCAGATCTTTACCCTGCTGGAGGGAGGGCGGATTGCCCAGCCGATGAAGTATATCAGCAATGCCCTGCTGGCTCTGATCTTGGCCTTTATTATCAATTTTGCCATTGTCAGCTATGCGTCGCGGCTTAAGAGAGCCAGTACGGAAAATGTATTTCGGTCGGCGCAGACCTCTTTTGCCAATACGGAGCCGGAGGTGATATATACAGGGGAGACCCGGCGTTACGACCCGGTCAAAAGCAGCGGCGGCAGTTCCGGCGGCAGCTCCGGAGGCAGCAGCGGCGGTGGCGGCGGAGGAGGCGGCGGTCACAGCTTCTAGGCCTGGGGATTTCTTTTTGACAGGATGTATCAAAGCCGGTATAATGATTAACATGAGCGGCGGTATGGCCGGTTCATAAAATGACAAAACGCGTTGTAAGGCGGCGTGAACCATGAGAGATAGGAGGTTTTGCCCAATGGGAAAGATTGGAATGACGACCCCCATCATTGAGATGGACGGCGATGAGATGACCAGGATATTGTGGCAGATGATTAAGGACGAGCTGCTCACCCCTTTTGTAGAGCTGAAGACGGAATATTATGATCTGGGACTTCCCCATCGGGAGGAGACGAAGGATCAGGTGACGGTGGATGCGGCCGAGGCTACGAAAAAATACGGAGTGGCGGTTAAATGCGCTACCATTACGCCCAATGCGGCCAGAGTAAAGGAGTACAATCTTTCTCAGATGTGGAAGAGTCCCAATGCCACCTTCCGGGCATTGCTTGACGGAACGGTTTTTCGCGCTCCTATTATTGTGAAGGGAATCGAGCCTTATATTAAAAACTGGGTGAAGCCGATTACCCTTGCCCGCCATGCCTACGGCGACGTGTACAAGGCGGTGGAGATGAAGATCCCCGGTCCGGGTAAGTGCGAGCTGGTTTATACGGCGGCGGACGGCAGCGAGACCCGCAGCCTGATTCATGAATTCGATGGTTCCGGAATCGTTCAGGGGATGCACAATACGACGGCGTCCATTGAGAGCTTTGCCCGCTGCTGCTTTAACTATGGTCTGGATACGAAGCAGGACGTGTGGTTTGCCTCCAAGGATACGATTTCCAAGCAGTACGATCATACGTTTAAGGATATTTTCCAGGAGATATACGATCGGGAGTATGCAGACCGGTTCGCCCAGGCGGGAATTACTTATTTTTATACGCTGATCGACGACGCGGTGGCGCGGGTGGTTAAGTCTGAGGGCGGTTATATCTGGGCCTGCAAAAACTATGACGGGGATGTGATGAGCGATATGGTGGCCACGGCCTTTGGTTCTCTGGCCATGATGACCTCGGTGCTGGTCTCTCCGGACGGCAAGTTTGAATACGAGGCGGCCCATGGAACGGTGCAGCGCCATTATTATCAGCACCTGGAGGGCAAGGCCACATCCACGAATCCGGTGGCGACCATCTTTGCCTGGACCGGCGCCCTGCGCAAGAGAGGGCAGCTGGACGGTCTGACGGAGCTGGAGTCCTTTGCCGGCAAGCTGGAAAAGGCGACGCTTGACACCATCGAATCCGGCCAGATGACAAAGGATCTGGCAATCATCACTACCATAGAGGGGGCCAAGACCCTGACCAGCGCAGAGTTTATTGCGAAGATTCGCGAAAATCTGGAAAAGCTTTTGGCCGAGTAATGCCGGCAGCCGGTACATAGTCCGGCGGCCGGCGCGGGAACCGGCCGTCAGGGCTGTGGGACGGAGAAAAGTATGGAAAGAGAAAAAAGACAAAGAAGACAGAGCGGGATACTGGCGTTGCTTGCCGGCATCCCGCTTTTTGTAGTGGTAATTTTTGGATGGCTTAATTTTCATACGCCGGTGCTCGCCGTACAGGACGGGCGGATTGAGGCGCGGAATCTGCGGGCTGAGAGCGGGCCTTTTATTCTGACCGGCAGATGGCTCCGGTTTGACGGAGCCCTGGAGCCAGGGGACTTGGAAGGCTGCCCGGGCACGGAGGTGGAAGACATCCAGTATATTCGCAAAATGCGCGGCTATACTTATACTTTTTGCCTGGAAATCGGAGAGGGAGAAGATTGGTATTTTTTGCTTCCCCGTCCCCATGGCAGCCGCCTCTGGCTCGACGGGAGGGAGGTGGCCGGAGAGGAGGGCGGGCTTTCTGCCGGAGAGATCTATCGGATTGTCGATTATACGGAGCAGACCAGGATAGAGGTGGTTCTTCAGGTAACCAATTCCTCCATTTACGACGTGTATCAGGGGATGATTCTGGGAAATCAGGCCGAGCTGCGGGAAATTCAGAATCGCTGGATGATACTGGATATGATTGCAGTGGGACTGTGCGGGATGCTGATTCTTATGTGTCTGGCCCTGTACCTTCCAAAGAGAAGTGAAGGTTATCTGCTGCTGCTGGCCGCATCTACCCTGGCAGAGCTGGCTCATTTCCTGCTGATTCCCCGCCATCCGGCCATGTCCTTTTTTCATCTGGGGTCTACGGTTTTCTACCGGCAGCTGGGGTTTATTAACTACTATGTCTGCCGTCAGCTTGTGCCGGGGACGGCGATGCCCTGGATGAACCGGGCCGTACCGGCGGCCGCGGCGATGACGGCCCTGGGCTGCCTCTTCTGGCCGGAGTACAGCAACCGCTGGATTCAGACGTCCTACTTTTTTTATATGGCTTTGCAGGCATGGATTCTGGGAACCGGCGTTTTGAAAAAGATGCCGGAGGCGCCGGTGATTCTGACCGGCTGTATGCTGGCGTTTGGAAACGAACTGTTTTATCTTTTGCTGTACGGAGGCTTTATTCCCCAGGGAGTAGTGGATATTGAGATCATGCCGGCCCAATATATGCGGTTTGCCTATATTGTGGCCTTTGCTCTGGCCACCTGCATGAAGTATGGCAAAAAGTTCCGTGAGGCCGATCTTTTGTCGGTCAATCTGGAGAGGCAGGTGCGCAGGCAGACAGATGAGCTGCGCCGTGCCAACGAGGAGCTGATGCGCATACAGGACAACCGCCAGCGCTTTATGACGGATATGGTCCATAATCTGCGCAGTCCGCTTTTTGCCATCGAGGGCTATCTGGATCTTTTGCGGGACGCATTGCCCCAGCCGACCAAGGAGCAGAAGAGATACCTGGATACGCTGGACCGCAAGGCGGAGTATATCGGCAAAATTACGGACGATATGTTTCTGATATACCGGCTGGAGGACGGGAGACTGAAGCTGGAAAAAACGGTTTTTGATATCTGCGAGCTTCTCCGAACGGTAGGGGAGGATGCGGAGGCGGAGGCGGAGGGAAAGGCAAAGGAGCTCTGCGTGGAAGTTGAGACGGAGACGGATTCGTGTTATCTGGAGGGCGACCGGTTCCGTCTGAAGCAGGTTTTTGACAATATCCTGGATAATGCGGTCCGCTACAGTCCCCAAAACGGCCGAATCCGCATAGATCAGCGGACGGAGGAGAACCGATGCACCGTGACTGTGCAGGATCAGGGTCCCGGAATCCGTGAGGAACAAAAGAAGCGGCTGTTTGTCCGCTATGAGAGCAAAGGAGACGGCGGAAAGACGGGCCTGGGCCTGTCGATCTGTCATTCCCTGCTGGAATTGCATGGCGGCAGTCTGGAGGCAGAGGATGCGCCGGGCGGGGGAACATTGATGCGAATCGAGCTGCCCCTTTTCTCAGAAGAGATAAAAGCAGGGGAACAGGAAACGATGTGAAAATTTCAACGAAATTTCAACGGTCTTCTCAGCCGGCTGTGATATACTATTCACAACGGAAGTCCCCGGGCCGGGAAAAGGAAATAACGGCTGCGCAAAGAAAAGGCGCAAAATGCCGGGGATTGCCGGAGATAAAAAGGAGGAAGACAGAATGAAAAAAGGAATGAGAGCGGGAGCAGCCCTTCTGGCGGCAGCTATGCTGCTCGCCGGCTGTTCTGGAAATCCGGGAACGGCCGACGGGACAACGGCGGCAGAGCAGACCGGCGCCCAGACGGAAACGCAGTCCCAGACAGACGTCCAGACGGAGACCGAAGAAGGACTTGTCATGAAGGACGGCACCTACGAGGCTGAGGCCAGGGGCTTTAATCTGACCCAGATGGTACAGGTTACGGTGGAGATTCAGGATAATCAGATCGTATCGATTGCCATTGGAGAAAACGGGGAGACGAATGGCATGCCTCAGATGGTGGAGAAATATATGATTCCCCGAATCATTGAAAACCAGACGCTGGCAGTAGATGCGGTCACCGGAGCAACCTCAACCTCCATGGCTGTGCGAAGCGCCGTCAGCGACTGCCTGGAGCAGGCAGGAGCAGATCTGTCCCTGATGCAGACGCCCTTAGAGCAGTCCACAGAGACGGAGGAGTATACGGTGGACGTAGCTGTGGTAGGAATGGGCGGTTCCGGTACGGCGGCGGCACTGAGCGCGGCAGAAAATGGAGCTTCCGTCATGGCCATTGATAAGGCGGGCAAATGGGGCGGCACCAGCGCCATAACCTCCGGCCCGATGACGGTCAATGCTCCCAGCCAGGTGGAAGCGGAATATGAAGAGTGGGCTGATCCCATCTCCGGAGAGACCCGTGTCAAGGAAGCCGGCGAGGAGCTGGTAGACGGGGAGGCTCTCTATGAGGACTGGACCAGCTACACTACGGTGGACGGCGTCCAGCATGCCAAGACGGATATAATCCGGGAGCTGATCGATGAATCTGGCGAAACACTGGACTGGCTTACCTCCTATGGCTTTGAATTTGAGCCGGCCAAAGGTTTTGTCGGCGGAAAATGGGGTATTTTTGCCTCCTATTCCGGCGGCAAGGAGCTGACGGAGCAGTTCTTTGCCAATGCCTATGAAGCCTATGAAAAGGAATGGAACGGTCAATATATGCTGGAGACCGAAGGCACGGAGCTGATTGTGGAAGATGGCCGCGTGACCGGGGTAAAGGCAGTTAAGCAGGACGGCACCCAGGTTACCATTCATGCAGACGCGGTGATTCTGGCCACCGGCGGCTTCGGCGGCAGCAGCCAGATGCAGGAGGAGTATCTGGGAGAAGCCTGGAGACTCTATGGCATGGCTCAAAATGACGGGGCGGGCATCCAGATGGCCCTGGATACAGGGGCTGCTGTATATAATATCGATATGCCTCCCATGTCCCATTTTGTAGCGCCTTACATGATTACCACCAGTTTTGAGGACCCCATGGATAATGATATTCCCTACGGTCTTGTCTGCTCCGGCGAGGTCATGGCTGTGGATCAGACCGGAAGCCGTTTCCTGGCGGAGAATACCATTGCCATGAACGCCTTTAACAATGGGGCAAAATATTATACGATTTTGTCGGCTGAGCAGATCGATATCCTGAGAGAGCAGGGCTTCTCCATGAACGCCAGCGGGCGGTATCTGAGTCAGGGCGGCGTGACGGCGGACACTCCTCTTGCCAATATTGACGCTGTCCTGGAGGATGGAATCGAGAGAGGCTTTATTTACAAGGCGGATACGCTGGAGGGTCTGGTGGAGGCCATCGGCAATGAGAAGATGGATCTGGCCAATGTGACGGCTTCCATCGAGCAGTACGATGCGGCGGCGGCCGGCGGAGAGGATGAGTTTGGCAAGCCGGCGGAGTATTTTGAACGTCTGGGAGCTGTGGGACTGGAGAGCGAGTATTACATTGCGGTAACGGGAGCTCCTTATATTTACAGTACCTGCGGCGGTTTAGACGTAAATGCGGATATGCAGGTGCTGGATGAAAGCGGCGAGGTGATCGAGGGACTCTACGCGGTGGGAACGGATTCCATGGGCGTTTTGTTTACGAATACCAAGGGCTATACCAATTACGGCGGCGTGGCTCAGGGTTATGCCTTTACCTCCGGCCGGATTGCCGGCGCTCATGCAGCGGCCCTGGAATAAAATAAGGCGAACGAAAAGCGTAAGCTGGAAGCTTTTGGGGCCGGACAGAAGAAGGCGGGGAAAGAAGGCGGAGAAGAGAGATGCAATACAGAGTGCTTTTGGTGGAGGATGACCGGGAAAACTGTGATATCCTGCTGCATTACCTGAATAAAATCGGCGACTATTCCACGGTGGTGGCTCATGATGCGGCCGAGGCTTATGAGGCGGTGCGCCAGCAGAGCTTTGACCTGATTTTGCTGGATATTATGCTGCCAGGAATAGATGGAATCGATATTTGCGTCCAGCTTCGCAAAACTTTGTATTGTCCGATTATTTTTATCAGCTGCCTGGACGATGAGGAAACCATCGTCCGGGCCATGCGGATGGGCGGTGACGATTATCTGACCAAGCCCTTCCGCTATCCGGTGCTGCAGGCCCACATGGAGGCTGTTTTGAGAAGGATGAATATGGGAGGCGCCCCTTTGGCGGAGGATATCTCTTTTGGGCCTTTTGTGCTATCCATGAAAGAACATGCCCTTATGCGGGAAGACGAAAGAATCGCCTTATCACCCACGGAATTTGAACTTTTGGTATATTTTTGGAACCATCAGGGTACGGTGCTGGGCTTTGAGGAGATCTATCATTATATCTGGAAGAAACCCAGCTGCGGCGATTTGCGCACTGTCTTTTCTCATGTGAGAAACCTGCGCAAAAAGATAGAAAAGAATCCGTCGGAGCCTCGTTATATCCAGACGGTCCCCCGGGTAGGATACCGTTTTGAGGCGAATCCGCAGGGGTGATTTTGTGCAAAATTGCCTTTGCAAAAATTTCAAAAAAATGTATAATATAAGATATGACGAGTGGCGTTTATCTGCGTAAATTCAGTTAAAAGGCCGCTCGTCTTTCTTTTTAGTCGTCAAATGGAGGTAGAAGTTTTTCCAGATCGCTATTTCCATAGCCATTGGACTGGCGGCCGACTGCATTCCCGTAGTGGGTTACAATATGAGCGCGGGCCGCAAGGACAGGGCGAGAAAGCTGTTTACCCTCCTGCTGATCGCTATCTTTGGAGCAAGCAATGAGAGCACATATTATACAGAATTTGCCGTCAAGGTGTTCCGCGTTTATCTGTGCATGATGATTCTGGCCTGTGTCAACAAGGGTACCTTTATCTATCTGCAATCCTTGGGCAAAGCTATGGCTTCCACACTTTTGTCCATGGTGCGTGAAATTATATTCGGCGTAGGTTTCGCCCTGATTCTGCCGGTATTCTTTGGCTTGGACGGAGTTCTTTATTCCATGCCGGTATCGGATGTTCTGACCTTTTTGATTGCTGCCGTTTTAATTGGACGGACCTATCGCGAGCTGCGGCAGTAGACCGGATGCTTGAGTCGATCGTGAATCTCAAAATCTTTTTCTGCCATTTGTCTCGATTCATAGATTTTGATCCGGTCGGCAGGCCTAAGATCCTTTTGCCAGCGGTATTCTCCGGATAAAAACCGACTGCTTTCTTCCGTGATAAAGTAGGCCTGCTTCTGGGCTGAAATATAAAATAAGGGAAAATTTTCCTCGAAGGAAAAGTCATCGTCTGTCGCTGCAAAATAACCGCCGGCGCTGTCATATCCCAGTACCAGAATGGCGGGAACTGCATAAAAGTTCAGATGCGGCTTTTCATCATCGAAGAAAAAATAAAAATCTTCTTTTAAAAAGGGAGTCAATGCATCGTTCTCACGATACCGTACGGACTCCTGGTGAACGGATACCCCGGTAAGGACGATATTCTTCCCCCGAAGAATGACGCCTATGCCATTCAGGCTTTCCTTGTCCAAATAATAATTGTCCTCTGCCTGGCTCATAGTTTGATATTCCTTGCCGGAGAGTGTCTGTTTGCTGGATGAAAAACTATTATTCAATACGAACTTCAACTCCTTTGACTTCAACATAAACAACTTTATCTGTATCGGAATCGTTCCGGAGCGAAATTCCGATTTTGAACCATGCGCCTTTTTCTGCTTCCATTTCGACCGGCATGCCTGGCGTAAGATATGTAGGTTCGTATACATTTTCTTCCTTGGCTTCGACAGGTTCTAATACAACGGCCGTATCGCCCAGTCCATCGCCCGCGGATATTGTAATTTCATTATTAATGGGAGAAATTTCTTCATCCGAAAACACAAATTCCTCTGTACTTCCGGCGGGAACGGTAATTCTTATCGAGTGAGTTTCTTCTTTTTTGCATCCTATCAGCCCCATGGCACAGACGATCATTAAAGTTAAAGCCATTAACTTTTTCATATGGGTGTATCTCCTTTTTCTCCATCGAAATTTGCCGGCCTGTTTTTTATTTTATTATAGCACTGCCAAGGGCAGATTTCTATCCATCATCCTTTTTATCCGTTATTTTCTTTCGTTTTGCCCGTGCAAATTCAGCGGTCAGGGCTGGACTTTTTGCCCAAATGCGGGTATGATAGTGGGGCGGAGGGCGTAAGCCTCCCTTTGAACAGCGTAAAAATGTGTTAAGGAGTTGAGGAGTAGAGCTATGAGCAAAGTGAGAACCCGTTTCGCGCCCAGTCCCACCGGCAGGATGCACGTGGGAAATCTGCGCACGGCGCTGTATGCCTATCTGATTGCAAAGCATGAGGGAGGAGATTTCCTGCTGCGCATTGAGGATACGGATCAGGAGCGCTATGTGGAGGGGGCTGTGGATATTATATATCGGACCCTGAAAGAGACTGGACTGGTTCACGACGAGGGACCGGACAAGGATGGCGGCTGCGGCCCTTATGTACAGAGCCAGCGGCAGGCGGCAGGTATTTATCTGGAATATGCAAAGAAACTGATTGAGAAGGGCGAGGCCTATTATTGCTTCTGCGATAAGGAGAGGCTGGAATCTTTGCGCACCGAGGTGGCGGGCAAGGAGATCACAGTCTATGACAAGCACTGCCTGCATCTGTCCAAGGAGGAGGTGGAGGCCAACCTGGCGGCGGGCAAGCCCTATGTAATCCGCCAGAACAATCCCACCACCGGGACTACCACCTTCCATGATGAGATTTACGGAGATATTACGGTGGACAACGCGGAGCTGGACGATATGATTCTGATTAAGTCCGACGGCTATCCCACCTACAATTTTGCCAATGTGGTGGACGATCATCTGATGGGCATCACCCATGTGGTGAGAGGCAACGAATATCTGTCCTCCTCGCCCAAGTATAATCGTCTCTACGAGGCCTTTGGCTGGGAGGTGCCGACCTATGTGCACTGTCCTTTGATCACGGACGAGGAGCACAAAAAGCTGTCCAAGCGCTGCGGTCATTCTTCGTTTGAGGATCTTTTGGAGCAGGGCTTTGTGACGGAAGCCATCGTCAATTTTGTTGCCCTTCTGGGCTGGAGTCCTGAGGATAATCAGGAGATCATGTCCATGGACGAGCTGATCGCCAAGTTTGACTATCATCATATTTCCAAGTCTCCGGCGGTCTTTGACTATACGAAGCTCAAATGGATGAACGGCGAGTATCTGAAGGCGATGGATTTTGAGAAATTTTATTCCATGGCGGAGCCTTACCTGAAAGAGGTGATTCACAGGGATCTGGATCTGCGTACCATCGCGGCAATGGTGAAGACCCGTATTGAGATTTTCCCCGACATTCGGGATCATGTGGACTTCTTTGAGGAGGTTCCGGAGTATGACTGCTCCATGTACATCCACAAAAAGATGAAGACCACCAAGGAGAGCTCTCTGTCTCTGCTTAACGAGGTATTGCCTTTGCTGGAGCAGCAGGAGGACTATTCCAACGATGCCCTTTATGCGATGTTAAAGGCTTATGGCGAGGAGAAGGGCTATAAGGTGGGGTATATCATGTGGCCCATCCGCACGGCGCTGTCCGGCAAGCAGATGACGCCGGCAGGCGCTACGGAGATTTTGTCCGTTCTGGGTCGGGAGGAGTCCCTGCGCCGGATTCGGGCGGCCATAGAGAAGCTGGAGGCGGATCTGCAGACAGCATAAGCGGATCATTCCAGGACAATTCGAATGAGGAAATGCAGACAGCATGACAAGACAATTCAACGAGGCACAGCGTCAGGCGATCGCCCACTTCGACGGGCCATGCCTGACACTGGCCGGCCCCGGCTCCGGCAAGACCACAGTCATTGTGGAGCGTATCCTGAGCCTGATTAAGAGAGGGGTTCCGGCCAGAAATATTCTGGTGCTTACCTTCACCCGAGCAGCCGCCCTGGAGATGCGGGAGCGGTTTTTTAAGAGAATACAAGAGGAGCTGGAAACTGGTCGGGATGAGGCCGGTTCTTTGGCGTACCTTTCATCGGGGGAGTCTGTCCGCTCTGCTTTGGCGGCAGGCCGCCAGGTGCTCTTTGGGACTTTTCATTCTGCCTTCTTTCAGATTCTGCGCTACAGCGGCGGTTACGACGGAGGAAGCGTGGTGCAGGGAGCTGCCAAGGCAGCTTTGCTGGAAGAAGTGTCAAAGGGGCTGGGAATCTATCATGACCGGGAGGGCTGGTACCAGGAGGTATTAAAGGAGATCAGCGATGTGAAGGGAAATGGGATAAGTCCGGAGGACTACCGGCCAAACAGCTGCTCTTCTCAGGAGTTTACCGCCCTGTTTCGCGGCTATCAGGAACTGCTCAAAAGCAGAAAAAAGCTGGATTTTGACGATATGCTTTCCCGCTGCCTGGAGCTATTTACGCAGCGGCCGGACATCCTGGAGATCTGGCAGGAACGCTGCCGTTATATCCTGATCGATGAATATCAGGACAGCAGCCGGATTCAGTGTCAGCTGGCCGAGCTTCTGGCCAGACCTGAGAATAATCTGATGGTGGTAGGAGACGATGATCAGTCTATCTATGGCTTTCGGGGAGCTGCGCCGGAGAGAATGCGGGATTTCCTGCATACCTATCCCGAAGCAAAGCAGTATCTGCTGAATATCAATTATCGCTGCCATCCGGATATTGTGAGGGCTGCCGGCCGTCTGATTGGCTGCAATGAAAACCGTCTGCCCAAGGAGATTAAGGCGGCAAAAAAGGATAAGGCAGGTCAAAAAGGCAAGGCTGGCCAAAAAGATAAAGCAGGTCAAAAGGACAAGACGTCAGGTTTGTTTGGCTGCGGGGCGGCAGTGACAACCGACGCATATCCGACTCTTCGGGAGGAAAACGAGGCTATTATAGAAAAAATCCTGAAATATCACCGGGAGGGACTCTCCTACAGTGAGATGGCTGTCCTCTATCGCACCAACCGCAATCCTGCCCAGCTGCTCAGACTGATGGAAAGCAGAGGGATTCCTGTGCAGGTGAAGGGGGGATCCGGCGGCATTTACAGTCACTTTATCTGCCGGGATTTCTGCGCTTATCTGGCGGCAGCGGCAGGCAGCACCAGACGATCCGACTGGCTGAGGGTCATCAGCCATCCGGAAAGGTACATAAGCCGCAGCGCCCTGGGCCGCGAAGCGGTCAGTCTGGATGATCTCTTCGACTATTACGAGGACGATGAACGGCGCCTGGATCAGCTGGACCGGCTTTCCTATGATCTGGCTCTGCTGAAAAAGGTACCGCCCTATGCGGCGATCAGCCATCTGCGCCGTTATATGGGGTACGATGAGTATCTGGAAGAGCTGGATAAGACTGGCGAGGGGCGTCTCTGCGAGATAGCGGAGCAGCTGCAGGAGACGGCCGACGGCTGCCGAAACGGGGCGGAATGGCTGGCCTATGTGGGGCGGCAGCTGGATGCGGAGGAAAGGGGAGCGATGCGCGCTGCCCGCAATATGTCTCCGGAAACAGAGATGGAGGACAGCGTTCGTTTTATGACCATGCACGGAGCCAAGGGTCTGGAATTTCCCGTGGTATTTCTGGCCGATGCCAATGAGGGAATCACACCCTACAAGAGGGCGGAGACGCCGGAGGCCCTGGAGGAGGAACGCCGTCTTTTCTATGTGGCCATGACCAGGGCCAAGGAAAGGCTGCATATCAGCTATACAGCCGAGCGCTTTCACCGGCCGCAGAGCGAGTCCCGGTTTGTGAAAGAGAGCGGATTGGCATAGAGCGGGCATAGGATGGGCATAGGGCGGCGGTCAGACGGGGACCTGTATCTCGCTGTGCCAGCTGTTAAAGCTGGTTTTGGCCAGAGGCATATTGGCGACGATGGCCAGCTTCAGCTGGTCCGCGTCAAAATCCTTTCGCAGGATTTCCAAAAGATCCATCTCCGGTGTTATGTCCAGCTGCCTGCACAAAAACTCTGTTTCGGGGATATGAATGATTCTGCTGTCCTGACAGTCCGGGTGAAGGACCTGGACGAAGAAGGAATAGGCAGCCGGAGCGGTTTCGCGGCGGATTACAATGCCTGCCATTTCTTTTTCATGCAGAGCGCCAAAGTCTCCGTTAAAAGGGGTTTCAATCAGATAGCGTTCCTTTATCCGGCGGGAGTAAATTCCATTCTGATCGCTGTATTTTTGATTCTCTTCTATGCTGTTAATCTGAAATTCTGTAAGTTCAATTCCCTGCTGCAATTCGGAAATCTGCGATAACATCATTTCTTTTCCTTTTTCTAAAATGACCTTTTCATTTAAATTTCCGTTTTCATCCATGTATTCCCGAAGCGTTTTCAAAGGGATTCCAAGCTGTATGCACAGCAGAATCGTGTCCAGGGTGATAAGCTGCTCCGGCAGGTAGTAGCGATATTTGGTTTGCGGGTCAATCCATGCGGGAACCAGGATTTTTAGTTTCTCATAATAGCGGAGTGAATTGATATTGACTCCGAGCAGCTGCGCAAATCTGCGGATGGTCAGATATTCCTTTGCCATTGCTAACGATATCTCCTATTTAGTATTCACGAAACAAGAAAGAAACAGGAAAACGAAGTAATTATAACGTTTTCTGCGGTTCTTGTCTAACAAATTCTTCACAGATATCTTATTGACTCTATTACAGTAATAGAGTTTAGACTGATGGTAAAACGTGCAATAATCCTGTTATAAAGGAGATGTTACGTTTCTATATTTATTATGACATCTTGGAATTTGGCAGAAAGGAGACCGCAGTATGGGACTTGTGGAAAACGAATTTATAAAATTCATGGAGAAATTCGATGCGCACTCCTTTGAGATCATTTTAAATGGGGAAAAGCATTTGATCGGAGAAGGAGAACCGGAATTTTCAGTTACCTTTCATAAGGTGCCGTCTCTGGGCGAGCTGATGGAGAGCACTTCCATTGCTTTGGGCGAAGCGTATATGAATGGAGATATTGAGGTGAGCGGCAGTTGTGCGCCTGCGCGGCGACCTTTATGAACGGGATTATCGACCTGCATCAGATCCTGTTCACCAACGATGTAAACAATGAGCTTCCAATGGTCAGATGGTATTGATGTATGGATTATTACAGAAAGATTATAGACGCTTTGAGGGAGTATTTTTCACAGGCGGGCTGGGAGCGGCTGTTTTTAAGCGGAGGCTGTTATTGGCTGGCAAATCTGCTGCACCAGGGGATTCAGGACTCGGTGCTGATGATCAACCGGCTGGAGGAGCACTGCGCCTTATATTTTGAGCACGGTTTGTATGATGTGAGAGGCCGGATATCCGCGCAGAACTTTCATCCGGCCTCCCAGCGGGAGATTCGTTTCATGCAGAAAAATTATGTCCCCAGATTTGAAACCAAGGGCCTGGAGCAGTATCTGGCAGCGCGGATGCAGCAGGTACGGCCGAGATGGCGGAACAGTAAATGATTGTAACTGTAAAAAATTTCAAGCTTGCGTTTTGATATAATGTTTTCTGGAGATGTTGATTTATCAACATCTCTAAAAAACAATACAATAATTCTTGTGGTGTTGTTCGTTATCTGAAATTCCGACATCTGGAAATCCGACATCTGAAACTCCGATATCATGTAAAAAAGACGCCCGAAAAATCAGGTAAGATTTTTCGAGCGTCCTTTAGCTTGTCTTGCGCATATTCAGCCGCAACTGCTGCTTTACTCCTCATCCTCGGTTACGATCTCGTCGTACTCGGATTCCTCTTCGTCGAACATCTTATCAAAAGCGTCGATTACCCGGTCTAACAGCGCGTCGTCCTCGATATATCCCAGGATGGGCTCACCGTTTTCATCCTCATCGTACTGGTAGAGATAGCAGCCGCCTTCCTCATCGTCCTCTTCCTCCATGGGCAGAAGGGAGATGTAGCTCTGGCCGTCCACATCTACAAAGCCCCACACGAGACATTCTGCCTCGGTGCCATCGTCAAAGGTCAGGGTGATGGTATCCCGTTCCTCATCAAAGCTCATTTTACGTTACCTCGTTCTTTCCTAAAATAATCGTGAATCGCTCAAGTCCTGCGATTACTCAGATCCTGCAAGACCACTGTAGCAAATGCGACGGGAAAAAGCAAGAGGGAATTTCAGTTCTTCATGTCCTGTCTTTTTGGAGGCGTTCCTCCCCTTGAATTTGCTCCCGCCAGATAAAGGGGAGAGCGTTCCAGATCACCTGGGCCATCTGTTCGAGGCTCTCTTTGCAGTGGGCTCTCTTTGCAGTGCCGGTCAGCCCAGCGCCGCAGTATCATGGTAAAGCTGGCCTGGAATCCAACGAAATAAAACATCATTTCCTCCTCGCAGACGATGCCGCTTCGGCGGCAGAGCGGTATGACAATCTGATTCCGCAAAAGATCGAAGCCCTGGAGAAGGGGAAAGTCCCGCCGGGTTCGCAGAGGCAATCCAGATGGCGTCCGACTCGAACAGGGCTTTTAATGTGATCATTCGCTTTTAAAGGGAAGGCAGATCATGAACGGAAGGCAGATCTTAAAGGGAAGGCAGATTTTAAGCGGGAAGTCTGTTATAGAAGTGTCTTGACTTTGTCCTTCGATCTGGCTAAGATGATAGGGAAAGGCAGGAAACAAAAATGATGGCAGAAAATTACAGACAGGTGGAGGCCCGCGTGGCAGCGGCCTGTGAGAGAGCCGGCCGCAGCCGGGACGAGGTGACGCTGGTGGCTGTCAGCAAGACCAAGCCGCCGGAGATGATTCGGGAGCTGATGGAGATCGGCGTCCGGGATTTTGGAGAAAATAAGGTTCAGGATCTGTGCCGTAAGATGGAGGAAATACCGGGGGAGAATCACTGGCATTTTATCGGCGGTCTGCAGCGCAATAAGGTCAAATATCTGGTGGGCAGCCCCGTATGCCTGATTCATTCAGTGGATTCCGTAAAGCTGGCAGAGACGATCCAGAAAGAGGCGGAGAAGAAAAATGTGACGGTGCAGGTTCTTCTGGAAATCAATATCGGCGGGGAGGAAACCAAAGGAGGCGTGGCGCCGGAGGAAGCGCGGGCCCTGCTCTGCGAGGCAGCGGCCTTTGACCGGGTAAAGGTTCGGGGGCTGATGACCATCGCTCCGCCGGGGGATGAGGAGGCTAATCGCCCTTACTTTCGTCGGATGCGCGAGCTCAGAGACGAACTTGCAGCCTTAAATCTGCCGGGCGTGGAGATGAAGGAGCTGTCCATGGGTATGACCCACGACTTTGAGACGGCTATCAGCGAGGGAGCTACCATTGTGCGGGTAGGAACGGCCATATTTGGCGAGAGACCTCACGGAATGCCGGAGTGGAAGCCTTGATGTTTGACGCAGAAGGAGAGAATGAAATGAAACTGCTGATAGATTACGCGGGGCTCGATGAGATCCGCAGACTGTACGAGTATTACCCTCTGGACGGAGTGACGACCAATCCGGCGATTCTGGCAGCTCAGGGCGAGGAGCCCTATGAGACGCTGAAAAAGATTCGCGCCTTTATCGGGCCGGAGGCGGATCTTCATGTCCAGGTGGTGTCGCCGGATGCGGAAGGGATGCTCCGGGAGGCACGTTCCATATTAGACTGCCTGGGGCAGAATACCTGCATCAAGGTGCCGGTTTTGCCGGAGGGATTAAAAGCTATCAAAAGGCTGGCCCTCGACGGAGTGCGGGTGACGGCTACCGTGGTTTTCACTCCCATGCAGGCGGTGCTGGCGGCCCATGCAGGCGCTGCGTTTGTGGCTCCTTATGTCAATTCCATTGAAAACGCCGGCTTTGACGGAGTGGCAGTGGCGGAGACCATCCATGAGACCTTTGAGACGCAGGCGATCAAGACGCAGGTGCTGGCGGCCAGCTTTAAAAACACCTATCAGGTGCAGCAGCTTATCACCTTTGGTATCCCCATAGTCACCGTCGTACCGGAGGTGCTGGAAGGACTGCTAAAGAGCGATCTGTCCGCTGCCAGAGCGGCCCGGTTTGTGAAAGATTTTGAGGGACTGTGCGGACAGGGGGCGACCATGGAGCGCTGACGGGAGCGCGGATGAAAAAGTTCAATTATCCGTCCTGCCATCATAGAATGGATAAAGCAAGGGATTGCTTATGACATGAAAAGGGCGGGCCGGTTAAATGAGTGAAAGTCAGAAGTTTGAAAACCTGCTGAATCTGGCGCTCAGTGCGACAGAGCAGGAGCGGCAGCGGAGCGAGGTATTGGAGACAGGATACGATGAGGAAGAGGGCAGCTGGGAGCTGATTGTACGCTACCATGGTGATGCGGAGGCGATCCGGGCTCTTCCCGGAGCCCGGGTGGAAACTTTGCTGGGGGGCTATGCCATTGTGTGGCTTCCCCGGGAGCAGATCGACGCCCTGGCAGCCCTGACGGAAGTAGAATATGTGGAAAAGCCCAAGCAGCTTCTCTACGAGGTGGAAAACGGACGGGCAGTTTCCTGCATCGATTCCCTGCAGCCGGGCGCGGCGTTGGGACAGATGGAAGGGCTGACTGGACGGGGAATATTGGTGGCCATATTGGATTCGGGTATTGATTACAGTCTTTCGGATTTTCGCAATCCGGACGGGACGACCCGAATCCTTTTTCTTTGGGATCAGACGCTGGAGAGAGAGTTTACCGGCGAGGAAATTGATGCCGCGCTGGCTGCTGAGAGTGAGGAAGAGAGATTTCGCCTGGTACCCAGCAGAGACTTGTCGGGGCATGGGACGGCGGTGGCCGGGATAGCCGCAGGAGCGGGCAGTCCGGAAACAGGCAGATACAGAGGGGTGGCTCCGGAGAGCGATCTGCTCATTGTAAAGCTGGGGACGGCAGGGGCCCGGTCCTTTCCCCGCACAACACAGCTGATGCGGGGACTCGACTATGTGCTGCGAAAAGGAATCGAGCTGAGACGACCGGTAGCGGTGAACATCAGTATCGGCAATACCTATGGTTCCCATGACGGCGATTCACTGCTGGAGACTTTCATCGACGAAGCGGCCGGATTTTCGTCCAACTGCATTGTGATCGGCAGCGGGAACGAAGGCGGGACGGCAGGGCATTACGCCGGAACGCTGGCCGCGCCGGTGCCGGGGGATGAGGGCAGCCAGACGGTGGAAATGTCCGTCGGCGTTTATGAGACCGGTTTGTCGGTGCAGCTTTGGAAATCCTATGCGGATGAGTTTGCAGTGGAGCTGATTGCGCCGTCGGGAGCCGTGGTCGGCCCTTTTATACCGGAGCTGGGGACTGCGCGGTATCATCTGGGCGGCGTGGAAATCCTTTTGTATTATGGAGAACCGAAGCCCTACACGCGCAGTCAGGAGATATTTGTGGATTTTTTGCCGGAGAACACTTACCTGGACAGCGGCGTATGGAAATTTCGGCTGACTCCGCGGCGAATTGTAGACGGCAGGTATAATTTGTGGCTGCCGGGGGCATCCCTTTTGAACCGGGGAACTCAGTTCTTGCGCCGCAGTCCCCAGGTGACGCTGACAATTCCGTCCACCGCCATTCGCGCCATTACGGTCGGAGCCTATGACAGCAGGAACGATACCTATGCGGATTTTTCGGGGCGTGGATTTTTGCGCAGCCTGGATCTGGTAAAGCCGGAGCTGGCGGCGCCCGGCGTAGATGTGATTACAGTGGTCCCCGGAGGAGGCTACAGCGCCCGGACCGGAACCTCCTTTGCGGCTCCCTTTGTGACCGGCGGGGCGGCCCTTTTGATGGAGTGGGGAATCGTGAAGGGAAACGACCCCTATCTGTACGGCGAAAAGGTCAAGGCTTATCTGATTCGAGGGGCCAGACAGCTGGGCATCTCTGCCCAGGAATACCCCAACCGGCGCGTAGGCTACGGAGCTCTCTGCGTCCGCAGCAGTCTGCCGGGCTTTGCGGGGAGGGGAACCGGTTGAAACCTTTCGGTAAATAACCATAAACAAAATGAGACTTCCTTAGAGGCTTCATCTGTCTTATAATGTAGAAAAACCGGCAGGAGGAAACAGATGAATCGATATGGACTGCTGGCAGTCATTATAGCAGCGGCTCTTCTGGCTGCTGGCTGTGCGAAGAGTAAGGCGACAGAGGAGAAAGCAACGGCTTTGGCGGATACTGCGGCGGATAGTGCCGCAGACGGTAATACGACGTCAGAGAATGAGCTGATAAGAAAACTTCCGCAAGAGCTTGCGTCGATTCCGGCGGAGTATTTTACGGAATCAGAATATCCGGGGACACTGACGGAGCTTACCTATGATACCTACGAGTCTATGACCTACGATCAGCAGACGCAGGTACTGCACAAGAGGGCCATTGTTTATCTCCCTTATGGTTATACAGAGGATAATTCCTACAATGTGTTTTATCTGATGCATGGCGGATGGGAAGATTGCGCCGATGATTGTGGTCTGTCCTACCTACAACAACACCAGTGGAACGGACAGTTCAGATTATTCTCTGGCGCTGCAGCTGACGGACAATTATCACAATGAACTGATCGGGGACCTGATTCCCGCAGTGGAGGGCGCTTACAGTACCTACGCTGCGGATACGACGCCGGAGGGGATTGCCGCATCACGGGATCATCGTGCTTTTTGCGGTTTTTCCATGGGTTCTGTGGCTACGTGGAGAACATTTCAGTATTGTCTGGACTATTTCCGTTATTTCATGCCCTCCAGCGGCAATCTCACGACGGATGGAGAATATATGGCCGATATGGTTCGCGATTTGGGACATTCGTGGAACGACTTCTTTATTTTTGCGGCATCGGGTACCGATGACTTTGCCTACTCTGCATTTCGGGCGCAGATAGAGGCTATGGCGGCGGTGGACGACGGAACGTTTCGATATGCCGATAATGAGCGTGATGGCAACCTGTATTTTTTGGAGCAGGAGGGAGGCACACACAGCGGCGAATATGCGATGGAATATTTTTATAATGGACTTTGCTGGATTTGGCAGTGAATGCGGCGGTGAATGAATATATAAGAATCAACCTGTAAAATACAAGGACAGTGCCGCTAAAAAAGCGGCGGAAAGGAAGGAAATAAATGGCGGAAAAACAGACGGCAGGAAGAGACAAGCTGGGAAAGCTGGCTCCAAAGTTTGCACAGCTCAATGACGATGTGTTGTTTGGCGAGGTGTGGTCCAGGGAGGAACAGCTGTCCGCCCGCGACAGAAGCATGATCACCATTGCGGCGCTTTTTTCGGCGGGACAATATCCTCAGCTGAAATCTCATCTGGCTCTGGGCAAGGCTCATGGTATTACAAAGGAGGAGGCCGTGGAAATTGTAACGCAGCTGGCTTTTTACTGTGGATGGCCTAAGGCATGGAGCACTTTTGGACTGATTGAAGAAGTGTATGGGGAGGAATAAGAGATGAGCGTTTTGTTTATCAATGGGAGCCCCAATAAAAAGGGCAATACGGCCAGACTGGCCTCGGAGCTTTTAGATGGCAGAGCTTACGAGACCCTTGATCTGGTGGACTATAAGCTTTACAGCTATGGACAGAAGTTTGACGACGATCAGTTTGACGAGATTGTGAGCCGGATGAAGGCGGCAGACATCATTGTTGTCGGCTCGCCGGTTTACTGGCATAATATGTGCGGCTCCGTCCGCAATCTGCTGGATCGTTTCTATGGACCCATCCGGTCCGGCGAGTTATCGGGAAGAAAATTTGTTTTCCTCTTTCAGGGAGCGGCTCCGGAGCCTTGGATGTTGGAAAAGGCCGAGTATACCATGAGCCGTTTTGCCCGGATGTATGGAATGGAGTACGTAGGCATGGCCAGCAATTCCGGCGAGGCCAGAGCTATTGCCCAAAAGCTTGGGTGATGAGCCTGGGTAATGTTTTACAAGACGACTGACTGAATTTAGAATAGATTGTTTCCCCTCCTTTCAGATCCTCTGTTTTGGGCGCCTTTTCAGGCAGTGCAAAACAGGGGATTTTACTGTGCTTGTCAAGGCATTATTGTCCCATTATAATTCCTGTAAAGAGAAGGTTCCATACAATATATTACAGGAGAAAGAGTCTATGTTTGATCGAGAAGCTTACGAAAAAAGAACCCGTTGGTACCGGGAGGCGCGGTTTGGCATGTTTATCCATTGGGGACTGTATGCGATCCCGGCCAGAGCCGCCAAGGGTGCCGGCATGAAATATGTGGTCTTTACGGCCAAGCACCACGATGGCTTTTGCCTGTTTGACAGCGCCCTCACCAATTTTAAGTCCACAAACACCCCATGCGGGCGCGATATTGTGCGGGAGGTCCTGGATGCTTTTCGGGCGGAGGGGCTGCGGGACGAGGAGGGACGGGAGCTTTTATGGGAGGCCTGCGTCACCATGAATGATCATTGGGGATATTGCAGGATGGACCAAAACTATAAGTCCGCGGTTACGCTGATTCGCAGGCTGGTAGAGTGCGTCAGCAAAAACGGAAATCTTCTGCTCAATGTGGGGCCAGATGCCAGGGGAAATTACCCGGATATGGCCTTTGTAAAGCTTTCCGCTTCGCCTGGTCTGCCCGATGAGACAGATACGGTACTGGAGATCTGGCTGGATGGAGAAATTTGATGGTTTTGAACCCCCATTTATCTATAAATTGGTGGAAAGAATTGACGAAGACGGAACAATAGGATAAAATAAGATACATAGATGTTCACAGAATCATAGCGGGTGATTCGGCGAGGACGGACAGCAGGAAGGGGACAAAAGAATGAGACGGACAGCGGGAAGACCGGCCGACGCGGACCGGCGTACGCCGAGGGAACAGCGGGTCTACGAGCTTTTGGACAGGCTGGGGATCGCCTACGAATATGTGGATCATCCGCCGGCAATGACAATGGAGGACTGCCTGGAGATTGACCGGATATTGGATGCGGTGATCTGCAAGAACCTTTTTCTCTGCAACCGGCAGCAGACCCAGTTTTATTTGCTGATGCTGCGGGAGGACAAGAGGTTTCGCACCGCCGAAGTGTCAAAGGAGATCGGCAGCGCCAGACTTTCCTTCGGGCCAAAGGAATATATGGAGCGATTTCTGGATCTTTCTCCGGGATCGGTGAGCGTGCTGGGACTGATGAATGACAGCGGGAGCAGGGTACAGCTTTTGATGGACGAAGATATTCTCCGCGGAGAATTTTTCGGCTGCCATCCCTGTGTGAACACCACCAGCCTGCGGCTGCGGGTATCGGATTTGACGGACAGGATATTAAAAGAGTTCGGCCATGAGCCGATGCTGATAAAAGTACAGGAAGGGTGAGCAAGATGAGAGGAGAAAAGATGGAAGGTTACGCAGTGTTTTCGGAAGAGACGGCAATAATCGTGGAGAAGGAGCAGAAGAAGCTCAGACAGGAGATTGCCAGACAGTATGTGGACTGCCGCAAGAGAAAGAAGCTGACGCAGGCGGATGTGGCTGCGGCTGCCGGAATGAAGCGTCCCGGCATCACCCGTTTTGAAACCGGCCGCTATAATCCTACGGTGGACATGCTGGTGCGTTTGGCGGAGAGTATGGGCATGTCGGTGGAGATTCGCCTGGTGGAAAAGGCTGCGGCGGAAGAAAAACAGGTGCAGAATTCATAATCCGGGACGCTTCGGAATACAATGATAGTGAAAGCTGTAAGTTCGCCCGTTTTCCCACTGCCGCAGGAGGAACCCATGCTGTTTTACCCGTTTGGTTTTTTACTGTAAGAGAGGGCAGGTGATAGGATGACGATTCGTGAGAATCTGGAGGAGCTGGAGGAAAGGACGCTGAGTCCCTATGCTTCTCTGGCGAAGAATACGGCCGGCCGGGACAGGCCCGAGGAGAAGTGCGATATGCGCACCGATTATCAGAGGGACCGGGACAGAATTCTTCACAGCAAGTCTTTTCGGCGGCTGAAGCACAAGACGCAGGTGTTTCTGGCGCCGGAAGGCGACCATTACCGCACAAGGCTGACCCATACGCTGGAGGTGTCCCAGATCGCCAGAACCATCTCCAGGGCGCTGCGGCTCAATGAGGATCTGACCGAGGCCATTGCTCTGGGGCATGACCTGGGCCATACTCCCTTTGGCCATGCCGGCGAGGCGGCACTGGATTCGGTGTGCAGCGATGGCTTTGCCCACTATCAGCAGAGCGTGCGGGTGGTGGAGGTGCTGGAGAAGAAGGGCCAGGGGCTGAATCTGACAAAGGAGGTCAGAGACGGCATTCTCAATCATCGCACCAGCGGTCATCCTTCCACGCTGGAGGGGCAGGTGGTACGGCTGTCGGACAAGATTGCCTATATCAATCACGATATTGACGACGCCATTCGGGCCGGCCTTATGTCGGAGGAGAATCTGCCGAGGGAGATGACCGATGTATTGGGACATTCGGTCCGGGAGCGGCTCAATACGCTGATTCATGATGTGATTCAAAACAGCATGAACCGGCCTTCCATTATTATGTCCACCGACATGGAGAAGGCTATGAAGGCTCTGCGGGTCTATATGTTTGAGAATCTGTATCTGAATTCCATTCCCAAGAGGGAGGACCGCAAGGCAAAGGAGCTTTTGATCCGTCTGTTTCATCACTATATGGACAAGCCGGAGGAGCTGCCTGCCGAGTATTTGCAGCTGATGGAACAGAGAGGGGATTCGGAGGAAAGGGTGGTCTGCGACTACATAGCGGGAATGAGCGACGGCTATGCGATCTCTCTGTTTGAAGAACTCTATGTCCCCAGATCCTGGAAGTAATTCTGGAATTAGAAAGAGGCGTTTGTATGTACTATCCGGAGGAGCTGGTGGAGGAGGTGCGCACCAGAAACGATATCCTGGATGTGGTAGGCCAGTATGTTCGGCTGACCAAGAGAGGAAGCACCTATTTCGGACTTTGTCCGTTTCATAATGAAAAGACCCCATCCTTTTCGGTGACCCCAGGCAAGCAGATGTATTATTGCTTTGGCTGCCATGCAGGGGGCAATGTGATCACCTTTGTGATGGAATATGAGAATTACACCTTCCCTGAGGCGCTCAAATATCTGGCGGACCGGGCGGGGATTGCCCTGCCTGAACGGGAGGCCACTGCCGAAGAGAAGAGGGAGGCAGATCTTCGTTCCCGCCTTCTGGAGATCAATAAGGAGGCGGGACGGTATTTTTATTATCAGATGAAGATGGACCGGGAGCAGAGGGCTTACCGTTATCTGACCGGCCGCGGACTTTCCGACGACACCATCCGCCATTTCGGTCTGGGCTACTCCAATCCCTATGAGAATGATCTGTATCAGTACCTGAAGAAAAAGGGCTACGATGACGCCATCCTCAAAGAAACCGGTCTGGTAAAGATCGAGGAAAGGGGAGCCTACGACAAGTTCTGGAACCGGGTCATGTTTCCCATCATGGATGTGAACAGCCGGATCATCGGCTTTGGCGGCCGGGTCATGGGACAGGGGGAACCGAAGTATCTGAATTCACCGGAGACCCGGGTGTTTGACAAGGGCCGCAATCTCTACGGCCTCAATATAGCCCGAAACAGCCGGGAACCCTATATCCTGATCTGCGAGGGCTATATGGATGTGATTTCCCTGCATCAGGCCGGCTTTACCAATGCGGCGGCTTGCCTGGGAACGGCCATGACCCAGGGACAGGCCAATCTTCTGAAACGCTATACCAGTCAGATTGTACTGACCTATGACAGCGACGCCGCGGGAGTCAAGGCGGCGCTGCGGGCTATCCCCATTCTGAAGGAAGCGGGGATGACGGTGAAAGTACTGAATCTGAAGCCCTATAAGGACCCGGACGAGTTTATCAAAAATCTGGGAGCCGATGAATTTCGCAAAAGAATCGAGGAGGCTCAGGGAAGCTTCCTCTATGAGATATCGCAGCTTCAGACGGGCTATGATATGAGAGATCCGGAGAGCAAGACGGCCTTTCATCGGGCTGTGGCGGCCAGATTGTGCGGTTTTGCGTCGGAGCTGGAGAGGGACAATTATCTCCAGGCTGTCTGCGAGGAATATCGCATTCCGGTGCAGAGCATGAGACAGATGGTGGTGGAGGAGGCTCGCAGAACGGGATTCACCGGCCGGAGTGTCCGGGCGGGAGAGGCGCGTATGACGCAGGAGGGAACCGGCGCAGGCGCAGGAGAGGGCGCTGTTCCCCGCAAAGGGCGCAGAGAAAAGGAGGACGGCAGCCGTACCTCCCAAAAGCTTTTGCTGACCTGGCTGTCGGAGCGTCCGCAGCTGTATCAGAAGATACGGGAGCTTCTTGTGCCGCAGGATTTTACCGATGGACTCTGCCGGAGGGTGGCGGAGCTTTTGTGGGAGCAGCTGGAGAGCGGACTGGTAAACCCGGCGGGCATTGTCAACCGCTTTATCAACGATGCCGACGAATATAAGGAGGTGGCCTCCCTGTTTAATACCAGACTGCCGGATACCATGACCAAGGAGGAACAGGCCAAGGCATTTCAGGAGACGGTAGTCCGGGTAAAGAAAAACAGTCTGGATGCGGCTGCCGCCGCCGCTATAGGCGTGGCAGAGCTTTCAGAAATCATAAAACAAAGGGCGGCTCTGGCAAATCTGCATATTTCTTTTGATTAAGGAGAGAATGAAAACGAGATCAGCAGGACGCAGGAGGCCAGCCGGGCAGGGAGCCATGGCGGGCACGATATGGGCGTCCGGAGAGGAGACGCATGGGCGGACAGATGGAAAGACCCCTGACGGATACCGATGAGAAGGAGATCCCGCTGCTGGAGAGCGACGAGGTGATCGATGTACAGGAGGAGAGCGACGATCCGGTCCGCGCATATTTAAAGGAGATAGGGAAAATTCCGCTCCTGACTCCGGAGGAGGAGGCTGAGCTGGCGCAGCGGATTGAGGCGGGAGACGAGCAGGCCAAAAAGAGGCTGGCAGAGGGAAATCTGCGGCTGGTGGTCAGTATTGCCAAACGCTACACAGGACATGGTCTGCAGCTGCTGGATCTGATTCAAGAGGGAAATATTGGGCTGATGAAGGCGGTGGAGAAGTTCGACTACCGGCGCGGCTTTAAATTCAGCACCTATGCTACCTGGTGGATACGCCAGTCCATGACCCGGTCCATCGCAGATCAGTCCCGTACCATACGGATTCCGGTGCACATGGTGGAAAATATCAATCGTCTGACCCGCGCCGCCCGGGCGCTGACCCAGGAGCTGGAAAGGGAGCCTACGGCCGCGGAATTGGCCGAGAGACTGGGTATTACCGAGGAGAGGGTCTATGAAATCCAAAAATTCGCCATGGAACCGGTATCTCTGGAGACGCCGGTAGGGGACGAGGAGGACACCCATCTGGGCGATTTTATCAAGGATGAGCAGGGCTCGGTACCGGCCGATGAGGCCGCCATGACTGTGCTGCGGGAGCAGCTGGGAGAAGTTCTGAAAACTTTGAGTCCCAGAGAGCAGCAGGTGATCCGCCTGCGCTTTGGACTGGATGACGGCCATGTGCGCACGCTGGAGGAGGTAGGACAGCGCTTTAACGTGACCAGGGAACGGATTCGCCAGATTGAGGGCAAGGCGCTGCGCAAGCTGCGTCATCCCAGCCGCAGCCGCAGACTCAAAGATTTCCTGGAATGAGGGGCCGGGGAGAGTAAGGATAAGGAGACGTAAGAATGATATTGTCGAAGAGGCTTTTGACCATAGCTTCCTTTGTGCCGCCGGGCGGCCGGGTGGCTGATGTGGGGACCGATCACGGCTATATCCCGATCTATCTGGTAAAAAATGAACTGGCGGTAAGCGCCATTGCCATGGATGTGCGAAGCGGGCCCCTTAGCCGGGCGGCAGAGCACGTGGCGGAATATGGACTCTCGGACCGCATCGAGCTGCGCTTAAGCGACGGACTCGACGCACTGGGCGCCGGAGAGGCGGATACGGTGGTGATCAGCGGGCTGGGAGGCCCGCTGATGATGGATATATTGGAAAGAGGCAGACAGACGGCGGAAACGGTGAACTGCTTTGTCCTGTCCCCCCAGTCGGATATTCCGGGGGTGCGTGTTTTCCTGCGGGAAAACGGCTATCGAATCAGGAGAGAGGCCTTCGTCAAGGAGGACGGCAAGTATTACACGGTTATGCAGGTGGTTCACGGTACGGACCGGCCGGGCCGCGTTGTGGACGATCTCTATGGCAGAGATCTTTTGGAACGGGGAGACCCGGTGCTGGGAGAGTTTCTTCAAAAGCAGGGGGAACGCTGCGAGAAGCTGCTGCCGGAGCTGGCGGCCTCTCCCAAGGAGGAGACGAGAAAACGGGCGCGGGAGATGGAGGAGGAGCTCTCCTTTATCTGCCAGGCTCTCAAAATTATGGAGGAAGCAGGATGGAGTGCAGAGAAGTACTGAAGGTATTGAACCGGCTGGCCGATGAAAGCTATGCCTGCGACTGGGACAATGTGGGACTTCTGGCCGGCAGGATGGACAAGGAGATCTGGCGGGTCACGGTGGCTCTGGATGCCGACGACCGGGCGGTGGAGGAGGCGGTGGCAAACGACAGCGACCTGCTTTTAACCCATCATCCCCTGCTTTTTGCCCCCATAAAAAAGATTACAAATGAAAGCCTGGCCGGACGCAGGCTTTTGCGGCTTCTGAATCATGATATCTGTCTGGTGGCCATGCATACGAATTTCGATATTGCCCCCGGCGGAATGGGCGATCTGGCGGCGGACCGTCTGGGGCTGCGCAGCCGTTCTCCCCTGGAGGTGACCGGACAAGGAGCGGAAGGCCCGTACGGAATCGGCGTGGTGGGGCAATGGGGAGAGGGCGGAATTTCCCTGGAGCAGCTCTGCGCCCGGGTAAAGGAAGCCTTTGATCTGGAAGGGGTGACGGTCTATGGACCGAATGGAGGCCCAGCGGCCGGCGCAGGCGGGAGCACTTGCAGAATCAGCCGGATTGCCGTCTGTCCCGGATCGGGCAAGGATGAAATCGGCCGTGCTTTGCAGGCAGGGGCGCAGGTCCTTATCACGGGAGACATCACCTACCATTACGCCATCGATGCGGCGGCGGAGGGCCTTGTTATTATAGATGCCGGTCATTATGGGCTGGAGCATATATTTATTCCTTTTATGACATCTTATCTGAAAAAGCAGCTGCCGGCTCTCAGCGTCAGCGCTGTCCCGGTGGACAATCCCTGCCGTTATTTCTGAAGGAGGATATGCAGATGAGCGAACAGAAAACGTATCGGTTAGTCATAGACGGAGCGGCACAGGAATATCCGGCCGGAACATCCTATGAGACGATCGCCGCCGGATATCAGGGGAATTTTGACGCGCCCATTGTTCTGGTGACGGTCAATGGGAAACTCTGCGAGCTGTTTAAGACCGTCGACCGGGATGCCGCGCTGGGTTTTGTGACCATGAAGGATGGGCCCGGCATTCAGACCTACCAGCGCAGCGCCGTGCTGCTGGCGCTGAAGGCTTTTTACGATGTGGTTGGCCATGACCGTGTAAAGAAGCTTACGGTGGAATTCTCTGTCAGCAAGGGTCTGTATATGGAGCCGTCGGGAGATTTTACGCTGGATGCAGAGCTTTTGGGCCAGGTGGAGGAGAGAATGCGCCGCCTGGTGGAGCAGAAGCTTCCTATTGAGAAGCGCAGCGTCAGTACCGACGACGCGGTGGAGATCTTCCGCGCCCATGGGATGCGGGACAAGGAAAAGCTCTTCTCCTATCGCCGGGTTTCCAAGGTGAATCTGTACCGGATTAATGAATTTGAAGATTATTATTACGGTTATATGGTGCCGGATACCGGGTATCTGAAATGGTTTGCCCTGTACCTCTACGGGGACGGCTTTGTCCTGCAGCTGCCTGAAAAGGAACATCCGACCCAGGTGCCTCCTTTTGAACCCCAGGAAAAGCTGTTTCGCACTTTGCAGGAATCCAACCGCTGGAGTAACCGCCTGGGAGTGGGCGCCGTGGGCGATCTGAACGATCTGATCGTGCGGGGAGGTCTGGGGGACCTGATTCTGATTCAGGAAGCTCTGATGGAGAAAAAACTGGCGCAGATTGCGGAGACCATTGCGGGAGACCGGCGCAAAAAAATTATTCTCATTGCCGGCCCGTCCTCGTCGGGAAAGACTTCCTTCTCCTACCGTCTGTCCATTCAGCTGCGTACCTATGGGCTGACGCCTCATCCCATTGCGGTGGACAATTACTTTCGGGATCGGACGCTGGCCCCTAAGGACGAGCATGGAAACTATAATTTTGAGGCTATCGAATGCGTTGATCTGGAGCTGTTCAACGATCAGATGAACGCGCTGCTGGCCGGCGAGGAGGCAGAGCTTCCCACCTACAATTTTGTCACCGGCAAGCAGGAGTTTCTTGGGAACACCCTGCGCCTGGCGCCTGACGATATTCTGGTAATTGAGGGCATCCACTGCCTGAACGACCGGCTGACCTATCGGCTGCCGGCCGACTGCCGTTACCGGATCTATATCAGCGCGCTGACCCAGCTGAATATCGACGAGCATAACCGGATTCCTACCACCGATGGCCGGCTGATCCGCCGTATTGTCCGGGATGCCCGTACCAGAGGCATTTCCGCCCAGGAGACCATTGCCCGCTGGAACAGTGTGCGGCGGGGGGAGGAGGAAAATATTTTTCCTTATCAGGAGAGCGCCGACGTGGTCTTTAATTCGGCTCTGATCTATGAGCTGTCGGTTCTTAAGACCTATGCGGAACCGCTGCTTTTCTCCGTGCCAAAGAATGCGCCGGAGTATCAGGAGGCTAAGAGACTCCTCAAGTTCTTTGACTATTTCCTGGCGGTGGGCAGCGAGGAGATTCCGCGCAATTCTCTGCTGCGGGAATTTATTGGAGGAAGCCTTTTCCCGGTGGGGTGACAAACTTCGTTTACAAACCCCGCTTTTTATGCTAAAATCAGTAAAGCAATGAGTGGGACAAATGATCGCGGCTGCAGGCACCGCAAGGTGGCAGGTGAGGAAAGTCCGGGCTTCACAGGGCAGGATGCCGGTTAACGGCCGGTGGGGGTGACCCTAAGGATAGCGCAACAGAAATAAACCGCCTGACTCGTCAGGTAAGGGTGGAAAGGCAGTGTAAGAGACTACCGCCGTCCTGGTAACAGGGCGGGCACATGCAAGCCCCATCCGAAGCAAGACCAAACAGAAAGCATAAGGCGGCCCGTCTGCTTTCGGGTAGGTCGCTGGAGCCTGGTGGCAACATCAGGCCTAGATAGATGATCATTCACGACAGAACCCGGCTTATCGTTCCACTCATCTGCATTAAAAAACAGGAGTATATACAAATGAAGGAAACCATACAGATTCGCTATGTCAGCGATCGGATCGACAAGCTCTGTTATATCGACGGCAAGTCGGACTGGATTGACCTGCGGGCAGCGGAGGATGTGGAGATGCGGCAGGGAGAGTTTCGCCTGATTAGTCTGGGAGTAGCCATGAAGCTGCCGGAGGGCTATGAGGCGCATATTGTTCCCCGCAGCAGTACCTTTAAAAATTTTGGCGTGATTCAGGCCAATCACATGGGCGTGGTAGACGGCAGCTACTGCGGCGACAACGACATCTGGTATTTTCCTGCCATTGCCATGCAGGATACCTGTATCCATGTAAACGACCGGATCTGCCAGTTCCGAATTGTGAAAAATCAGCCGCCGGTCTCTTTTGAGGAAACAGAGCACTTAACTGGGACGGACCGGGGCGGCTTTGGCAGCACAGGGATCAGCTGAGAAAGGAGGGCCATATGAGAATTCGCAGATGGATAGCCCTGGCGGCGGTCAGCGCAGGCGTTTGGCTTATGTCTGCCTGCGGTTCGGAGGCGGGAAGCTATAATGAGGCGGGGCTTTCGAACTATGCAAACGGAGATTATTCCCAGGCGGTGGATTCCTTTGCCAATGCCATTGTGGCGGATAATCAGAACCCGGATTATTATGTCAATCAGGGTATGGCCTATCTGGAGCTGGAGGATTATGACAGCGCCCAAAGCTGCTTTGACAGCGCCTTGCGCCTGGATGGGAGCTGCCAGAGCGCTTATCGGGGTAAGGGCATTGCCTACATGGAGGCGGAGAAATATGACGAGGCCGTAGGCGCGTTCAATGCAGCCCTGGCCTGTGAGTCGGGCCGGGTCAGCGAGGCAGAGTATGACATCCTTTTGTATCGGGGCGAGACGCAGATGCGCGGGGGCGACTACGAGGGCGCCATTGAGACCTACACGGTGCTTCTGGAAACAAAAGGGGAAGAATCCCAGTTATATTATCTGCGGGGAGCGGCCAAAATAGGAGGAGGAGACATCGAAGCCGGTACGGCGGACCTGGATCAGGCGGTGAAACTTTCTCCCACCGATTATAGTCTGTATCTGAACTGCTATTACCGTCTGGCGGCAGCCGGGCAGACGGATACGGGCGTGCAGTATTTGCAGAATGCGCTGACGATTGCGGATAACACGGCGGACTCTCATAAATACAGGGGAATGATCCATTTCCTGCTGGGAGATTACAGCACTGCTTTAGCAGAATTTGAGTATGTGCGGGACAGTGCGGATGTGGAAACTTTGATTTATATTGGTCTGTGCTATCAGGCTCAGGGCGACAGCGAGAGCTGTGCTGCGGCTCTCTCCCAGGCATTGGAGCAGGGGGGAGAGAATCCCGACGTGTATTATCAGATGGGTATGTGCATGTTCAGTATGGAGGAATACGAAGAGTCCCTGGATTATCTGGGCAAGGGCCTTGCGCTGGATGGAGGAAGCTACCGGCGGGAGATGCTTTATATGCAGGCGCTGTGCTATGAGCGGCTGGATCGGTTCTCCGAAGCTCTTGCCAGCTTTGAGTCCTATGTGGCTCTTTATGGCACCAGCGATGCGCTGGATAAGGAAATGGCTTTCCTGCGAACCAGATAGAAACCAAATGACAGAATGGGGATGTGCCGGCGCCATGCGCCGCAGCATGTCCCTTTTTCGATTTTTGCGCAGAGGTGAAAGGTATGTATGATACAAAACAGGCAAAGGAGAGAGTGATCCTGGTGGGGGTGCAGCTGGCAGATGGGGACGACGCCCGGCAATGCCTCGACGAGCTGGAGCAGCTGGCCGGTACGGCCGGAGCCGAGACGGTGGGACGCGTGATCCAAAACAGAGAACAGCCGGACCCGGGTACCTATCTTGGCAAGGGCAAGATTGAGGAGGTCAAGGACAAAATCTGGGAGACCGAGGCCACCGGTATTATCTGTGACGATGAACTTTCTCCGATTCAGCTTCGCAACCTGGAAGCCATGCTGGAGGTTAAGGTGATGGACAGAACGCTGGTGATTCTGGACATCTTTGCGGCCAGGGCCACTACCAGAGAAGGGAAGATTCAGGTGGAGCTGGCGCAGCTGAAATACCGGGCAGCCCGGCTGGTAGGGCTGCGAGAGTCGCTGTCCCGACTGGGCGGAGGCATCGGCACCAGAGGACCGGGCGAGACCAAGCTGGAGGTGGACCGCCGGCGAATCCATGAGAGAATTTCCTGGCTGAAAGGGGAGCTGAAGGACATTGAGCGCCACCGCACGGTGACGAGGCAGAAACGAAAAAACAATCATATGCCGGTGGCCGCCATAGTCGGCTATACCAATGCGGGCAAATCCACTCTTTTAAACGCGTTAACAGGGGCGGCTGTTTTGTCGGAGGATAAGCTTTTTGCAACGCTGGACCCCACAACCCGCAGTCTCGCCCTGCCTGGGGGAGAGTCCATACTGCTGACGGATACGGTCGGCTTTATCCGCAAGCTGCCCCATCATTTGATTGAGGCGTTTAAGAGCACGCTGGAGGAGGCCAGGTATGCGGACATCATTCTTCACGTGGTGGACTGCTCCAATCCGCAGGCGGATGTGCAGATGCATGTGGTTTATGAGACGCTGCGCAGCCTGGAGGTCACGGACAAGACGGTGGTGACGCTGTTTAATAAATGCGACCGACCTGGCTGCGACCGGAACATTCGGGATTTGCAGGCGGACTATACGCTCAGGATTTCCGCCGCCACCGGAGAGGGGCTGCCGGATATATCCCAGCTGCTCTCGGATATTCTGCGGCAGCGAAAAATCTACGTGGAAAGATTTTATCTCTATCGGGATGCGGGGAAGGCTCAGTATTTCCGCAAATACGGACAGCTTTGCAGCGAAGAATATCTGGATGAAGGAGTGGCGGTGACGGGATATATTCCCATCGAGTTTATTGACCGTGTATAGTTAGCGGACGCCTGTTTATATTTTGTCAGAATATTTGTTAATTAAAGGGCATTCTAATGAAATGTCCTTTAATTATGTCGAAAAAGGTCATTTTTGGCTTGGCTTTTAAAGAAGCATATGCTATGATAAAGGGGTCGCGCTTTCGGTTTGTGAAGGCTGCAAAAGAAAAGGTTTACAAATGAAAGGGAACGAAAAAACATGATACTGGCATTGATTTTGTTTATCCTTACTTATGTGGGACTTTTGGCTCTGTCCGATAAGAGAGCCTGGGTGGCGCTGATTTCTGCGGCGCTTTTTGTTCTTCTCGGTATTTTGCCTGTGGGCGATGTGCTGGGAGCTGTGGATTTTAATGTGCTGATGATGATTGCGGGGACTATGGGAATCGTGTCTCTCTTTATTGACTCGAATATGCCCTCGCTGCTGGCGGATCTGATTTTGGAGCGTACGCCGAATGTGAAATGGGCGGTGGTGTTTTTGGCTTTGTTTGCCGGAATCGTATCCGCCTTTGTGGACAATGTGGCCACTGTGCTGATGGTAGCGCCGGTGGCGCTGGCTGTGTCGGAACGGCTTAAAATCAATCCCGTGCCGGTGATTATTTCCATCGCTGTCTCCTCCAATCTGCAGGGAGCGGCCACGCTGGTGGGCGATACCACTTCGATTCTGCTGGGCGGTTATGCGAGAATGGATTTTCTGGATTTCTTCTGGTTTCAGGGGAAACCGGGTATTTTCTGGGCAGTGGAGCTGGGAGCTGTGCTGTCGGCCATCGTTCTGCTTTGGCTGTTTCGCAAGGAGACCGGCAGCGTGAGCGTGTCGGAGCGGGCGAAGGTGACGGACTATGTGCCGACCATATTGCTGGTGGGAACGGTGGTTCTGCTGATCTGCGCTTCCTTTATCCCCAACAAGCCCTCGATCACCAATGGACTGATCTGCATGGGACTGATGGTGGTGGGACTTGTCTATACGTATCTGCGCACCCGTGATATTAAGAAGGTATTTAGACCCATCAAAGATATCGATTATACCACTCTGCTTCTGCTGTTCGGTCTGTTTATTATAATCGGAGGAATTACCGAAGCAGGCGTCATCGATGCGGTGGCCGGCATCTTTGTAAAGATCAGCGGCGATAATCTGTTTTTGGCCTATACGCTGATCGTCTGGGCCAGCGTGTTTTTCTCCGCCTTTATCGACAATATCCCCTATGTGGCCACGATGCTTCCCGTGGTACAGGGAATGGCGGGCATGATGGGCGTGGAGCCTTACGTTTTGTATTTCGGCCTGCTCACCGGAGCTACGCTGGGAGGAAATCTGACGCCGGTAGGCGCTTCTGCCAATATTACCGGTATCGGTATCCTGCGCAAGGCCGGTTATGAGGTGAAGAATTCAGATTTCCTGCGGGTCGGCGTACCCTTTACCCTGACCGCCGTGGTGGCCGGATATCTGTTTACCTGGTTTGTGTGGGGAATGTAAAGACTGCGTGGGCTGCGGGAAAACCACAAGAAAATTACAAAAAATGGATGAATAATTGATCCGGTAAATTTCTTAAAAAACCGCTTGACATTTAGCGGGAAAGGTATTATTATAATAGAGCGCTTTGAAAGTGCTCTGCAGTTGTGGCGGAATTGGCATACGCGCATGATTCAGGTTCATGTGAGCATTACGCTCGTGAGGGTTCAAGTCCCTCCAACTGCATTCGAATTCAGATTAGATCAGGACAGACCTTGATGGTCTGTTCTTTTTTTGTGCAGGTGCAGGAGCAGCTTTTAAATGCATTTTAAAGGCATTAAAGAATACAGAGGCATGTTTTTACTAATAATTCACAAAAATAGAAAACTTACCCAAAAACCTGTTTCCAATTCCATAAAATGGGTGTATAATATAGTCAGGTCTATAACAAACTTATCTTTCTATCGGCAATGAAATAGACGATGGCATCTAAGCTTACTCAAATCGCAGCAAGTAAACCAATTCCCATGTATCACAGAAGTATCACAGTATCACGGAAATATTACAGAAAGCTTTTTCCCCGTTCCATAAAAATTTTTTGCATTGCAAAACCCTAAAATCAACTTTATGTTATATTACTCCGAATTAGAAAATTATTTTAGATTCTTATTTAGTTATGCTTCAAGATTAGAGGATATTGGTCTTATATATTGCGCTCCGCATGAATTGTTAGAGTTTATTCTGTAATTGTAGAAGAAATATTCGGTAAAATCACATACATTAACGCATATACATAAACGCAGACGCCAGCTCAGTGTTTTTATATACCGTTTCCGCTGGCGCCTGCTGAATAATGGTAGGTTTTCAAAAGACTTATGGTAGATTTATATAGTTACGAACTTATAATACGAAGCCGATTTTTCTCTGTGCAGGCCAAGGGCAATCACGCCATTGGCCGCTGTCGTGCTCTGCTTTTCCGATCAAAAGGTCTGTGGCGGCGTCTGCGATATAACCTAAGTAACTTTCGGCAGAGCTGTCACCGCACAGCAATTTCCACATAAGACCACCAAAAAGATAGGACTGAGCAAATTCACGCCAGCTGTGCAGTTCCTCCGCAGCCTTTTGTGAAAGCTCCCAGAGGATACCAACCGCCTCGTTTTCTGTGATCCAGCCTAAATAGCATCCCCAGCGGGCCAGCATTGCAGCCCGTCCAATATCCCATCCGGTCATAAAGCCAGGGGCATATTGATTTTTATACCGTTGGGCAAATCGCCATGCCCGTCTGACAGACTCGCGGTCATCCTCGTCCATGGTTTCGTCCATCAGTTCTTCTGGAGAGGCTGCCTCACTATAGAGCTGATATCGCAGGATATAGCCCTCCTGTGCTAAGTAGCGGATCATATCCAGCAGATCGCTGCGGCCATTTATTCCCCAGGAGCGGCGTACAAGGGATACGACTTTCTGTTCCATAACAGGAGTATGCGCCTCCACATCCATACCATACAGATCGTGGCCGTTAAGGGTCGATACAATACCGGACAGCAAGATGCCAAAGCGTTCCCACTTTTCATCATTTTTTTGGTAAGGGATCGGTTCCGGCTCAGGAATGGATTCAAGTCGGGCCATTGTTTCTTCCAAGGCAGTAAAAAGGTTTTGCTCCAGCTCCAAAGTTAATACGGATTCATCCTCTTCGCCGGCATCCTCTATCTCCAGCATTTCCAGGGCCGCCGCGAGTATGCCCATATCTTCTCCAAACAGCTGCCCCATCAGGTTTTCTGTAGTAGAAGAAGCAGCCTCGGCGACTTTTTCATTTACTATTTTTTGTAATAGTTCCTCGTTGACGGCCATTTGCGCCAGGCCATCGGCCCCTAATAGCTGACCAAGAATTTCTACTTGCCGCTCCGTGTTGGCCTGAATCTGTTCCTCTGCCTCAGCGGCAGATGCAGATGCTTCTTTTTCATCACTGGAAACCTCGATTTTATTAACCAGTTCCTCGCTTTTCTCAAAAGTCTTTTTCATCGCATCTGCGGCCCTCTCACTGGCTTGCTGCGCCCGTTTCCTAATTTCGTTTATATCCATCATTTTTTTGTCCTCCTCGTCAGGTGGGAAAGTATGCCATGCCGGATGTTTCGGATGGCGTTTAAATAGCTTTTTAATACGTCCTAATCTTGTTTATTTTTATCAAGAAATTACGGATTTCCAAATATAAATACCGCCACGAGAAACGGCAGGAATGCTCCAACTTCTCCCAAAGACATTTGTCCCTTCACTTTGTTGCGAATCTGTTCATAAAGAAGTCGGTAAAAGCGGCCAACTCCTCATCCTGCGACACGTAGACATACAGCTTTTCATCCTCCAGCCAGTCATAGGCATTGATACCGATATACCCTTTTTTGTCGGGGTAAATAATAAAAGCATCGGTAGGGTATTTGCTGCGGTAGGCTTTTAAAATTTCAGAACGGCGGTAGCAGGCTGGATCGCCGCAACCGGAAAGATCGGGAACCGTGGGAACGACCACAATCGTTTGACTGGTCTCGTTCCAGCCGACAATTAAATTTCCGATTTTCGTTTTGCCTCCATGAACAAATCCATAATTGAAACGGCTCACGTCCTCGGTATAGCCGAAAATCAGCCTATATTTCTCCCCATCTTCAACGACCTGGTTAAATAAAGCGCGCATTTTCTTTGCATTTGCGTTGCTTTTTTCCATGTCAATTTCCGGACCCTTAAGCAACTTACTAAAAAATCCCATAACTTGTCCTCCTTAACATTTATTATAATCTCTCGGAATCTTTAAGCCAGTAAATATAAGGCTTTCAGAATTTCGGAGCGGCGATAATAGATGGGGTCACCGCAGCCGGAAAGCTCGGGAACCGTGGGAACGACCACAATTGTTTGACTGGCCTCGTTCCAGCCCACAATTAAATTTCCGATTTTCGTTTTACTTCCATGAACAAATCCATAATTGAAGCGGCTCACGTCCTCAGTATATCCGAAAATCAGCCTATAATTGTCCCCGTCTTTTACAACATGGTTAAATAAAGTACACATTTTCTTCCTATTTGCATTACTCTTTTCCATATCAATTTCCGGTCCCTTAAACAATTTGTTAAAAAATCCCATAACTTTTTTCCTGCTAAATTTTATTAATTTGAAAGTGAATAGGGTAATAACTCTAGCATTAAATGCCGAAGCAAAAAAATTCGTTGTCTGTAAGGCAGCCATGTTTAGTAGATGCTGTTTGGAATAAATTCAATCATCAAAAAAACGGGAAAACAAGCTTTCTGCTTACC
>CALWLM010000021.1 GCA_944381515.1 uncultured Lachnospiraceae bacterium | reverse complement strand
CAGATAAATATCTGATTCGAGATTTTCTTGCTTCGTTAGAGGGACAACCGGTAGAACATATAATTATTGATATTACAGGCAATGGCGGCGGTAATACCCTCAATTGGCTGGATGGAATTGTTGGAGTTTTTGATGAGGAGGTAAGCGCAGATACTACTATTTTCTTGAAGAATAATTCTTTGACGCGAGAATTTATGGGTGAGGATAACCTTCATTCCCTGTCTGAGCTGGCAGAAGAGAAAATCCCGGAATTTGTACAGCTTATGGGCCTGGACAGCTTTGTGACATCCCGGAGGGAAGTTTCTCCGGCTGCGGCGGAAGGAGAATTGGTAGAAAGCAATGCAAAGCGCTGGGTGCTGATTGACGGAGGCTGCTATTCCGCCGCTGACGAGTTTGCGGCTTTCTGTAAAAAGACCGGTTGGGCGACGCTGGTGGGAGGCAGAACTATGGGAGACGGACTGGCCGGGACAACGCCTGCGGTCATTTCTTTAAAAAATACGGGTCTGCTTGTGCGGTTTTCCATCACTGCGGCGGCAAATGAGGATGGCTCTCTAAACACTCTGATTGGAACATCCCCGGACTATGGCTGCCTTCGCAATGAAACGCCTTTTAGCGCCTGTCTCAGGCTGATCGAAGCCATGGATGAGTAAGAAAAAAATAATAAAAAACCCCTTGCCAAAAGAACCGCCATATGGTAAGATAGTGAGCGTTGACAGCGAATTCGATTTCGTTTATAATAGTTATGCGGCTCCATGGTCAAGCGGTCAAGACATCGCCCTTTCACGGCGGTAACGGGGGTTCGATTCCCCCTGGAGTCATCATCAGCCAATGGATAGCATATGGTTAGATATGATGTTTATTGCATCAGCTGATGGGGATATGGCGTCATAGCCAAGCGGTAAGGCAAAGGTCTGCAACACCTCTATCACCGGTTCGATTCCGGTTGACGCCTCTTAAGAGAAGCCTCCGAGGAATTTTCTTCGGGGGCTTTTGACATAGATATGCGTATGTTTTTCTATGAATAATGCTTGACAATTATTCCCATTTGTGATATTCTCCTGTAATGTGATTCGTTCCTTTTACACCCGATAAAAATATCGGGTGTTTTCTGTATTCTGCAAAAATCTCATCCAATAAGAAGCAGCGCCCGTATAAAAACCGAATAGACCTGCCAGATCATGTCAATACTGTGATTATGACGGCAAATTTGGGACGGCACAGCGTCCGGAAAATCCGGACGAAATTTAAGCAGGAAAGGAAAAATGGAATGGATAAAGCAGAGAGAAAAACATGGGCGGGAGGGGTAAAGCCTTTCAAACGGACTTTCAGATGTGCGGCGGCGGGAGTTGCCCTGACTGCGGGAGTGCTGCTTTTGTCGGGACAGGCTCTGGCTTCTGATTATTGGGAGGAGTTGGAGTGGAGCCAGATGGAGACGGCTCTGATGGAAGGCAACAGCGTAGAGTGGCATCTGGATGAGGAAGCGCAGGAGGCGGCTGCTCCGGCGGTGCCCAGGTGGAGAATTCAGCTGACCTCGGAACAGCTGGATTTGCTGGAAAGATGTGTGATGGCGGAAGGCGGCGGAGAAAGCTATGAGTGCCAGCGTGCCATTGCCTGCGTAATTGTCAATCGCGTGCTCAGCGATATTTTCCCGGATACGGTGGAGGAGGTTATTAAACAGGAAGGGCAGTTCTCCACCTGGCCGGAGCAGATTGAGAGCGTGACTGCGTCCAATGAAGTAAAACAGGCAGTCAGAGAAGCTCTGACTGCCGCTGCAATCCCGGAGGATGTGCTGTTTTTCCGGGCGGATTATTATCATAGCTGGGGAGAGGACTACTGTGTGATCGATCACACTTATTTCAGTCTCTATCCCAGAGCGAATTAATTGCCTGTTCTATAGGATCAGAGGGCGATATAAGCCAGACCTGCAGCTCCGGGTCCCACGTGCGTGCCTACGACGGAACCGATTTCCGTGCTGTAGATTTCGGAGGAGCAGTTAATATGCGAGGTGATAAATTCCCGCAGCTCCTCCATGGTCTCCGGCGAACGGCTGTGGCCAAAGTAGAGCGGATAGGAGGGGTCGGGGAGTTCCTGCTGGCAGAGAGTCAGCAGATGACGGTAAGCGGCCTTTTTGCCGCGAACCTTTCCGATGGCTTCGACTTTACCTTCGATAACGCCCACCAGCGGATTGATGCCCAGAAGATTTCCAAGTACAGCGGTGGTTGCGCTGATGCGTCCTCCCATTTGCAGGTATTTCAAAGTATCGACCACGGCGATCAGGCGCACGCGTTTTTTCAGGGAATTGATTTCTTCACAGATTTCCTCGGCGGTTCGTCCTTTATCGCGCAGAGCGCAGGCAATCCGCAGCAAAAGTCCCATACCAAAGGTTACGTTCTCCGAATCCACCAAAAAGAAACGGTCCGAATCAGCCATTCCTGCGGCAATGACAGCCGATTGGAAGGTTCCGCTGAGTTCGGAAGACAGGAAAATGGCTACTACGTCGTCGCCCTGCTCCAGAAAAGGCTTGACGCGATCGAGAATATCCATCGGGTTTAACTGGGATGTGGTGGGCAGCTTCTGGGCTGAGGTCAGTTTTTCATAAAAGGTTTCTTTGCTCAGCGTTACTCCGTCTAAGTAGCTTTCTTCTCCGAAATGCACAGTCATTGGAATTAGTTCTATTCTCAGATCTTTGACGGTGCTCTCATCCAAATCACAGGTACTGTCTGTTACAATGCGAATCATTTTTCCTCCTTAACCGCGGCAAAACCAGCCGCAATACTACGAAACTGTAACTGTTTGAACTTCTAAGTATTATAGAAGAAAGCCTGCTCCCTGTCAAGAACAAAACCATTGATTTCCCCACCCCAATTGCGTATAATGTTCATAACAGCAATCCGCCGTGCGTGCAGATATCCAGGAGAGGACTGCTGTACCGCAGGTACAAGCAAGTCCGCGGATGGATAGATGCGTGACGGCCCAAAAGGCCTAGTCCCTTCAGGGACATAGGGCGGACGCCCGTGAGCTACGCACGGCGGATTGCGTGACTTGCCGCAGAGCAGGCAGAAATGGGGAAATAAAAATGGATATCCTGGACAAGGAAGAACAGCTTCGTAATTGGATTGCAGCCAGTGACAATATCGTCTTTTTTGGTGGAGCAGGCGTGTCTACCGAGAGCAATATTCCCGATTTTCGCGGGGAGGATGGGCTTTACCGGCAGAAGTATAAATATCCGCCGGAGGTTATGCTGAGCCACAGCTTCTACTTGTCTCATACCGAGGAGTTTTTTGATTTTTACCGCACCAAGATGCTGTTTCCGGGAGCAAAGCCGAATCCGGCCCATATAGCTCTGGCGAAGCTGGAGGCGATGGGAAAGTGCCGGGCGGTAATTACCCAGAATATTGATGGTCTCCACCAGGCGGCGGGAAGCCGCCGGGTACTGGAGCTGCATGGTTCGGTTCACCGTAATTACTGTACGCGCTGTCACCGCTTTTATGGTCTGGACGCCATCCTGCATTCGGAGGGAATTCCCCGCTGCGAATGTACAGGCGTGATTAAGCCGGACGTGGTCTTGTATGAGGAGGGTCTGGATCAGCAGGTCCTTTCGCAGGCTGTGCAGGCTATTCGGGAGGCGGAGGTCCTGATTGTGGGAGGCACCAGCCTGACGGTATATCCGGCGGCTGGATTGATCGACTACTATCGGGGGAACAAGCTGGTGCTGATTAACAAGTCGGAGACCGGCATGGATGGAAGGGCGGATTTGCTTTTGAACGAGCCGGTGTCCATTCTGGCCCGGTGTCTGCCGGAGGAATGAAGAGATGTATTTTGAAGTGGGCGACAAAATCAAGATGAAAAAGGCGCATCCCTGCAAGAGCTTTGAGTGGACGGTACTCCGGGTGGGGATCGATTTCCGCCTGCAATGCTCCGGCTGCGGACGGCAGGTGATGATTCCCCGTACGCTGGTGGAAAAGAACTGCCGCGGCGTCATGCATTCCGGTGAGACGCAGTTTCACCGGCCGGAGCAGAAGAAGCCGGACAACAGAGAATAACGCGGCGGCCATGGGCCGGGAAGACGTAAAAATCGTATTTAATTATAAGGAGCAATATATGCTGAGCGAGGGAGTAAAGGCGCCGGATTTTACGCTGGCGGACAAGGATGGCAGGGAAGTGTCCCTGCATGATTTTGCTGGAAAGAAAGTTGTGGTATATTTTTATCCCAAGGATAACACGCCGGGCTGCACCAGGCAGGCCTGCGCGTTTCGGGATGCTTACGCCGAATTTGGCCAAAAAGACGTGACGGTGATTGGCATCAGCCGGGACAGCGTTAAATCCCATCAGAATTTCGCGGGGAAATACGAGCTGCCCTTTATCCTGCTGTCGGACCCGCAGCTTGCGGCAATTCAGGCCTACGATGTGTGGCAGGAGAAAAAAATGTACGGCAAGACCACCATGGGAGTGGTGCGCAGTACTTATGTCATCGATGAGAACGGAATGATTGTAAAGGTATTTCCAAAGGCCAAACCGGATACCAATGCGACAGAAATTTTACAGTGGTTGGAGGAAAATGCGTGATCGATACGGTTTTATTTGACCTGGACGGAACCCTTCTGTCCATGGACCAGGATGAATTTATCAAAGCATATTTTGGATTGCTGGCTCAATTTACAGCCGCGCAGGGCTGGGATCAGCGGGAAACGATGCAGGTTGTGGGAGCCGGCACAAAAGCCATGATAAAAAATGACGGAAGCATGACCAATGAAGAACGCTTCTGGCAGGTCTTCACCGAGGGGACCGGCAGAACCAGAGAGTCTGCGGAGGAGATATTTCTGCATTTCTATAAGAACGATTTTGAGAAGCTGAGCAGCCTGTCTCAGAGAAAGGAAGAATCGGCCGGAGTGGTGCGCAGAATGCGCAGCAAGGGCCTTAAGGTGGTGCTGGCCACCAATCCCCTCTTTCCCCGAGTCGCCACTGCGGCGCGGATTCGCTGGGCGGGGCTTTCGGCGGAGGATTTTGACTGGATTACCACATATGAAAACAGCCGCTTCAGCAAGCCTTTCCTGGATTATTACCGGGAGGTACTGGCGGCCGTTGGTGCAGAGCCTCAGAATTGTCTGATGGTGGGCAATGATACGACGGAGGACATGTGCACGGCTGAACTGGGAATGCAGGTGTATCTGGTGACAGATCATCTGATCGATACCCAGGGCAGAGGAGAGCAGGCATTTCGCCATGGCAGTCTGAAGGAGCTGGGCGAGCAGATCGATCAGCTGGTGGAGGCTGCCCCCTTTAGTCCTGGCGCATCAGTTCTTTCATGACGAAGGAATAGATAGCCTGATTGCTTACGTTCCAGCGGTTGCACATTTCTTCGGCCTGTTCCCGATCCGGAACCGATACGCTTAAATCGATGAGAATGGACTTGCCTTCTCGGACTTCGCAGTGTACAATATAATCCTGATTGGTGGATTTGTAGAATTCGGAAGTGATACCCACCTCATCCCGAAGCCGAACTTTGTTGGCTTTCAGAAATTCATCCATATCTTCGACGATGGCGGGAGAAATTTTTTTCCCGAAAAAGGACAGCGTTTCTTCTCCCTCTCTGGTAATCTCATAGAGGGAGGAGTTGCGCACCGTCTGAGCCGTGATCAGATGAGCTTCTTTCAGTTCACCCAATACCTGCTGCAGCGTAAAATAGGTGGTATACTCCTTGTCCAGGAAAAATTCAGAAAGCTGGGAGCCGGACAGAGGAAATTTCACCTGCTTCAACATATATAAAGTCATCAATTTATACAAAGTCAATGGCTCCGACAACATAGACAAACCCTCCTTAGCAGCCAATCCTTTTCCTATCATAGCAATTTTACCGAAGGAATTCAACAGAGGAATCTGAATTTTTATTAAGGAGTATTTTCTGAGTTCACATAAGACAAAGCCCGAGACATATAGGCGCAAAACGCCGCAGAGTATTGTTTTTGGTGTATCCCGCGGAGCGGTTTTGGTATGCGGCCGCCCGGGGCTTTCATAGTAATCCCCACAATAAGAATGAGAGAGGAAATTTATGCGAGAAAAGTATGAGAGTTTACCCTTGTCAACACTGAAGGACATTGCCAGAGACAGAGGGATCACGCGGCTGTCCGGCATGCGCAAGGCGGAGGTCATCGAGGCTTTGCTGGCTACGGACCCCAAACCGGCACAGGAAAAAGCATCCCGGGAAGGGATTGAAGCAGATAAAGGCTCTGAGCAGAGAGCAGCGGTGAAAAAGCCGTATCAGGAAAAGCCGTACCAGGAAAAATCGTATCAGGAAAGGCCGATGCAGAAGAGAACCGCCGAGCAGAAAGCAGAGTTCAGGGCGGAGTCCAAAGCAGAGCCCAAAACAGAACCCAAAGCAGAATCAAAGGCAGAGCCGAAAAAAGAAAATTCACGCCAGGTGGTCATTCACCGCAGAATGAACGCAGCAGGGCGGACAGAATATGACCGCAGGGCAGAGCGGGACAAGGCAAATACCGGGAGCCGCTACGAAAATGGTCAGAATGATCGGCCCCGTTATGATAATTCCCGTTATGATAATTCCCGTTATGAGGGCTTCCGCGGCGACAACTCGCGTTATGAAACTTCCCGCAGCGACAATTCCCGCTATGATAATACCCGCTATGAGGGGACGGGGGAAGGCGGCGCAGCCTATGAGAATCCGCGGTATGACAGCGCCCGCAACGACAGCGTTCGGTATGGCGAGAGCGCTTATTACGAGGAGGACGATGCAGTCCGCACGGCGGATGAAGAGAAGCGGATCAGTCTGGAGACTTTAAACAGCGGAGAAACCGCAGAGGGCATTTTGGAGATTATGCCGGACGGGTTTGGCTTTATCCGCTGCGAGAATTATCTGCCCGGTGATAATGACGTCTATGTGGCGCCCTCTCAGATTCGCCGATTTAATATGAAGACCGGCGATATGGTCTGCGGTACCAAGAGGATCAAGACGGGGACGGAAAAATTTGCCGCTCTGCTTTTTGTAGATAAAATCAACGGACTTCCGCCCAAGGCGGCGGAGAAACGCCCGAATTTTGAGGATCTGACGCCGGTTTTCCCCAACAGCCGTCTGCATCTGGAGACGCCGGGGGGCAAGCTTTCCATGCGGCTGGTGGATTTGCTCTCGCCCATCGGCAAGGGACAGAGAGGTATGATCGTGTCGCCGCCCAAGGCGGGCAAGACCACCCTGCTCAAGCAGGTGGCTCAGTCTATCAAGACCAATCATCCGGGCATGAGACTCATTGTTCTGCTGATCGATGAGCGGCCGGAGGAGGTAACGGATATCAAGGAGTCCATCGAGGGAGTCAACGCCGAGGTTATCTACTCCACCTTCGATGAACTGCCGGATCACCACAAGCGGGTATCCGAGATGGTACTGGAGCGGGCCAAGCGCCTGGTGGAGCATGGCTGCGATGTAATTATCCTTCTGGACAGCATCACCCGTCTGGCCCGGGCCTATAATCTGACGGTGGCGCCCAGCGGCCGCACCCTGTCCGGCGGTCTGGACCCGGCGGCCCTCTACATGCCCAAGCGCTTCTTCGGTGCCGCCCGCAATATGCGGGAAGGAGGCAGCCTGACAATTCTGGCAACGGCTCTGGTAGAAACCGGAAGCCGTATGGACGATGTGATTTATGAGGAATTTAAGGGTACCGGCAATATGGAGCTGGTATTAAACCGCAGACTGTCGGAGAAGCGGATCTTCCCCGCTGTGGATATCCTCAAATCCGGTACCAGAAGGGATGACCTGCTGCTGACGGCGGAGGAGAAGGAAGCGGCCGATAATATTCACAAGGCTGTCAGCGGACTGAAATCTGACGAGGCGGTGGAACGGATTCTGGACATGTTTGCCCGGACCGGGAGCAATCGAGAGTTCATCGCCATTGCAAAAAAGACCCGTTTTATCTGACGGGACCGGCCTGCGCCGAAAGGAGAACGCAGAACGGCAGTTCTAATGTGACCGGACCAGACGGCGTTCCCACCGTTTATGATGATTACCGTATTCAGTATATGAACGATCATCTGGTACAGGTCAGGGAGGCCATTGAGGACGGTGTGGAGGTTATGGGATATACTGCCTGGGGCTGTATTGATCTGGTCAGCGCTTCCACCGCCGAATTAAAAAAGAGGTACGGCTTTATCTATGTAGACCGCAGCGACGATGGCAGCGGCACCCTGAACCGATACAAAAAGAAATCCTTTGAATGGTATAAAAAGGTAATCGAGACCAATGGAGAATGCCTGGAACCTTAAGCAGCGCGCAAAATCCGCCTGGGAACGATGAAATAGCTCTTGCATTTTTCAGGCTCCTGTGTTACAATGAGTGAGCTGTTTATATAGGATGGTTGGAACCATCAAAGAGAGAATGATGAGGTGAAAAAATGAGAGAAGGAATTCATCCTGAGTACCATCAGGCCAAGGTGATTTGCAACTGCGGCAACGAGTTCGTAACCGGTTCTACCAAGAAGGAGATCCACGTGGAGGTTTGCTCCAAGTGCCATCCGTTCTACACCGGCCAGCAGAAAGCCACTGCCGCCAGAGGCCGTATTGATAAGTTTAACCGCAAGTACGGCATCAAAACAGAGAATTAAGACAGAGAAGACAAGGTTGGGGTTTCGTGCGTGTGCCATGAAATTCCAGCCTTTTTTCATATTGCAGCGGAGAAAGGACAGGTTGATAAAAGAAAAATGAAGTCATCTGGGATCGGCGGCCAGGCCGTGATTGAGGGAGTTATGATGAAAAACGGCGAGAAGTACGCCGTGGCCGTCCGCAGACCGGACGGAGAGATAGAGATCAAGAAGGATTCCTACCGGGGAATCACCACAAAGTGCGCGCTTTTTCGGGTGCCTTTTATTCGGGGAATATTCAGCTTTATTGAGTCCTTGAGTCTGGGAATGAATATTCTGAATTATTCCGCTTCCTTTTACGAGGAGGAAGAGGAAAAAGGGGCCCAGATAAGCGAAGAGGAGGCGGCGCGGCAGAAAAAAAAGGAAGATCTGGTGATGGGAGTCACTATGATTTTTGCCGTAGTGCTGGCCGTAGGCATTTTTATGCTGCTGCCCACCTGGATTGCGGGCTTTTTCCGCAGGTGGATCTCCGGTTATCTGGGAATAGCCGTGCTGGAGGGCGTGATTCGCATCGCCATTTTTATCGGGTATGTGGCGGGCATCTCCCTGATGAAGGATATTCGCCGGGTGTTTATGTACCATGGGGCGGAGCATAAATGTATCAACTGCATAGAGCATGGCCTGCCGCTGACGGTGGAGAATGTGCGCAGAAGCTCCAAGGAGCATAAGCGCTGCGGCACCAGCTTTCTGCTTTTTGTGATTGTAATCAGCACGGTGGTGGTGATGTTTGTGCGCACCGACACGGTATGGCTGCGGATGGTGAGCCGGATTTTGCTCTTGCCGGTGGTCACGGGCATCTCCTATGAATTCCTGAAGCTGGCGGGGCGCAGCGATTCCCGCCTGGTCAATGCTCTGAGCCGTCCGGGACTTCTGCTGCAGGGGCTGACGACCCGGGAGCCCGACGATGATATGATTGAAGTGGGAATCGCGTCGGTGGAGGCTGTTTTTGACTGGCGCGCCTATCTGCGGGAGAATTTCCCGGAGAGCAGCTGGAGTGAAGAGGCGGCATCGGACCGGCAGGAGACAGAGACGGCGTCAATGACGGCAGCAGAGGCGCAGGAGCCGGTATCCGGCCAGACTGTGGAGAACGCAGCCTCTGCCTGCGTCTGCGGAGAGTGAAAATGAAGTCTGCTTATAAGCCTTCTTATGGAGAACTTCTGCGGGAGGCGGAAGAACGTCTCAGAGAGGCGGGGGTGCCGGAGGCGCAGCTGGACGCCTGGTATATTCTGTCGGATACCTTCGGCATAAGCCGGGCAGAATATCTCTGGAAGCGGGATGCAGGACCGGAGAGGATACCGGATATCTGGGAGGAACGGATAGAGGGGCGCTGCCGGAGGATTCCTCTGGCTTACCTGCTGGGTGAAACCGAATTTATGGGCCTTCCTTTTCGCGTGCGTCCCGGCGTACTGATTCCCAGGCAGGATACGGAGACTCTGGTGGAATGGGTGCTTGAACGGGAGAGAGGCGCAGCTAAAGGTAAGCCTTCGAAGCCTTCGCAGGCGAAAGCAGAGGCGGAGGCGGGAAAGCTTTTGGATTTGTGCTGCGGGACGGGCTGCATCGGCCTGTCGCTGGCGCATCTGGGCGGCTTTGGGACGACTCTGTGCGATATCTCGGAGAAGGCGGTCGCCCTGGCCGGGGAGAATGCAGCCCGGCTGGGCTGTAAGGCGGAGATCTTCAGAGGAGATCTGTTTGGGGCCCTGCCCCGTGGGGCTGCTTTTGATGTGATTGTTTCCAATCCCCCCTATATTGCCTCCCAGGTGATCGAAGAACTGATGCCGGAGGTGAGGGATTATGAGCCCAGGCTGGCTTTGGACGGGGAGGAGGACGGTCTGGCCTTCTACCGGCGCATAGCCGGGGAGGCGGGGAACTATCTTCTGGCAGGGGGCCGTCTCTATCTGGAGATCGGCTACGACCAGGGACAGAGCGTGCCGGAGCTTTTGCGGGAAGCCGGTTTTGAGCAGGTGGAAGTGAAAAAGGATTTGGCGGGACAGACCCGTGTGGTGAGAGGAGTATATTCGCATGTTTGATCGGTTGGAAGATATATTGGCGCGTTATGAGGAGCTGCAGGCAGAGCTTTCCTCCCCGTCGCTGGCCGGGGATTCGGTCAGGCTGCGGCGGCTGATGAAGGAGCAGGCGGAGCTGGCGCCCCTGGTGGAAGCCTACCAGGAATATAAGGCGGCCCGGCAGGATATGCAGGACAGCCTGGCTATTTTGGAGGAAGAAAACGACGAAGAGATGCGGGAGCTGGCCAAGGAGGAACTGGCCGGCGCCAAAGGCCGCATCGAGGAGCTGGAGCATCGGCTGAAGATTCTGCTGCTGCCAAAGGACCCCAACGATGAAAAAAACGTATTCGTAGAGATCCGGGCCGGAGCCGGCGGCGATGAGGCGGCCCTCTTTTCGGCGGAGCTTTACCGGATGTACTGCCGCTTTGCCGAGCGCAACCGCTGGAAGACAGAGCTGGTGAGTGTCAATGAGAATGGAATCGGCGGCTTCAAAGAAGTGGTTTTCATGATCAGCGGCAGCGGAGCCTATTCCAAGCTGAAATATGAGAGCGGGGTTCATCGGGTGCAGAGAGTGCCGGAGACGGAATCCGGCGGCCGTATCCACACCTCCACCAGTACGGTGGCCATTATGCCGGAGGCTGAGGAGGTAGATGTGGAAATCGACATGAACGACTGCAAATTTGACGTATTCCGCGCCTCAGGCAACGGCGGACAGTGCGTTAACACCACGGATTCGGCCGTACGTCTGACGCATATTCCTACGGGAATTGTGATCTCCTGCCAGGATGAGAAATCCCAGCTGAAAAACAAAGAAAAGGCCCTGAAGGTGCTGCGCTCCCGACTGTATGATCTGGAGCTGGCCAAAAAACAGGCGGCCGAGGCCGAGGAGAGGCGCAGCCAGATCGGTACCGGCGACCGGTCGGAAAAGATCCGGACCTATAATTTCCCTCAGGGCAGAGTGACGGAGCACCGTATCAAGCTGACCCTGTACAAGATAAACGATATTATGGACGGAGATCTGTTTGAGATAATAGACAGCCTGATTGCCGCCGACCAGGCGGAAAAACTGGCTCGTTTAAGCGAAACGGCGTAAGGGGACATAACAAAGGGACGCCCTGCGGGGGACAGCAAACGGAGGAAAAGGCATGGAAATTACGATTATAGGAATCGCAGGGGGCTCTGCCTCCGGCAAAACGACTGTAGTAAGAAAACTGGGCGAACGCTTTGGAAATCAGATTCAGGTCCTGGGGCATGATAATTATTACCGTTCCCATGACGGAATGCCTTTTGCGCAGCGGGCGCAGTTAAATTACGACCATCCGGACGCTTTTGAGACAGAGTATATGGTTCGCCATATTCAGGAACTGAAGGCGGGACATGCCATCCAGCACCCCACCTATGACTATACGGTCCATAACCGGGCGAAGGCTACGGTGCGAATGGAGCCCAGACCGGTGATTATCGTGGAGGGAATTCTGGTGCTGGAGGATGCCAGACTGCGGGAGCTGATGGATCTGCGTATTTTTGTGGACACCGACGCCGAGGAGAGGCTGGCCCGCCGTATTCTGCGGGATACCAAGGAGAGAGGCCGCAGCCTGGAGTCGGTGCTCAATCAGTACAGCGCCACTGTCAAGCCCATGCATGAGAAATTTGTGGAGCCCAGCAAAAAATATGCGGATCTCATTATTCCCCGGGGCGGCCATAATAAACCGGCTCTTGACATTCTGGAGTGCTATATAGAGGCGCTTCTTTCCCGCAATCGGTAAAACAAACGGAAATAAAGACCTTTCACAGAGGAAGACGGCAGAGAGATCTGTCCTCTTCCTCTTTTGTTTTCCCAGGCATTTGGCCGAAAGAGCTTCCTGTAATAATTGGGAGGAAAAGAGGGACAAATTTTCCAAAAAGGCATATGAATAGAGTAGAGACAAAAAACAGGAAAGGAGTCCCATATGGATTTTGGAATAGCTGGCGTAGCGGCGATTACGGTGATTTGTTATCTGGCAGGTCAGCTGGTAAAGGCCACCCCTCTGGCCACGAAATGGGTGCCGGTCATCTGCGGCGCTCTGGGAGGTGCGCTGGGGATAGTCGGATGTCTGACGATGGAGGGGTTTCCGGGGGAAGATCCCCTTACCTCCATTGCCATCGGAATTGTTTCCGGACTGGCGGCCACCGGAGCCAATCAGATTTATAAGCAGCTAAAGGGAGGAAACGAATCGTGAATATTATAAAGCAGTATGTCACGCAGAACGACTGCTATAAAGCCGGCCAAAAAATCACGCCCCGCGGCTGTATGGTGCACAGTACGGCCACCCCCGGCGTGATGGCGCAGGCCTTTGCCCTGCGGTGGAATCAACCGGGGGTTGAGAAGGCCGTGCATTTCTTCGTGGATGATGCGGACATTATTGAGATACTGCCCTGCGAGGCGGGGAATGCCTGGAGGGCCTGGCACTGCGGCAGGGGAAGCAGGGGCTCCGGCAACGATACGCTGGTCTCTTTGGAGATGTGCGAATCCAGAGATCTGAAGGATAAGGCGTATTTTGACCGGGTCTATGAAAATGCCGCAGAACTGGCGGCTCACCTGGCCCGTACCTTCGGCTTCGGGGCGGAGGATATTATCTGTCACAGCGAGGGGTATACGGCCGGCATTGCCAGCAATCATGCCGATGTGATGCACTGGTTCCCTCTCCATGGCGTATCTATGGACGATTTTCGCCGGGATGTGAAAAACAGGCTGGAGGATAAAACCGATGAAGACGGTGACAGTGATGAAGGCAGCGGAGCGGGAGGCGGCGCGGGGGAGCAGACGGGACCGCTCTACCGGGTACAGGCGGGAGCTTTCCGCAGCAGAGAGAACGCCGACAGACTGTGCAGCCAACTGAAAGACGCCGGTTATTCCGACGCCTATGTAAAGACTGCGGGCGGCTATTATAAGGTACAGCTGGGAGCCTTCCGCTCCCTGGAGAACGCGGATCGTCTGTCGCAGCAGCTGGAGAAAAAGGGATATGAAACCTACATTGTAAACGGCAGATAGGCAGTAAATGGCGCAAAAAAACACCTCGGCTCGCAGGCTGAGGTGTTTTTGCGGGTGCGAAAATCCTTGATTACAGCTCGCAGCTTCCCACTGTACGGGGGAAGGGAATCACGTCGCGGATGTTGCCCATGCCGGTCAGATACATGACGCAGCGCTCAAAGCCCAGGCCAAAGCCTGCATGTCTGGCAGAGCCGTAGCGGCGCAGATCCAGATAAAAGTCATAGTCCTCCTCCTTGAGCCCCAGCTCCTTCATGCGGGTGACGAGCTTGTCATAATCGTCCTCGCGCTGGCTGCCGCCGATGATTTCGCCGATGCCGGGAACCAGACAGTCCATAGCGGCCACCGTCTTGCCGTCGTCGTTCTGCTTCATGTAGAAGGCCTTGATCTCCTTGGGATAATCGGTGACGAAGACGGGGCGCTTAAACAGCTGTTCCGTCAGATAGCGCTCGTGCTCGGTCTGCAGATCGCAGCCCCAGGAGACTTTGTAGTCAAATTCGTCGTTGTGCTCCTCCAGAAGACGGATGGCCTCGGTATAGGTCACGTGACCGAAATCCGAGTTCAGCACGTGGTTCAGACGGTCCAAAAGACCCTTGTCCACGAAGCTGTTGAAGAAATTCATCTCCTCCGGAGCGTTCTCCAGCACATAGCGAATAATATATTTGAGCATACTCTCGGCCAGGATCATGTCGTCCTTTAAGTCGGCAAAGGCGATCTCCGGCTCGATCATCCAGAACTCAGCCGCATGACGGGTGGTATTGGAATTCTCGGCGCGGAAGGTGGGGCCGAAGGTGTAGATCTTTTTGAAGGCCATGGCATAAGTCTCGCCGTTTAGCTGGCCGCTGACGGTCAGGTTGGTGGGCTTGCCGAAGAAGTCCTTTGTGTAGTCCACAGCTCCGTCCTCGGTGCGGGGAACGTTCGCCAGGTCCATGGTGGTCACCTGGAACATCTCGCCGGCTCCCTCGCAGTCGCTGCCGGTGATCAGAGGGGTGTGCACATAAACGAAGCCTCTCTCCTGGAAAAACTGATGAATGGCAGCCGCAGCCAGAGAGCGCACGCGAAACACCGCCTGGAAGGTGTTGGTGCGGGGGCGCAGATGGGAAATCGTGCGCAGGTATTCAAAGGAATGGCGCTTCTTCTGCAGCGGATAATCCGGAGTGGAGGCTCCCTCCAGCTCGATGGATTCAGCCTGGATTTCAAAAGGCTGCTTGGCCTGGGGGGTGGCAACCAGGGTTCCCCGTACCAGTACGGCGGCGCCTACGTTTAATTTGGACAGCTGAGCAAAATTCTCCTGGGTATCGTGGTAGACCACCTGAAGAGGCTCAAAAAAGGTTCCGTCGCTGATGACTAAAAAGCCGAAATTTTTGGAGGCGCGATTGGAGCGGACCCAGCCGCCTACTTCCACTGTTCCTCCCAGATAGTTTTCCTTATCGCGAAAGATATCGCGGATATCGGTTAAATTCATGATGTCTCCTTCCTGCGGCGCAATTTTTTTAAGATACGCAGGCCGGACGGGCGCTGTCCGGACCGCAGCTTTTTGTGAAAAAATGCGCGGCTTTACGCATGTCCCGGGGTTCGGGCATATATAATAAATTATAAATGATTTTTTCCCGCCCTGCAAGAAGGCAGTCATGGAAAACTGCACAAAGAAAATTTAGAAAATCAAATATTTTTATTCACTAATCCTAAAATATGTGATATACTGGAAACGAAGCCGTACAAGCTTTATCCGTCCGGAATCGCTGCTCCCGGACGGAGACTAATCTTACAGCAAGGGGTGAATTGTGTGATTAAGAAAGAAATGATTGCTATGCTGTTAGCAGGCGGACAGGGAAGCCGCCTGGGGGTGCTGACTGCCAAGGTGGCAAAGCCTGCAGTGGCCTTTGGCGGCAAGTACCGTATTATCGATTTCCCGCTGAGCAACTGTATCAATTCCGGTATTGATACGGTTGGTGTGCTGACCCAGTATCAGCCGCTAAAATTGAATACGCACATAGGTATCGGTATTCCGTGGGATCTGGACCGGAATATCGGCGGTGTTACGGTGCTTCCTCCCTATGAGAAGAGCCGCAACAGCGAATGGTATACCGGAACGGCTAACGCCATCTACCAGAATTTGAACTATATGGATATGTACAATCCGGAGTATGTCCTGATTCTGTCCGGCGACCACATCTACAAGATGGATTACGAGGTAATGCTGGACTATCACAAGGCAAACAACGCGGATATCACGATCGCAGCCATGCCGGTGCCGCTTGAGGAGGCGCATCGCTTCGGCATTCTGGTTACGGATGACCGCAACCAGATCACAGAGTTTGAGGAGAAGCCTGCCAATCCCAGCAGCAACCTGGCCTCCATGGGCATCTATATCTTCAACTGGAAGGTGCTCAAGGAAGCTCTGATTACTCTGTCGGAGGAACCGGGCTGTGATTTTGGTAAGCATGTCATCCCTTATTGCTTTGGTGAAGGAAAGCGGATTTTCGCTTATGAGTATAATGGATACTGGAAGGATGTAGGAACCCTTACCTCCTACTGGGAAGCCAACATGGAGCTTATTGATATCATACCTGTATTTAACCTCTACGAGGAATACTGGAAGATTTATACAAAGAGTGACATCCTCCCGCCGCAGTATATTTCGGCCGATTCCACCATCGAGCGCAGTATCATCGGAGAGGGCACCAGCGTGTACGGCAGCGTGTACAATTCGGTGATCGGCTCCGGCGTTACCATCGGCAAGGGAGCCGTGATCAGCAACTCCATCATCATGCAGGATGTGGTGATCGGAGAGGGCAGCGTAATTGAAAAGGCGATTATTGCGGATAAGACCGAGGTGGGAGCCAATGTGAGAATGGGCGTAGGTGAATACGCGCCCAGCAAGCTGGACCCCAAGGTCTACAATTCCGATCTTGTGACGGTAGGCGAGAAGTCCTACATTCCCGACGGAGTGACAATCGGCAAAAATACGGCCATTTCCGGCGTCACGGAAAAGGATGATTATCCGGAAGGAAATCTGGCCAGCGGCGAATACGTGATAAAGGCAGGTGGGGTACTGTGAGAGCAATAGGAATTATTTTAGCAGGCGGAAACAACAAAAAAATGGGTATGCTTTCCCAGAAGAGAGCCATCTCGGCCATGCCCGTGGCAGGAAGCTACCGGGCCATCGATTTTTCTCTGAGCAATATGACCAACTCCCAGGTGAAAAAGGTGGCTGTGATCACACAGTACAATTCCCTGTCCTTAAGCGAGCATTTAAGCTCCTCCAAGTGGTGGAATTTTGGACGCAAGCAGGGCGGTCTGTATATCTACACGCCCAGCATTACGCCTACCAACGCCAACTGGTATCGCGGCACGGCGGATTCCATCTATCAGAATATCAAGTTCTTAAAGGACAGCCATGAGCCCTACGTAGTTATCGCCAGCGGCGACGGCGTGTACAAGCTGGATTACGGCGAGGTGCTGGAGTATCATATCGCCAAAAAGGCCGATATCACCATGGTCTGCAAGAGGCTTCCCGAGAATGAGAATCTCTGCCGCTTCGGTCTGGTGAAGCTCTCCGATGACAATCGGGTTGTGGATATCGATGAGAAGCCCATGGTAGCCACCTCCAATATTGTCAACTGCGGTATCTATGTGATTCGCCGCCGTCTGCTGATCGAGCTGTTGGAGCAGTGCGCCGAGGAGGATCGCTACGAGTTTGTACGCGACATTTTGATGCGCTATAAGAACGTAAAGAAGATTTATGCGTACCCCCTGACCACATATTGGGGAAATATCAGCAATATTCCGGCTTACTATAAGGTGAATATGGATTTTCTGGATGCCAGGGTGCGCGATTATTTCTTCCATCAGTACCCCGATGTTTACTCCAAGGTGGATGACAATCCGCCGGCCAAGTACAATCCGGGCAGCCATGTCCGCAACAGCCTGGTTTCCAGCGGCTGCATTATCAATGGAACGATTGAGAATTCGATTTTGTTTAAGCAGGCATATATTGGCAACAACTGTGTGATCCGCAATTCGATTATTCTGAACGATGTCTATATTGGAGACAACACAGTGATCGAAAACTGCATCGTAGAGAGTCATGACACAATCAAAGCAAACATGACATATGTCGGCAGCCCTGACGATATCCGGGTAGTTGTAGAGAAAAACATAAGATACGACTTCTGAGATAGGATAAAAGTACGGGGGTGTTAGCATGCAGATTACGGATGTAAGAGTAAGAAAAGTCGCCAAAGAGGGGAAGATGAAGGCAATCGTGTCCATCACACTGGACAACGAATTCGTCGTCCATGATATCAAAGTCATTGAAGGAGAAAAGGGCGTGTTTATCGCCATGCCCAGCCGCAAGGCCACGGACGGGGAATATCGGGATATTGCGCATCCCATCAACTCAGAAACTCGTGACAGAATCCAGAGGATTATTCTTTCCAAATACGAATCTGCTGCTTCGGAAGACGAGGCCCAGGAGGCCTGGAACGGCTGAGCCGCAGGCAGCGATATGAACCGGCGAAATATGGTCTTGCTGTAAGGCCATAGAATGAGAAACCAAGAGTAAAATAAAGAGCAAAAAGACCGGCCCGAAGGGATTTGACTTCGGGCCGGTTCTTTTATCCGAAATGAAATGCCGGACGGAAAGCTGATGTCAGAGAGAATTATTCCTCGGACAGATCGTTCAGAACCGTCTGAGCAGTGAGGCGTCCAAAGGTTACGCCCACGGCTACGGGATCGTTGCCTAAAAGCTTGTTGTCGGTCACTTCGCCGGCGGCATACAGGCCGGGGATGGCATCGCCGTTGGTGTCCAGAACACGTCCGTCCAGATCGATGCTCAGACCGCCTCTGGTGTGGTGAACGCCGGGGATTACAGGTACGGCATAGTAGGGGGCCTCGTCCAGACGGGAGCGCATGTCGGTGCGTCCAAACTCATCCTCTCCGCTGTCATAGCCGGCCTGATAGTCTGCGATGGTCTGAGAGAGGACATCGGGATCGATGCTGATCAGCTCAGCCAATTCTTCGATGGTATCGGCGCTGACTGCATAGTTCGGGTTGCAGGCCAGAGAATTGGCATCCATAATGGCCCAGGCCTTTCCGTCTGCCTTTTCCACCTCTGCGTAGGCCACATCCGAGTAGTTGGCCATCTCGTCCGTAAAGCGCTCGCCTTCGTAGGTAACCAGGATGCCGCCCTCATAGCGCACGCCGCTGACCGACATGGCTACGCCGTTGTTATCATAGAGGGTGGGGTTGAAGGTAAATTCCGTCATGTTGCTGGTGGCGGCGCCGATGGCCTCTGCCATCAAAATTCCGTCGCCTGTGGTAGCGGAGGTGTTGGAGGTGGGAGCATCCACCCAGTCGGGAGCATACTCTGCGATCATCTCCTTGTTGGCAGCAAAGCCGCCGGAAGCAATAATTACGGCGTCAGCCATAATATTGTAGGTGCCGTCAGGACCTTCCACTGTAACGCCGGTAACCCGGCCATCCTCCATAATCAGAGCGGTGGCGGGGGACTGGAGGCGGATGTCCACACCCATTTCCTCGTTGACCTCCGTCAGCTTGGAAACCATCTGGTTGGGCAGCTTTCTGCCGTCCTCGTCCACGGAATAGATCTCGCGTCCGGTGACGCTGGTGACTTCGATTCCCAGAGTATCCACCACCCATTCTGCGGTGGGACCGGAATTCTCTACGAACAGGCGGGCAAAGTCGGGATCAACGCCAGGGGTCTCCATTACAAAATTGTACTGATCTTCCTGGGTATAGGTGACGCCGAATTCTTCCTGCATATGAGTGCTGTTGGCGGCGAAGAAGCCGGCCTGAGCAGTGTTGCCGCCGGTCATGGCCTGCTTTTCCAGCAGGATCACTTCCTTGCCGCCCTCTCTGGCAAAGTAGGCGGCGGTCAGTCCGGCGCCGCCGGCGCCGATTACGACCACATCGGTCTCCTCTGATTCAAGCTCCGTGGTTCCTTCTGTTTCAGCCTGTGTAGTTTCAGTCTGATCTGTTTCAGCCTGGGTGGTTTCGGCGGCAGTGGTCTGCGCAGCCTCCGTGTCAGCCGCAGTAGTAGCACTTCCCTGTGCGCTGCAGCCGGCAAGCAGGCTCACAGCCAGGATCAGGCTCACAATAGACAGCCATCTCTTTTTCATTATGTTTTCTCCCTTCCTATTAGTCTGATATGGTTTCAGGATTGCAAAGGATATTGTACGGCTTGTTTGACAAAAATTCTACTGTGTCAAATTAAAATCTTGTCAGGAATTTTGTTTTATATTACAATAGAATCTGTATTTATATATGTGTTTATCCAAGAACATAGGCGCATATGGATTATTTGGACGGAAACTCTTGTAAAAAAGAACAAAAAAGAAATGAGGATGTTTGATAATGGCACAATCTCTGACAGAATTGCTGCTGTCGGGAGCAGAGCTTCGGACTCTGATCGACGCGGCGGAGGACATACTTGGAAATCCCCTTGCTTTTATTGACCGGAATCAAAATGAGCCTCTGCTGTCCAAGGGCTATCCCCAGGACGACATAGAGGATAAGATATACCGCCGCCGTAATATTTCTTCGGCGGAATATGAGAAGGATACGGGCTATGTGACGGCTCTGGCCCTGACCGGCCGCCCCCATATTATTGCCTGGCCCAATATCCGCCGGCGGCGGATGGTCTGCGGCAGTCTGGTGGGAGGCAAGCATTTGGGGGGAATCCGCCTGCCGGATGTGGGCCGTCCCCTCGAGGAGCTGGACCCGGAAGCGGTGATGGAGACGGCGCAGGTTTTGGGAGTGGCCATGGTTTTAAACGGCTGGCCGGCCGACGCGGGTATTAACGACGGACAGGAGCTATTGTTCAGTATTCTGAACCAGAGAATCAATCCCCCTTTTCTGGCCAACCGGATGCTCTATCCCATGTTTCCGGAGGGAAGCACCTATTGTATGCTCTGGTTTATTACCGATTCGGCAGAGGCCCTGCTGCCGGATCTGCAGCCGTACTGTTATGCTCCGGTGGAAAATGGATTTGCAGCCCTCACCGATTATCACGCGCTTTTGAAAAACCGGGAGGCTCTGGACCGGGAGGTCCGGTCGCAGGAAAGGCTGGTCAGCTGCAGCGACGCCTTTTCTTCGGTTCAGGATATCTATGAGCATTTTCGTCTGGCTCAGTCTGTCTACCGGTATGCCCTGTCCGTGGGACAGACCCAGGGACTGGCCCTGTTTAACGACTATCGCCTGCATCATATGCTGGCCTCCGTCTCCCGCCTGCCGGACGCTTCCCGCTATATCCACGATGGAATACGTGCGCTGCGGGATTATGACAGAGAAAAGGGAACGGAATACCTGGCCACGCTCCGTGCCTATCTGGACTGCGATCAGAATATCAGCCGGGCAGCCCAGCAGCTGTGCGTCCATAAAAATACGGTTTTTTACCGGCTGGGCCGCCTGAAATCGGACTTTGGTCTGGATCTTCAGGATACCAAGACGCTGGTGTCGCTCTACTGCTCGCTGTGGCTTGGCGATATATTATAGAGATGCGATTGGACCAACGCATTGGCGTATTTGCATCTGCTCCCTGGCCAGCCCGTATTGCAGGCCGTACACAATCTCGCCTGCGGCATAGAGGCCGGGAATGGGATTATCCTGCGCATCAAGCACTTCGTAGCTCTCCGAAATTTCCACGCCCCCAGATCAGTTTTGATAATATTGGCGTGGACGCAGATGTAGACACCTCCACCCATGGCAACGAAGCTTCCTTTGAATTTGTTATGGAGAAGGACCCCGACTACATCTTTATCATGGACCGCGAGGCGGCGGAAGGCAACAATTGTGGGTAGACATCTGCCAGAGCAAGGAGTATACTCATAGAATCAGATAGATGGGTTTAAAAATGCGGAGGTTTGAAAATCCATGATGAAGAAAAGAAAAAAATTGGTCTTTATGATATCCGTCGCCCTTGTCTGGGGCGCCATGTGTATGACAGGATGCGGCGGGAACGCGCAGACAAAGACGGAGACGCAGGTATGGACAGAGTCCTGGACGCAGCAGGAGACATGGACACATACAGAAACGGTGGAATCGGCGGACACAGACGCAGAGCAGGAGATCGTGCTGTATGCAGATTTTTCGGCAGGCAGTGAGGCGGGAATGGAAGATGGCCTGATTCAAACGCGGACGGTAACGGTGCAGGGGATGACGGCGGAGTCGCTTGCAGAGGCTCTGTCCCAGTGGAGCGGCCTGGATTTTACTCTGGAGAGCGTATCCTGTTCGGAGGACGCCGTCACTGTAGACTGGGCCGCGAATTCTACGCTGGTGGCGGGATTGGATGACAGGGAGCAAAAGGAGGACTTCTTCTTTTACGATTCTGTCAGTTTAAGATGGTTTATGATGGACAGCCTGTATCGAACGCTGACGGAAAATCTGGGCGTCGATGCAGTTTATTATACTATGGACGGCGGCCGGGAACTGGTCCTGGAGGATTTATATCCGGTAAACTGTTTTGCGTCCGACGAGCCTTATATGGGGAGCGCGTATTATTATGCCCTTGCGCAGCAGTGAGTCCACAGGACGGTCGTGGAAGCAGAAGGCTGAAAAATGAATAATCCATAAAAAATAACGTCTCGGATTTGTTCCCGTCGGGAACAGGTTCGGGGCGTTATTGAGTTGTGGACAGAGTGGTCCGAATGTAAACAAATCTGGGGGAAAGAGTTTTTGTCAATAGAGAAAACGCCCAAATTTTTGCGTTTACTTTTGGGATAAATCCTGCTATGATCTAACCAGGCGGCGATGACTGCGCACAGTCATTTCCTATAATATAGCAAAAGATAAGGCTATCCCGGACTCCCTTGCAGGGGGTGTTTTTTGGGGCAGCCTCATTTCGTCGTGGGAAAAAGCCGAAAAACGGACGCGCGGGTATGAAAGCTCTGCAAAGCTTTGCGGACGAGCGGTCTGTCTGTTTATGGAATCAGAGTTTCATAGTATAGAGAGGAAAATGGAGATGTATTTGATCGCAGGACTGGGTAATCCGGGCAGGGAATATGAGAACACGAGACATAACGCCGGTTTTATGGTCATCGACCGGCTGGCGGATATGCTGGGATGTGAGGTGACGGGGCGAAAATTCAGAGGCTTTGTGGGAGACGGCCGCATCGGCGGGGAGAAGGTGGTGCTTTTAAAGCCTCAGACCTATATGAATTTAAGCGGCGAGAGCATTCGGGCGGCTGTGGATTTTTATAAGACGGAACCGGACCATGTGATCGTTATCTACGATGATATCAGCCTGGATGTGGGCAGCGTCCGGATACGGGCCAAGGGAAGCGCCGGCGGACACAACGGCATGAAGAGCATTATTGCCTGCCTGGGTACCCAGGAATACCCCCGCGTGCGGGTGGGAATCGGTGAAAAGCCGCCGCGGATGGATTTGGCCGATTATGTGCTCAGTCATTTCACCAGACAGGAGACGGAATTGCTGGAGGAGGCGGTGCGCAGCGCGGCGGACGCCGTCGTCATGCTTATCGAGCAGGGAGCCCAGGCGGCGATGAATCATTATAATAAGGTAAAAAAGCCTGAGAAAAGCGCAGACGGCAGCGACGCGGGGCAGGCGGCAGATAAGGCGGGTCAGGAGAAAGGAAGCGGCAGATGAAACGGATGTTTCTGGGGCCTTTGGGCGAGCTGGTGGAGTATGATGAGCTGCGCCGGGAAATGCAAAAAGGGCGTGGGCCGGTGCAGGCCGGGGGCTGCCTGGAGTCGGAAAAGGCTCACCTGATTGCCGCCCTGTCGGAGGAGTCGGGGATGAACTGCCATCTGGTAGTCACCTACAGCGACCAGAGGGGCAGGGAGATTCAGGAGGATCTTTCCTATTTCGCCGAAAATGTCTGCCTCTATCCGGCCAAGGATATGCTCTTTTACGCGGCGGATGTTCAGGGCAGCGTCACGGCCAGGGCCAGGCTGTCGGTGATTCGCAGACTGTCGGATCGCAGGCGTCCTGTGACGGTGGTGACGACCATCGACGGTTTGATGGACCATCTAAAGCCCATGGAGGAGCTGGTGGGGACCGCTCTGACTCTGCGGCCCGGCGAGGAGAGAGAGCTGGAGCAGCTGGCCCAGGCATTGGTGAAATTGGGCTATGAGCGGGAGGGACAGGTGGAAAATCCCGGACAATTCTCCATTCGCGGCGGCATTGCGGATATCTGGCCTTTGACGGAGGAGCTGCCGGTGCGCCTGGAATTCTTTGGCGATGAGGTGGATTCTCTGCGCTCCTTTGACGCGGCCAGCCAGCGTTCGGTGGAAAATCTGGAGGAGGTGACGGTCTATCCCGCTTCCGACAGTATTACAGCTCTGGACGGCACCGTCTCTTTCCTGGATTATTTTCCGGCGGAGGAGACGGATATTTATCTGGATGAGCCGGCCAGACTGGAAGAAAAAGCTCTTGTCACCGAAAAGGAATTCCGAGAGAGCATGATGAACCGGCTGGAGAGAGGCGCCGGCTCCTGGGATGAGGAGCAGGTGATGGATCTGTTTCCGGCCGAGGTGATTTTCGCCGCCCTGGAGAGAGGGCGGACGCTTTGCCTGACCACCCTGGACCAACCGGTGCGCCAGCTTGCCATCCGGCGCAGCTTTTCCTTCCAGGTGAGGGGAGCCGGTTCCTATCAGAATAGTTTCGAGACCCTGCTTGCCGATCTGAAGACCTACAAGAAGAATGGGTACCGGGTGATCCTTTTGTGCGCTTCCCGGACCAGAGCCTCCCGCCTGGCGGGAGATCTGCGGGAGTATGATCTGCGGGCCTACTACCGGGACGATACGGAGGACAGGCCGGTGGCTCCGGGAGAGATCTGCGTGACTTACGGCAGCCTGCACAAGGGCTTTGAATATCCGATGATCCGCTTTGTGGTGCTGACGGAGGGAGAGCTCTTTGGCCGGGCCAGAAAGAAAAAGAAGAGAAAAAGCCATTACGAAGGCCAGATCATCCAGAGCTTTGCAGAACTTTCACCGGGGGATTATGTGGTCCATGAAAACCATGGCCTGGGAATATACCGGGGCATCGAAAAGGTTGAGGTAGATCACATCGTCAAGGATTATATCAAGATTGAATACGGCGACGGCGGCAATCTCTACCTGCCGGTGACCCAGCTGTCTCTGGTGCAGAAATACGCAGGCTCCGAGGGAAAGAAGCCCAAGCTCAACCGTCTGGGCGGCGATCAGTGGAAGAAGACCAAAAGCCGGGTAAAAAGCGCCGTCCGAGAGATTGCGGCAGATCTGGTAAAGCTCTATGCGGTACGGCAGCAGACAGAGGGCTTCTGCTACAGTCCTGATACCGTGTGGCAGAAAGAGTTTGAGGAGATGTTTCCTTACGAGGAGACGGAGGATCAGCTGGCAGCCATCGAGGCGGTGAAGAAAGACATGGAGAGCCGCAAAATCATGGACCGGCTGATCTGCGGCGATGTGGGATACGGCAAGACGGAGGTGGCTCTGAGGGCAGCCTTCAAGGCGGTGCAGGACGGCAAGCAGGTGGTCTATCTGGTGCCGACGACGATCCTGGCTCAGCAGCACTATAATACCTTCTGCCAGCGTATGGGCAATTATCCGGTGCGGGTGGAGCTGCTGAGCCGGTTCCGCAGTCCGGCCCAGCAGAAGCAGGTTCTGGCGGACCTGAAAAAGGGGCTGGTGGATGTGGTGATCGGCACCCACCGCGTCCTGTCCAAGGATATGGAGTTTAAGGATCTGGGGCTTTTGATCATCGACGAGGAGCAGCGCTTTGGCGTTACCCACAAGGAGAAAATCAAAAAGCTCAAGGAGAGCGTAGATGTGCTGACTCTCTCCGCCACGCCGATTCCCCGGACGCTGCACATGAGTCTGATCGGTATCCGGGATATGAGCGTGCTGGAGGAGCCGCCTATGGACCGGACGCCGATACAGACCTATGTGATGGAATACGACGAGGAGATGGTGCGGGAGGCTATCAGCCGAGAGCTGGCTCGCGGCGGCCAGATTTATTACGTCTACAACCGGGTCAAGGGGATCGATGAGCTGACGGCCCGGATTGCCGCCCTGGTGCCGGAGGCTTCGGTGGCCTATGCTCACGGGCAGATGTCTGCCCGGGAGATGGAACGGATCATGGAGAGCTTTGTGGAGGGGGAGATCGATGTGCTGGTGTCCACCACCATTATTGAAACTGGCCTGGACATCTCCAATGTAAATACGATTATCATTCATGATGCGGACCGCTACGGTCTGTCTCAGCTCTATCAGCTCAGGGGCCGGGTGGGCCGGAGCAACAGGACCGCGTACGCTTTCCTGATGTATCCCAGGGGGCGGATGTTAAAGGAGGACGCGGAAAAGCGTCTGGCAGCCATCAAGGAGTTTACGGCTCTGGGCAGCGGTATCCGTATCGCCATGCGGGATCTGGAGCTTCGGGGAGCCGGCAATCTCCTGGGATCGGAGCAGCACGGCCATATGGATGCGGTGGGATACGATCTGTACTGCAAGCTGCTGGGAGAAGCCGTGCGGGTGGAGAAGGGAGAGACGGCGGAGCCCATGGACTTCGAGACCTCCGTGGATTTTGACATGGACGCCTATATTCCCGGCTATTATATCCGCAATGAGAATCAGAAGCTGGATGTCTACAAGAGGATCGCCGCCATTGAAAACGATGAAGAGCTCTCCGATATGCGCGACGAGCTTCTGGACCGCTTTGGCGATCTGCCGGCAGCGGTGGAAAATCTGCTGAAAATCGCAGAGATCCGGGGAATGGCTCACCAGGCTCAGGCCACAGCCGTGGAGGGAAGCCGCACCCAGGTGAAGGTGACTATGTACGGCCAGGCCCAGGTCAATACGGCAAAGATACCGGAGCTGATCGCCTCCTACGGGGGGAGCTTAAAGGTCACGGCCGGTTCCGAGCCCGTTTTTACCCTGACGCCCAGAGGCAGCGCCATCTTCGGTGCACAGGAGCTGCTGGATGTGGTGAAAAAATTGTTAATCGATATAAAAATGTTGCTAGAATAAAGGAAACGTACTATAATAGAAAAGATTCGGCGGGACCGCAGGCGCCTGCGGCGTTTGGCTTCCGCCTCTGTACAATGAAAGTGGCGCGGCCACTGGATGGAGGAAATTGCAATGAAAAAATTTTTGAAAAGGCTGCTTACGGCTGCCTGTGTCTTTACCCTGGCATCGTCCGTGCTGGCGGGCTGCTCTGGTTCGGTAAATCCGGACGATTATGGTACCACCGTGGTGGCAACGCTGGGTGACGAGCAGATTTATCTGGATGAGGCGAATTATTATCTGCGGTCCGAGCAGTATTATTATGAGATGATGTACAGCTATATGTACGGAACCTCCGATATCTGGGATATGGAGGTATCAAGCGGCGTGACGATGGAGGACAGCCTGAAGGAAGCGGTCATGACCGTTCTGCGCCAGACCTATATCCTCTGCGATCATGCCGAGGAGCTGGGCGTCTCCCTGAGCGATGAGGATATCGCCAAGGTGGAGGAGACGGCGGACAACAATCTTTCCCAGGTTGATGAAAATCTTCTTTCTGCCCTCAATCTGACCAGAGACCGCATGATTGCGATCCTGGAGAAGAATGCCCTGGCCAACCGCGTATGGGAGGCGGTAGTTGCTGCGGCAGATACCGATATCTCCGATGAGGAGGCCCGCTGCGTGGGCGCTTCTTACGTACTGGTCTCGGATTCCACCAGCTCTTCGGAGGAAGAGACCCAGGCGGAGACTCAGGCCGATGGAGAGGAGACCACGAGTCCTTCCCCCAAGGCGGTGGCGCAGACCATTTATGATGATGTGAGAAACGGCAGCACTCTGTCGGAGGCCGCTGAGAACCAGGGGCTGACGGCAGCTACGGTTACCTATTATACCGGCGATACCTTCGATGAGGGAAGCCTTGGCGCTCACGCTCTGTCCATGGCCGAGGGAGATGTAGAGCTGTTCCATGTGGACGGCAGCGGCTGGTATGTAATGTATCTGGATGCGGAGATGGATGAGGATGCCACCGAGTCTCAGAGACAGACCATGATCAGCGAGGCTCAGGCGGCTGTCTTTGAGGAGACGTACAGCCAGTGGCAGACGGATTCCGCAGAGTTTACGGTGGACGACGATATCTGGAACGCCGTGCCTATGGATACGCTGTATGTTGCAGAGACCGTTGCCGAGACGGAGAGCGGCGCTGAGACTACGGCTGCCGGTACGGAGTCCGCAGAGGAGACCGAGGCCGGAACCGAAGGAAGCGCAGCAGAAACGGCTGAGGAGACTGTGGGAGAGACCGCAGAGGAAACCTCCGCACAGGCCGAGACTGCGGCTGAGACCACAGCGGCTCAGTAAGCATACTTGGAATAAAACCATAAAACCATAAAATTAAAAAACGGCAAGGTTTCCGGGAGATATAAAAAAGGCCCGGGATGAAAAGGGAAACAGGTGAAAAGCCTGTGCGAACCCGTCGCTGTAAAAGGGGAGCGGACCGCCTGCAAGTCACTGGGAAACCGGGAAGACGGCGGTTGGCAAAGAGCCTTGAGCCAGAAGACCTGCCTGCCGTTTGCTGTACAACACCACGGGTAATTGGCGATTGTAATATGGAAGGCAGGCGGCCGGCTGCGGCGGCTTTCCTTTCCGTTGCAATATACAGACCCTTCTTGTGTGTTCTCACGCCGGAAGGGTTTTATTTTTGGCTGCGGCTGCGCGGGCAGCCGTTTCCATTTATGACAGGAGCCCGCATAAGGAGCAAAAGGAGGATCAATATGGAAGAGAAGAAGAACAAAAACAAAAAAGGCCTTGTGGCAGTACTGGTGCTGATCGTGGCAGTGGTTGCAGCGGCAGCCGTATATATGGCGACCCGGCCGGCCACCGACAAGGGCGACAAGAGCATCGTGGTAGAGGTGGTGCACAAAGACGGCGAGTCCAAAGAGTTCAGCTATGACACCGACGCAGAATACCTGCGGGATGTGCTGGAGCCTGCCGGACTGATTGCGGGCAGCGATTCTGAGTATGGAATGTTTGTGGAGACGGTGGATGGCTATACGGCAGACAGCTCCAACGAAGAGTGGTGGTGCTTCACCAAGGACGGCGAGATGCTCAATACCGGCGTCGAGACCACGCCGGTGGCCGATGGGGACCATTTTGAGATTACGCTGACGGTAGGATATTGACGTGAAAGTAAAGGAGCTGGCGGTACTGGCGCTGCTGGGAGCGATCCTGCATGTGAGCCAGGTTGCGATGGCGTTTTTGCCCAACGTTGAACCGGTTTCCATACTGGTGCTGGTATACACGCTGGTATTTGGACGCAAAGCGCTGGCGGCTGTCTATGCCTACGTCTTTCTCCAGGGAGTGACCTACGGCTTCGGACTGTGGTGGTTTATGTACCTCTATGTCTGGGCCGTGCTCTACCTGATTGTACGGCTGCTGCGCAGAAACGACTCGGTCCTTGTCTGGGCTGTGGTAAACGGCCTGTTCGGCTTGAGTTTCGGAGCGCTGTGCTCTCTGCCGTATCTGTTCGCAGGCGGAATCGGGACGGCCTTGGCCTGGTGGACGTCGGGGCTGATGTTTGACATTCTGCACTGCGCGGGCAATTTTGCCCTGACGCTGGCGCTGTACCGGCCTCTGATGAAGGTGCTGAAGCTTCTAAAGGCCAGGGTGCTGTACGATATTCAGAGCCGTTACCGACAGCGGTCCTGATACTCGGAGGGGCTCATACCCACCAGCTTTTTGAAGGTGCTGCCAAAGTAGGCCACATCACGGTAGCCCACCATCTCCGCCACCTCATAGACCTTGCGGCGGCAGTCGCGCAGCAGATTCATGGCCATATGGATTCGATACTGGGTCAGATAGCCGATGATGGTATAGCTGGTCTCCTTTTTGAAGACATGACTCAGATGGCTCTCGCTGACGCCCAGATGTCTGGCGATGGGAGTAATGCTGATGTCCTGCTCCTGATAGTGTTCGGAGATGTAGTTCATGGCCTGCAATACATATTTACTCTTATTGCCTTTGGGCAGAGGGAGCAGATCGCCGGGAGTCAGGGAGGTCTGCTCCTGTTCTCTTTGGCGTATACGGTCGATGGCGGCGGCCAGCTCCTGATCCCGGAAGGGCTTGAGCAGGTAATCCACAGCGCCCAGCTGCAGGGCGCTTCGGGCGTATTCAAAATCACTGTAGGCGGTCAGCATGATTACATAGGCGCGGCAGCCCTGAGCCCGCAGCTCCCGTACCATCTGCAGGCCGTCCATCTTCGGCATTCTGACGTCGGTGATGATCAGGTTGGGATTATAGCGTTTTACGGCGGCCAGTCCCTCCTCGCCGTTTGACGCTTCTCCGGCCACGATGCAGCCCATGGAGGCCCAGTTTACGCCCAGGACGATTCCTTTTCTTACTACGGATTCGTCGTCTACTACCAGTACCTTAAGCATTTTCGTCTCTCCTCCTCTGTATCGGCAGCCGCAGAGTGGCGCAGCAGCCTTCTCCCGGCTGCGAGCGGACGGACAGCCCGTAGGGCTCTCCAAAGTGCAGCCGTATAATACTGTTTACGTTGAACAGCCCCAGATGAGAACCCTGATCTGCGGGCTTCTTTTTGGAGCGCTGGTTTAAATCGGCCAGCTGTTCGGGCGGGATACCGCAGCCATTGTCCGATACGGATAAAAACAGGTCTCCCTCTTTTTCCTCGGCCCACAGCTTGATGTAGCCGTCGTTTTTGTCGGCCACCCCGTGGATGATGGCGTTTTCCACCAGGGGCTGCAGAACCATCTTGGGAATCAGGCAGCTCTGAAACTCTTCGGGAATATCTATTTCACAGGTAAAGCGATCCTCAAACCGAATGGACTGTATGGCCAGATACCGGTCGATGAGCTCCAGCTCCTGTTCCACGGTAATGATTTCATCCCCGGAAATGCCAGCCCGCAGAATAATGGCCAGATCGGAGGCCAGCTCGGCAATCTGCGGGACATGGTTCGTGACGCCCAGCCATTTCATGGTGTCCAGCGTGTTGTACAGAAAATGCGGATTCAGCTGGGCCTGCATCATGCGCAGCTGCGTCTCGTTGAGCTCTCTCTGCCTGGCCACGGAACGGGAGAGGTTGGCCTGGTATTCATCGGCCATATGGTTGAAGCTGTCGGCCAGACGCCCCAGCTCGTCTTCCCGTCCGGTGTCCAGATGAACGTCAAAATTGCCTTTGCGTACCTCGCCCATGGCCTCGTCCAGCTGCCGGATCGGACGGAAGAGATGTCGGCTTAAAAGCCAGGCGCACCACAGGCACAAAAGCAGGCACAGCAGTCCCATCAGAAGGCTGACTGCATAGATGGTGTGCATTACCGTGGAAGTAAAGGTCATGGGCTGCTGAAGGATCAAGGACATACCGGTCTCCTGATGGGGAGAGGTATAATAGTAGTAGTCTCCGCCGGCTCCGGTCAGGGGCTCTCCGGCCAAGAGCTGCTGGCGCAGGCTTTCCGCCGCATTTTCCGTCTGGGCAGGCTGGGAATGATACACCGGCCGCCAGAAAGGGTCCATCAGGATAATGTCGCTGGTGGTGCTGTACAGGTCCTGAAAGAGGTAATCAAAATTTTCAGGGGACATGGAGACCACCACATAGCCCAGAACAGCCGAATCGTGGCTTCGGACCGCGCGGGCAGCCGTGAGAGCCACGTCGCCTTCGCCGGAGCGAAAGACCAGATCCACGGAACCGGAGGCGGCGCAGAGGATACCCCAGTCGGTATAAAGCGTCCCGGTGGGAACGGTGGCGTCTGTGGTGTAAAGGCACAGTCCTTCCCTGTCGCAGATATCAAAACGGGCATACTCCCTCAGCTCATCGGTGACTCGAAACAGCAGCTGATACAAAACGCGGGAATCCGCGCTTTTTTGGCGAAGCACGCTGCGAACGGCGGTGCTTTCGCATAGCTCATCGGCCATTTCTTCAAAGGAAAGGCACAGTTCATCCAGGGCGCCGTCCAGAGCGGTGAGCTGCGCTCTGGCTTCCTGCGCCAGACTGATCTCGCTGCGAACCACCTGCATCTGCATCATCAGCACATTGCAGAACAGCAGGGGCAGGAGGGTGACCAGCAGCACGGTGAGAAAAATCCGATTGCGGAAAGAACGGCGAATCCACTTCTTCATCTGCTTTCCTCCTCCCAGATCTGTCTCCAGGAGCGCAGGATATCCTCCTGACTGCTGGCGGAGAGGGCGATGTCGTAGGAAAAGAGAGAAAAGTCATCGGTAAAGTCGTCGGGGAGGATGCTGTCCGCAGTCGGGCTGTCCGCCCCCAGACTGTCTGAAAGAGAGCCGTCCATGACGGAGCGGCGCAGGCAGGCGCTTTCAATATATTTCTGTACATCCAGACTCAGCAGAAAGTCGATAAAAAGGGCGGCGTTTTCCTCATGAGCACAGCCTTTTAGGATGGCGGCGCCGTCGGAAATGGCGCAGGTACCTTCGGCGGGATAGACGACGGCAATATCATAGCCGGCCTCCATGGCTCGCAGGGCGTCGTCCTCTCCCACCATGCCGATATAACAGTTGCCGTTGGCTACTTCCCGAATCACGTCGCTGGAATGGGAGAGCAGCTGCCGGTCCAGATTGACTGCAAAGGCGCGCAGGTTTTCTGTGTCGTCGCCGGGCAGTACCTGCTGAAGGGCCGCAAGCACCGTATAGCTGGTGCCGGAGACAGTCGGATCTGCAAAGGCAATCCGTCCCTTCCAGGCCGTATCCAACAGGCTTTCAAAGCCGGAGGGAGGGTGAATGCGGGCCAGCTTGGGATTGTAGATTAAGACCAGCGGGACAATGGAAAAAGGAGTCTCACAGTTGTCGGAGGGCAGGTAGGCCGCCCTCACATGGTCAAGGAGAGGACTCTCATAGGGGACGAAGAGTTCGCTGCGGGCCGTCAGGCTGTCCATACCGCCGCCCAGGAGCAAATCCCAGGAGGGGGCGCCGTCTGCCGCGGCGATCTGATCCAAAAGCTCCAGACTGCCGCCGTTTTCCACTGTGACCCATATGCCTGTGCGGGCTTCAAATTCCCGGACGATGGGCTCGTAAACCGATGGGGAGAGGGAGGTGCAGATGGACAGCTGCATTTCCTCGGCCGGGGCGCTTGGCGTATCGGCCGGCGACTCCTGACCGCCGCAGGCGGACAGAAGAGACAGACCGCAGACCATACTTAACAGACCGCAGGCGATTCTTCTGATGGTGCGCCGCGTTTTGACGGTCCGCACTTTAACAGTCCCAGCTTTCACACGCATCCCCTCCTGATTGGCATCGGCTTTACAGACAGCCGTACCCTTATCGTATGTTTTCATTATACCGAATCTTAACATAAAGTACAAACAGATTTGTCGCGGAGATTTGCCGCAGCGCCGGCTGCCGGCAGGGCGGAGGATCAGAGTAAAAATTAATATGGGAACAGGAAAACACCGGGGATTTATATGGCGAAATGCACATAAAAAGCGGTCGTAAAAAGGATTTTATAGGTATTCTCGACAGAATATCCTCAATAATCGCAGTTTTGTCCTGTTTTCACCGGGGTAAGATTTCTTTAAAATATAAATATAGCTACTTAATGTCTTTTTAAGAAAAGGAGAAAAGGATATGAAAAAGGCTCTTGCTTTACTGCTGGCCCTTGCCATGATGCTTTCTCTTGCCGGCTGCTCTGGCGGCGGCGATGAGACGGCTGCAGGCGGAGGCGAGACATCCGGCGCAGGCGGCGCTGAGGAGACTTCCGGCGGAGATTCCGAGGAGGTTAAGGATTATTCCGATTATACCATTCGCATCTACTCGAATTCCAATTCCACGGAGAGAGCTACCTGGCTGATCAACGAGGCCAGAGATGCAGGATTTACCATTTCCATGGATGACAACAGCGTCATTTCCGGCGATACGGCTGCTATCCAGGCTGCTAATGAAAATAAGGATGGCGACCTGATCTTCGGATTGAATGAGACCCGCTGGAGCCAGCTGGTAAATGGAGTTTATGAGAACCTGTCTCTGGTGGAATGGACTCCCTCCTGGGCTGACAAGGTAGGCGAGTACGCTTATCCCGGATATGCCTACGGCCTGGTTATCCAGAACATTCTGATGCTCTATCGTAACGATGAGCTGGGCACGAACGGCGAGGAGCTTCATTTCGAGCACTGGTCCGATATCGTAGACTGCGGCTACACCTGGTACCGTCAGGGCAAGGTGGGCGGCACCACCAATTCCAACATCAATGCTTCCATGCTGTATTCTTATGTAGATCCCGAGTCCCCTGCGGGCGGCATCTCCGTGGACGGCTGGAAGATGCTGTGGCAGTATTGCCAGAACGGTATATTCACCGGTGACAACTATGGCTTCGATGCACTGAACCGCGGCGATGTGCAGGTATCCACCTTCTATTCTTCTTCCCTGTACGGCAACATTGATGCCGCGGCAGAGAGCTCGGAGAACCCTCTTCTGGGAACCCTGGAGCCGGAGAACTGGAATCTGGTGCAGATCGACGACGGAACCTATTACATAGCTGAGTATATTGGCATCCTGGACAAGGAAGGCCGTACCGAGGAAGAGACGGAGGCTGTTATGGCCTTTGCCGAGTGGTTTGGCTCCGCGGACGTTCAGGCTGCATGGGGCGAGGAGTTTGATTCCTATCCCTGCAACCAGGCTGCTGCTGAGATCCTCTACCCCGATGGAGTACCCTCGATTTACACGCTGCCTAATTTCGCGCTGACCGAGATCGAAGGAACTGGCATGACCTATGCGGAATACGTTGCCGAGCACTCCAGCGAGTGGACCAACATCATGACCAATCTGGGCTTCTATTGGGCCGATATGAACAGCCCGAATCCTGAGCCCGACTGGGATAACCTTGACTGGGATACATTGACGCAGGCCGCATCCTGACAAGTACGGCCGATAAGCTGAAATGATATTTGTCGATTATGGCGGGCCGGATTTTCGGCCCGCCATGCTTTTGCCATACTGGAATAGAAAAGGAGTTGCCGCATATGATCAGGCTCAATGACATCGTAGTAAAGTTTGGGGATTTTACTGCCCTGCACAATATCAACGTACATATAAAGGAGGGGGAGTTTTTTACTTTCCTGGGCCCCTCCGGCTGCGGGAAAACCACAACCCTTCGTACGCTGACCGGTTTTATTGAACCGGCGCAGGGTACTGTGGTGGTGGCGGGAAAGGATATCACCCATGTTCCCATTGAGGAGAGAAATATCGGTATGGTGTTTCAGAGCTATGCCCTGTTTCCGACCATGACGGTTTACGACAATATTGCCTTCGGTCTGAAGGTAAAGAAAATGAAGAAGGCTGCCATAGACGAGAAGGTGAGAGAGATTGCCCGCAAGGTGGATCTGACCGACGACCAGCTGAAGAAGGCTGTTTCCCAGCTCTCCGGAGGCCAGCAGCAGCGCGTGGCCATCGCCCGCGCTCTGGTTACCGGTCCTTCTATTATCTGTATGGACGAGCCGCTTTCCAATCTGGACGCCAAGCTTCGCGTACAGCTGCGAAACGAGCTGAAAAAGATGCAGGAAGACTTCGGAATTACCACCATCTATGTAACCCACGATCAGGAAGAGGCGCTGACGCTGTCTGACAGAATCGCCGTCTTTAACAAGGGTGTGATCGAACAGGTGGGTACGCCGAATGAAGTGTATAATCATTCGGCAACGGAATTTGTCTGCAATTTCATCGGCGATATCAACCGTCTGTCCACCGAGGTGGTGGATGAGATGAACCGGAGAGGAGCCCATTTGAACCGGGGCGATCACAATTATGTGCGCCTGGAGCGCATTCATGTCAATGTGGCTCCCAAGGACGGAGACATGTGCTTTAAGGGAACGGTACAGAAGCGGGAGTATTACGGCCTTTATATCAAGTACTATATTGATCTGGGGTCTCAGGTCATTAAGGTAATTGAGAAAAATGACGGAATCAATATCTACGAAGCGGGACAGACCGTGGAGGCGGTAATGAATCCCAGAGATGTCATGGCCTATCCTGCTGACGGCGAGGAGGAGGTGGATTCATGAACAAAGCGAAGGCTAAACGGCTGAATCCGGAGATCGTTGTCCGGATGATAGGAGTCGCTTTTTTTGCCTACCTGTTTTTCGGTTTTATGCTGGTTCCCTGTCTGAATACGCTGACCAGTATCTTTACGACCAAAAATGCAGCGGGTGAGACGGACCCTCTTGCCGTCATACGTTTTTTCTTCGCCGGCAACATGGGACGCTATGTGCTCAATTCCCTGAAGCTGGCCGTTTGTCTGGTGGTGACGGTCAACATTGTGGGTGTGTCCATTGTGCTTCTGACGGAGTATTTTGACATCAAGGGAGCCCGCATCCTGCGGCTGGGCTACATGACCACTATGATTTACAGCGGCGTGGCCCTGGTTACCGGTTATCTGTTTTTGTATGACAGCGACGGCATTTTGACCACTCTGCTGACCAATGCCTTTCCCAATATGAACCCCAACTGGTTTTCCGGCTTTAATGCGGTGCTTTTTACGATGACATTCGCCTGTACCAGCAATCACGCACTGTTTCTGCGAAATGCCATCCGGGGAATCGATTACAATACGGTGGAGGCGGCCCGCAACATGGGCGCCAAGCCCTTTAAGGTGCTGTGGAAGGTGGTCTTCCCCACCCTTCTGCCCACGATGTTCTCTCTGACCGTCATGACTTTCATTACCGGTCTGTGTGCCATGTCGGCGCCTACTCTGCTGGGTTACGACTCCATCAACCCGGAGATCGTACGTCTGGCCGGTTCGTCCACGGCGGATGAGGCATTCCCCCAGGCCAGAGCGGCTCTTCTGTCTATTATTCTGGCCATGTTTACCATCGTGCTTTTGACGATCCTTTCGGCTTATGAGAGAAAGGGGCATTATCTGTCTGTTTCCAAGACCAAGGCCAGGCTGCAGAAGCAGAAGATCACCAATCCGGTGGCCAATGTGCTGGCCCATATATACGCCTATATTCTCTTTATCATCTATATGATTCCCGTAGTCATGATCGTGATTTTCTCGTTCCAGACCTATGGGGCTATCCGGATGAAAAAGCTGGATCTGAGCAACTGGACGCTGATCAATTTCTTTGGAACCCAGGACTATGAATACCTGACGTCCAGAGGCACGTACCGGCTCAGGGAGGGAGCGATATCAGGCCTGTTTTCCAATGAGGCCACCCTGGGCGGCATCAAGCTCAGCTTTATTATGTCCGCCATCGCAGCGCTGCTGGCCTGCATTATCGTGGTGGTAGCCTGCAACTATATCTTCAAGAACCGCGGCAAAAAGAGAGGGGCGGTGCTGGAGTACAGCCTGCTGTTCCCCTGGCTGCTGCCTACCATTCTGATCTGCTATTCTTACCGTACATTCTTCAACAGCGATGTGGTGTGGTATGTGGGCAATCAGAATCTCTATTATGCTGAAAATGTACGAATATTGATTGTAATGGCCTACACGGTGACGAAGCTGCCATTCTCACTGCGAATGATCAAGGCGTCCTTCTATGCGATAGATGAGGAACTGGAGGACGCCGCCAGAAATATGGGGGCCAGCGGGCTGATGACCTTCCTGAAGGTGAAGCTGCCCATTATTTTGCCCAGCGTCATGGCCGTGTTCGCCCTGAATTTCAACGCCCTCTTTACGGAGTACGATATGTCGGCCACCTTTGCCAGCTCTTACGGCACCACCTACGCGATGGTAATCCAGAGTATGTGCGAGGAAGAGGGAATGTATGGCTATAACGTCAATGCTTCAGGCCGGCGCTGCGCCTCCACGGTGTTTATTATGGTCGTGTCCGGTATCATCCTCTATCTGGTCTACGGCGTCGGCGGACGGGATTTGGGCGACCGTCTGGAGCTTCGGGATAAGCGTAAGAAGAGGAGAGAGAAGCTGATGGCCCATTTCAAGAGGCGCCCCGAGCCCAAGGCTCAGATGGCTGTAAAGCAGGAGGCGAAGGGAGCGCAGGGCTGATGATTCAAAACATTGTCTTTGATATGGGACAGGTGCTCATTTATTTTACGCCGGTGGAGTTTATTCGCCGTCTGGGAATCGAGGGCGAGGATGCCAAGCTTTTATTGAAAGAGGTTTTTGCCCGGGTGGAATGGGTACAGTTTGACCGGGGAACCCTGTCCGAGGAGGAGACCGCGGAGGCGGTATGCAAAAGGCTTCCTGAGCGTCTCCATGAGGCGGCCTGGGAGCTGGTCTGCCACTGGTGGCAGAGGCCGCTGATTCCCGTAAAGGGAATGGCGGAACTGATGGAGGAGCTGAAAGGTATGGGCTACCGGCTCTATCTGCTCAGCAATGCCAATCGCCGTCTCAGAGAATATCTGCCCAGAATACCGGGCAGCCAGTATTTGGATGGCCTGGTGGTTTCGGCGGAGGAGAAGCTTTTGAAGCCGCAGGCGGAGATATACCAAGTGCTGTATGACAGGTATGATCTGAAGCCGGAGGAGTGTTATTTTATCGACGATTCTCCTCTCAATGTGGAGGGGGCGCTCTGCACCGGCATGAGAGGCAGCGTATTTGACGGAGATGTGGAAAGGCTGCGCCGTGAGCTGGGCGCCGCCGGGGTCCCGGTAAAGCAGTAGAGGGCTGGCCGGCGGGGAAAGGCAGTCTGCCTGGGGCAGGGCCTGTACCGCCGGCCAGTTTATATATCAGAACAGGAGAAAGGGTATATGATTAAATTTGGAACCGGAGGCTGGAGAGCCATCATAGGAGACGACTTTACCAGAGAAAATATCTGCATTTTGGCCAAGGCCATGGCAGAGAAGATGAAGGCCGAGGGAGTGGACGATCAGGGGATCGTCATCGGCTACGATCGCCGTTTCTTGTCCAAGGAGACGGTAATGTGGGCCTGCGAGGTACTGACGGCAGAGGGGATTATCTGTCACTTTGTCAATCGCTCGGTCCCTACGCCTCTGATTATGTTTTATGTGATGAAGCATGGCTATCCCTATGGAATGATGGTGACGGCCAGTCACAACCCGGCGCTGTACAACGGAATCAAGGTTTTTACGGCCGGAGGCCGGGATGCCGACGAAGAGCAGACTGCGGATATCGAGAGATATATCGCCGCGGTGAAGCCGGAGGAGATTCGCAGAATCGATTATCCGCAGGCGGTCGAGAAGGGACTGGTCCAGGAGTTTTATCCCATGAACGAATACATAGACGATATCATGGAAAAGGTCAATATGGAGGCCATCAAAAATGCCCATCTGAGGATTGCTCTGGACCCTATGTACGGGGTCAGCGAGACGGCTCTGAGTACGATTCTGATCTCAGGACGCTGCGATCTGACGGTGATTCACCGGGAGCATGATACTCTTTTTGGCGGGCGGATGCCTGCTCCCTCGGAGGATACCCTGGGCCTTTTGAAAAACTCTGTGTTGGACCGCCATCTGGATCTGGGCATTGCTACCGACGGCGACGCGGACCGGCTGGGCGTTATCGACGACACGGGACGTTATCTCCATCCCAATGACATCCTGCTGCTTCTCTACTATTATCTGCTGCGGTATCGGAAATGGGACGGCCCTGTGGTGCGCAACATTGCCACCACCCATCGTCTGGACCGGCTGGCCGCTGCCTGCGGACAGACCTGCTATGAGGTGCCGGTGGGCTTTAAATATATATCGGCCAAAATGAAGGAAACGGGAGCCATTCTGGGAGGAGAGTCCTCCGGAGGACTTACGGTAGCCGGTCATATTAATGGAAAAGACGGTGTCTATGCTGCTTCGCTGCTGGTTGAAATGCTGGCAGTGACGGGAAAGAAGCTGTCGGAGCTGATGGCCATGGTGACGGCGGAGTGCGGCCAGAGCTATATGGAAGAGTATTCCTGCCATTTCACCAAACAGGTGAAGGAAGAGCTGATGCACCGGCTCTTTACGGAGCGGGAGCTGCCGGATATGTCGCCCTATGAGGTGGACCATGTATCCTACCTGGACGGCTGCAAGGTGTACTTCAAAAATGGCGGATGGATTATCGCCCGCTTCTCGGGGACAGAACCGCTGCTGCGCATTTTCTGCGAGATGCCTCTGCGGGAGGAGGCGGTCAGCATGTGCGGCCGCTGGATGCGGCATTTTGGCATTGACGGCTGAAAATGTCTGCGGCCGGATGGTTGGCTGTGGGAGGGCGACGCGTAAAAAGCGCGGCGCCCTCTCTGCGTTGTCTTGACAAAAAAGCAGGACTGGCCGATAATGAGAGAGACAAAAGGCGGCAGCCGGAGAAAGGAAAGCGGCAGGCAGATAGCAGGAGGTAGAGCAGTGAGACAGTGTATGGATGCGGACAATCTTCACCGCAGACTGAAAAAAATTATCGGTCAGGTACAGGCCATCGATCGTATGGTGGACGAGGATGTGCCCTGCGAGGATATTCTGGCGCAGATCAACGCGGCCAAGTCGGCCCTGCATTCGGTGGGGCGGGTAGTCCTGGAGGGACATATTAATCACTGTGTCCGCGATGGGATTGAACATGGAGATGCCGACCAGACCATCGCCAGTTTTACCAAGGCGGTGGAACGATTTGCAAATATGGTATGAGTGATTGCAGCTATATTAAGACGGATAAATTGTACGGAGGCGCGCCCTGCGGTCAGAGGGATTGGAGGATTTCCAATCTTTCTGGAACGCAGGGCGCGCCGTTTATTTCTTCATGCGAGCGGATTTTTTACAGGCATTCTTTTTACAGGCATTCGCAGAGGATTTTGTAGATTTCCTCTCGGCTCAATTCTCTGGGATTGCACTTGATAATATTGCAGGTATCGGCCACCTGACGAAGCAGCTGGGGCGTGATTTCAACCTTTGACTTCAGCTGGCCAAGCTTTGTGGGCAGGCCGCATTCTTCGATAAAGGCGGTGAGAGCCTCCAAACCCTCCTCGGCCGTATCTCTGTCAAAAACTGTTTTGGCAAATCGGGTGAATTTTTCTTCTGCATCTTTCAGAATGTGACGGTAGTATGCCGGATGAATTACAGCCAGTCCCTGTCCGTGATTGCAGTCTGTATAAGCACCCAGCTGGTGTTCGATTTGATGGGCCTGGAAATCTGTCAGACGGCCAACCTTCAAAACGCCGTTTTCCGCCATGGCGGAGTCCCACATCAGATTGCCCCGGGCCTGCATATCGTTGATATCCTTTAGCAGATGCCGCATATTTACAACGGTATTTTTCATAATGGCCAGGGCCACGTCGTCGGAGACATTATCCTGGTCAGAGTTTCCAAGGAAGGGGCGATGCCCAGGATCGGGCCTTTCCACAGCTTTTCCTCATGCGTAATAACGGTGCCGGAGTTCATCTCGGCTCCCGTACCGGAGGCGGTCACAACCGCGCCCATGGGGATACCTGTCGTGGGGAATTTTCCCTGCTCGTATTCCATGCGCCAGATGTCCTCCTCGGCCGCAGCCTGTACGGAAACGACCTTGCAGCAGTCGATGACGCTGCCGCCTCCGACCGCCAATATGAAATCCACATGACGTTCCTTGGCCAGCCGGGCGCCTTCCTGTACCTTGGCATAGGTGGGATTTGGCATAATCCCTGAAAAGTCCACAATCTCCTTGCCTGCCTGTAAAAGGATATTTTTCAGTTCATCGTATACGCCGCTTTTTTTGACGGAACCTCCGCCATAGGCCAGCAGAATTGTTTTGCCGACGGCGGGAAGCTCCTGCTTTAAAGCCTTGGCGGCGGCTCCTTCGCCAAAATAGACTTTTGTGGGGTGGGTAAAAGTAAATTCCTGCATATTCGTATTCTCCTTTTTTGTTTTGCAGCAGTTGACAAGTGATTAAATCGGCAGAAGCCTTGAAAGCCTCTGTTGTAATCCGATAGAATCTACCAGTTTCTGTAACCGATTATAATATCCGATAGTAACAATCGGTCAAGACTTTTTTGGCGTTTTTTCGATTTCTCATGAGGTGTTTTGATCCTGCCTGGGCGGCCTTATGAGGCGGAGCAAAAGCGAAATGAGAAAAATAGAATGGAAAAGGGAGAAGGGGATTCTTGACAAGCATATACCCCCGTGGGTATAATGGGACTATACCCATGGGGGTATAAAAAGTCTGCATCAGCAGTTATCAAGAAATGATGTATCAGTAAAAGGCCTGTATCAGAAAGGCTCGGAAAGGAACGGAAAAGAGAATGAAAAAGCTGGAGGAGCTGCTGGAATGGGGAGGGATGAAGCGAGATGTAATATTTCTGCTTGTATCCGCTGTATCTCTGCTGGGGAGTATATTTCACTTTTCGCCGCTGCCCTTTGACCTGGCGTGGGTTGCGATTGTTTTGTGCGGAGCGCCGATCATCCTGGAAGCCATAATAGGGCTGGTGACGGCCTTTGATATCAAGGCGGATGTGCTGGTGTCCATCGCCCTTATTGCCTCGGTGATGATCGGGGAAGACTTTGCGGCGGGTGAGGTTGCTTTTATCATGCAGTTGGGAGGGCTTCTGGAGGGGCTGACAGTACGGCGGACCAGAGCCGGCATTGAAAAGCTGGTGCATTTAACGCCGAGGAGCGCCCGGCGCCTGACAGACGGGAGAGAGGAAATTATACAGGCGGAAGCGGTGATGCGGGGAGATGTGCTGCGGGTGCTGCCTGGGGAGACGATTCCCGTGGACGGTCATATCTGCTCCGGACATACCTCGGTGGATCAGTCGGTGATGACAGGAGAATCCCTGCCGGTGGATAAAGAGGAAGGAGACGAGGTGATGAGCGGTACGGTGAATCGCTTCGGCTCCTTTGATATGATAGCCGACAAGGTAGGAGAGGACAGCTCGCTGCAGAGAATGGTCCGCCTGGTGCAGTCGGCCGATGCCGGCAAAGCGAAGATAGTCGGTTTTGCGGATCGTTTTGCCACCTGGGTTGTGGTAATTGCTCTGGCTGCCGCAGTGATTACAGGATTTGCAACAGGCGATTTGATTCGGGCAGTGACCATCCTGGTGGTATTTTGCCCCTGTGCACTGGTACTGGCCACGCCTACGGCTGTTATGGCGGCCATTGGAAATGCTGCCCGGTATGGATTCCTGGTACGGGAGGGCGATGCCCTGGAGCGGCTGGCCGACGTCTGTCAGATTACCTTTGATAAGACCGGAACGCTGACCTATGGTAGACCCGGCGTAAAGGCGGTGCGAAGTTTTGATGGAGAGACGGAGGCAGATACGCATACGCTTTACTGGTATGCGGCCAGCGCGGAAAAACGGTCAGAACATCCGTTGGGAAAGGCGATTGTGCGCTGCTATGAAGAGTCCTGGGGGCAGGCGGGGGAGGCGGAGGATTTTCAGATGCTTCCGGGCCGCGGCATTTCAGCCTCGGTGGAGGGGCATAAGATTTTGGCCGGCAATGTGGAGCTTTTGCAGGACCATAATATTGAAGTGAAAGAGGAGCGGCTCCGGGAGGGCGGTCATTTTTTGGATGAAGGCAGCACGGTGATCTGGCTGGCCGCAGACGGGAGACTGGCAGGCTTTATTGCCCTGGAGGACACAGTAAGAGAGACGGCTGCGGGGACGATCGCTCAGATTAAAGAACTGGGAATCGCGCCGGTGCTTTTGACCGGCGATCACGAAAATGCAGCCCGGCATATTGCCGGAGAGCTGGGAATTGAAGTATATCGGGCCGGCTGTCTGCCGGAGGACAAGCTGCGCTTTATCGGCGAAGGTGAGGAGCAGGGGCAGAAAATCTGTATGATAGGAGATGGCATCAACGACGCGCCGGCGCTCAAAAAGGCCTATGTGGGAATCGCCATGGGAGGAGTAGGCAGCGATATTGCCGTGGATGCGGCGGACATTGTTCTGGTTAATGATGAAATCCGCCGCCTGCCTCATCTGCTGCGTTTGTCCAGGAGGATGATGGCCACCATACGCCGCAACCTGACTTTTTCCATGACGCTGAATGTGATCGCCATTATTCTGGCTGTCATGGACGTGCTGAATCCTGTGACGGGAGCTCTGGTACATAATGCCGGTTCGGTACTGGTGATTGTCAGCTCTGCTCTTCTGCTGCGGTGGAAAAATTGAGCTTTCGAATTTCCCGATTAAAAAGAGCTGCAATACTCATGAGAAAGCCGCAGGCTCCCGTACACAAAAACATGGCAGCCATACCGCTTCCGGCTCCGTTTCCCACGATTTTCCCCAGAAATACGGCGGGAGCCGTGCCGGAAGCGATGAAGGGCTCAAATACGTAGTCGGCCAAAAGGCCGCCGGAGAGAATTCCGATGGGTATGGTGCTGTATTGGAGAGCGTTTCTCACGGCAAATACTCTTCCCTGTATGTTTTCCGGGACGGTTCTGTAGAGGATCATATTCTGACCGGCCATAATAAAGGGAATGGGAAAGCTGGCGGCGAAGGCGGCAAGAGACCACCAGTACACATTATTTCCAACTGCCATAAGCAAATCCCCGCATAAAAAGGACAGGGCGGCAGCCCGATAAATCATGTCGGCGTTCTTTTTGCTGGCTTTTTTGAAGGTGACAAACAGGCCGCCCGCAATGCCGCCTATGCCCATGAAGGCATTTACCGTTCCCAGGACCATGCTGTCTCCGTTGCCTCTGGCCAGAATCATGGGAGACAGGATGTTTTCGTAGGTCAATCGGGAGAAGAAATTGAGCAGAGCCAATGTCAGCATGATGTAGAGGAGCCCTCTTTTTTCCAGTACAAAATGAAGGCCGGTTTTGAACCCTGCCAGGGGGGAGCCGGCTATTTCTGCCGGGACCTGTTCCGGTATGTGTATGAAGAACAGCAGTACGCAGAAAGCGGCCGCAAAGCTCAGCAGATCGATCAGCAAAATGAGAGACAGGCCGCCTGCCGCGAAAAGTACGGAGGCAAGCATGGGACTGAATACCAGCACCAGATTGTTGGAGAAGGAATTCATACCGCTGACATTGGACAGCTTTTCCCTGGGAACAAGCCGGGCGGCTGCAATTTGGGAAGCCGGCTGCTGGAAGGCTGTCGTTATTCCGATAACTGCGTTTATGAGATAAATGTGCCATGTGGAGAGGCTCTGTCCCTGCTGGAGAAACAGAAGAACCAGCGAGGTCGCAGCCGCCGCGCTGTCGGAAACAAGCATAATGGCTTTTTTGCTGTGGGCGTCAATAAAACTGCCGGCGGCTATACTGAGCAAAACATATGGCAGATAGTTGCAGAAGGACATAATGGAAACGGAAAGAGCAGAATGGGTCTGTTCATAGGTCCATAATACCAGGGCGAAGGCCGTCATGGAGCTGCCCAGCTGAGACATGCTTTGACTCAGCCATAAAATAACGTAGCGTTTGAAATTATTCATGAAAGTATCCTATCTTGAAAGCAATGTTAGACCAGTATAGCATAAAACCGCCGGAGTTTCCACTTGCCGCAGCATACAAAAAGATCGTTGAGTTATATGGTTTTACATGATATGATGAAAACATCTATAACAGAAAGAAGTGGTATTCATGACGAAAATTAACGAAGTGCGGCTCCATGCAAAGCCAGTGAATTGCGACGTTTGCATGGAGTAATTGGTGTCGCAGACAGATATGCTGGCTTTGCTGCTTGAAAATCAATTTCAAGGAGGAGGCTCGCATGAAATATATCAATGCAAAAGATCTTCTTCCCGACGCGCTGGTCAAAGAACTGCAAAGTTATGTGCAGGGGGCGTATATTTATATCCCGGCCGACCGGCAGCAGAAAAAACGCTGGGGAGAGGTATCCGGTTACCGGCAGGAGTTACAGCGGCGGAACTGTAAAATTATACAGGAATACCGGGATGGCGCGTCTATGGAGTATCTGGCCGAAAAATACTGCCTGTCCATTTATGCTATACGGAAAATTATTTATCAGAAATAAGCGTCAGGGGCTGCATGGCAGCCCCTGTTTTTGTACAGATACAGATTGGTTCGGCAGTATTCGGTGGATAGAAAAAAGAATGCGGCGGCAGTACAATATAAAAACATGGCAGGAAAGAAAGGAGAGGCTTATGTGCACTCGATTTGTTTATCGGGGTGACAATATCGTTACCGGCTTCAATTTTGATATTGACCTGGACGTATGGAATCATCGGATTATAAAAGAAGAAGATCGTTTTTACATCGGTATTTTGCGTTCGGATGGACTGCGTCATTCCTATCATGGGGTTAATCGGAATGGGAATGTTGGAACGCTGTTATATGTTCATGGAAATCCGGCCGGAGCATATGAGAACGCCGATGCCTGCATGACCATTGCCGATCTGACAGAACAATTTATTCAGGCGCGGCTCTGCTTCGATGACGTACTGCGAATTTTGAAGACCAGGAAAATTGTCTATGCGGCGGATGCCTCCATGCAGGCGGTACTGTCCGACTGCCGGGGACGCACCCTGATTATCGAACCTGGTTTGGGCAGCCGCGAAGATACCGGGAGATACTCGTTAATGACCAATTATTCTCTGCTTGCTCCGGAAAGCACCCGTCCATTTATCGTGCCGGGGGATGATCGTTATGAAAGGGCGGAGCGGCTTTTAAAGGAATACGGGGACTGCTTTACGGTTGAAGACGCGTTTTCGGTCCTTCAAAGCGTGAGGCAGGAGGGACGCTGGGCTACCAGAGTTTCGTTTGTTTACTCTTTAAAGGAGCAGACCGTTTATTATGCGGAAAATAATCACTTCGAGGAAGTCAAAAAATATAGGTTTTTTAGGCCCTGTGAGAAAGGAGAGATTAGGATATGAACGCAGATCGGGTATATCCCCGCACAAACGATCCGCAGACGGTTTCCGGATGATGTGATATCGAAACTGCTGGAAATGAAATGGTGGAATTGGCCGGAAGATAAGATAAAGGAACATATTCAGGATATCTGCTCCGGTCAGATCGATCGCCTGTGATAATGCTATTTCGCAGGCAAGTATATAAAGTGTTATCAAAAACAATTAAAGTTAAAAGATACCGGCGCATACGTAAAATTACGTAGAACGCGCCGGTATCTTTTCTTATCTTGGCTGTTATATTTTTGAAATCAGGCGCCGAAAGAGTTAATCCAAGGTTAATTAAAATATACCAGATCCTCTTTGGCCGGCTGGGCGTCTTCCACGGAGGCGGCGTACAGTACGGGCCCCTCGTCCTGATAGGCCTCGCAGTACTGCCAGCGAAGTCTGGCGGTGACCGTTACCCACTGACGGCTCTTGATCTGGCTGGCCTGTTCATAGTAGCACAGAAAGCCGATGAAGGCCACATCGTCGGCGCAGCAGGTCATGGCGTTGCGGCCCGGCAGAAAGCTGCCCTTGGGGAAGGCCGGCGTGCGCAGAGTCCGCGCCTTGAAGCGTACCGTTTTGCCATCGTAGCGGTCCGGATGATCCAGCGCATCTACGTACCAGATGCCGAAATCATCCTCGGCAATGTCGATAATAGGAGCGTTTACGTCGTAGGGGAGCTCCTCCTCGAACTGAACCAGCTCGCCCTTACCGTCCTCGAAAATCACCTCGCCGGCCCGGTTGACGGCCCGGATGCTCCGCTTAAACATGGACAGCGGCATATCGGTGGTACAGCGGTTGAAAACAATCATGTCGGCCAGCGACACCATATCCACCACCAGGGATTTCATGTTGTTTAGATACAGCTGGAAGGTGGAAGCATCAAAAATGGAGATGATCTGGTACAACTCATAACCGAACGGCAGCTTCATCTCCGTCAGAGTACTCATGCGCCACATGCCGTTGTACTCGATAATAACCCGGTCTGGACGATATTTTTTCTTCATTTCCCGAAGAAATTCGGGGGTCAGATCTTTCTCACTGTCCAATGTCACCATTACAGAGTGGAGCTTGGCCAGCGTAGCGGGCTCATATTCCTCTTCACCTTCTTCGCAGACGATGAGCAGAGTTTTTTCGCCGTCGTTGAAGTACTCCTGCTGCATGGTAAAGCGGATAAATTCGGTTTTGCCGCCTTCCAGAAAACCATTGATCAGATAAATAGGTATGCCTGTATTCTGCATATCAGAATTTCCTTTCTCTGTGATTTAGGCCAGATGGAAGGCTTCCCTGAGGGCATCTTCCCTGAGATCGGCGCCAATGACGCAGAGACGGCCGGTATAGTCCGGACTTCCCTCCCGGATTTCATATTCGCCGGGCGTCAGGTCAAAGTACAGCCAGGTTCCTTCGGAGGTGGGCAGCATGCCTTTGGCCCGCAGAACCGTACCGTAGGTGTTTCCCTCCGACAGTTCCTTAAGAATGGTCTCCAGCTCGTCCTTTTCATACTGGTGCGGAGTCTCGACGCCCCAGCTGGTAAATACTTCGTCGGCATGATGGTGGCCGTGATGGTCGTGGTCATGATGATGCTCGTGGTCATGGCAGCCGCAGGTGCAGGCTTCGCCGTGCTCATGATGGTGCTCATGATGATGTTCGTGTTCATGCTCGTGCTCATGGTCATGGCAGTGTTCATGCTCATGGTGATGCTCGTGGTCATGGCAGTGCTCATGTTCATGGTCATGCTCCTCGCCTTCATGATGATGGCCGCAGCCGCACTCTCCGTCATGGTGATGGTGTTCATGTTCATGATCATGCTCATGGCTGTCTTTCAGCTCCTGGAGAAGCTCTGCCGCCAGGTCCTGGTCCTTTTCCATAGTCTGACGAATCTGACTGCCGCTTAATTGATCCCAGGGGGTGGTGATAATGGGAGCCTTGGGATTGTGCTCCCGCAGCATGGCCACGCAGGCTTCCAGTTTATCCTGAGAGAGTTTCTGGGTGCGGCTCAAAATAATGGCGCCGGCGCTCTCCACCTGGTTGTTGAAGAATTCGCCGAAGTTCTTCATATAGAGCTTGCATTTGGTAGCGTCCACTACGGTGACAAAGCTGTTCAATTCCAAGGGAGCATCCTGCTGCACACCCTGTACGGCACGGATTACGTCCGAAAGCTTACCTACGCCGGAAGGCTCGATCAGAATACGGTCCGGATGAAACTGATCCAGCACCTTTTTTAAGGCGGCGCCGAAGTCGCCTACCAGGGAGCAGCAGATGCAGCCGGAATTCATTTCGGTGATCTGGATACCGGCGTCCTTTAAAAAGCCGCCGTCGATACCAATTTCGCCAAATTCATTTTCGATTAACACCAGCTTTTCGCCGGAATAAGCTTCGGCGATCAGCTTTTTAATCAGAGTAGTTTTGCCTGCCCCCAGGAAACCGGAGACTATGTCGATCTTTGTCATGATTTGTCCTCCTATCTGGAATAAAAATATATCACTGCGGCGCAGGCAGCCTGACAGGGCCGGATGACGCCGAAACGGTCGATAAACACGATAAACAGCGCTTTGTGCGGAATTTATTATACAGCGGTTTTGCGGCGTGGTCAAGCGGAGTTAGCGGACGCTAATCCGGGAGGGATGATCGGAGGAGTGAAGGCTGAGAAAGGAGCCGGAAAGAATAGCTGGGAAGGCAGTTGACATTTATTACGTTTAGTGATATAAAGAAGGCAAAGAATATTACAGTAAACGTAATAAATGAGAACGGAGGGGCGGTGAAGGATGCGGGATAACGCACGTTCAGGAGCGCTGACAGAGGTGACTTTTTTTATTTTGCTGGCTCTCTATGAGCCGCGGCATGGCTATGCTGTGATGCAGTTTGTGGAGGAAAAGACAGGAGGGAGGCTGGTACTGGGCGCAGGCTCTCTCTATGGGGCGTTAAACACCCTGACCCAAAAGGGGTGGATTCAGCCGGCGGGGGAGGATGACGAGCGCAGAAGACGGTACGTGATTACTTGCCAGGGCCGAACGATTGCAGAAAAGGAACTTGCCAGGCTGCGGGAATTGACGGCGCTGGCAGAACAGATTATTGCAGGCGGGCAAGAGCCGGAGAGCCAGGAGCCGGGAGGAAAGACCGAAAAAAAGCAATGAAAAGATCGCAAGCGCGGAAAATCATAAGAGCGGAAAGATCACAAGATTGAGAGTATCATAAGAGCGGAGAGAGGAGATATGCCGGATGGAGCAGAAGAAAGAGAAAATCAGAAGAAAAAAGGTGCGGTATTTTGCCGGTTTTTTGGACTGTCAGGAGAGATGGCTCAATCATATGGCCAAAGAAGGCTGGCGTCTTGTACGGGCCGGCAGACTGGTTTATGAGTTTGAATCCTGTGAACCGGAAGCTTACGAATATCGAATTGAATTTGTTGGACATCTGGACTGGAACAAAAGCAAGGATTACCGCAGCTTCCTGCGGGAAATGGGGTATGAGGTCTTTTATAAGAATATTAATTTGAGCTGCTCCATTGGAAAGGTTCGCTGGCGGCCATACGGCAGCGGAAAAGGACAGATCACCACAAGCCCCGGTTCCTATAATAAAGAAATTATGATTGTGGGACGCCAAAGAAAAGAAGGCCCGTTTGAGCTGCACTCCACCGGTGAGGACCGGGCGGCGTATGCAGCGGTGCTGCGAAGGGTATGGATATATATGGCTGCAATGTGCCTGGCCTTTGGCGCCTGGTTTGGGCTGCGAGAAGGCTTTGGTACAGAAACCATTGTTTTCATGGCAGCCGGAATACTCAGCCTGGTTCCTTTGACGCTGTATCATCGCAGGGTCAGACAGTATCGCAGAGAGGCAGAAATCGAGGAGTAGACAGGCGGGCCAAAATGGTGGAAAAGAATACAAAAAATGGCGCAGGAGGTGGATTCTTTCTTGACAAAAGCTCTTCACCGTGGTAAAGTAGCACATAAAGAAACAGACACGGCGCTGACGAGGAAGAGTAGCCGAAATACGAAGATTCAGAGAATTGCCGGGCGGTGCGAGGCAATCGGAGTATTCGGTGAAGATCCCCTCTGAGCTTTCGGGCTGAACGATTGATGATGGATAATATCCAGTAAGTCTGAACGGTTGATAATCGTTATCTTATCCCATATTGCATGATATGTGAACGAGCGGCCGGCCCTGCCGGCAATAAGAGTGGTACCGCAGAGGAGTAAAGACCTTTGTCTCTTGATGAGACAAAGGTCTTTTTGTCGTAACAGACAGGGGATTATGGGTATGCGGGCTGAAAGGCTGTGTCTGCCTCTTAATTTATTTACCATGGAGGAGAAAGAGTATGAAGGTATTGGAAAAAATCAGCGACTTTTTTGGAAAGTATATGGCTATTATTGTACTGATTGTCGCAGCTTTGGCGTTGTTTGCTCCAGGGACGTCTCTTTGGATTCAGACCAGCTGGGTTAATTATCTGCTGATGATCGTAATGTTCGGCATGGGCCTGACGCTTAAGCTGGAGGACTTTCGGCTGGTGTTTACCCGTCCGAAGGATATTATTATCGGCTGCATATCTCAGTTTACCATTATGCCGCTGCTGGCCTGGCTCCTGGGAAAGATATTCGGCCTGGATGCGGCGCTTCTGGCCGGAGTAATTCTGGTAGGAACCTGTCCCGGCGGCACCTCCAGCAATGTAATCACTTATCTGTCCAACGGCGATGTGGCTCTTTCTGTGGGTATGACCAGCGTGAACACTCTGCTGGCGCCCTTTTTAACCCCGGCCATTACCTATCTGCTGCTGCGGACTACCGTTACAGTGGACATCGTGAGCATGTTTATCTCCATTGTTCAGGTGGTAATCGTTCCGATTGCTCTGGGCTTCTTAATCAATAAGCTGTTCGGAAAGTTTACCCAGAAGCTGGTAAAGATTCTGCCCTGCGTATCTGTTATCGCGATCTGCCTGATTGTAGCCTCCGTGGTATCTCATAACGCTGAAAAAATCATGACCACCGGCGCAGTGGTATTTGCCGTGGTGATTTTGCATAATCTGCTGGGTTATGCCTGCGGCTTTGGCGTGGGCAGGCTTCTGCATCTGAATGTGGCCAAGACCAAGGCTCTTTCGATTGAGGTAGGAATGCAGAATTCCGGCCTGGCTACTTCTCTGGCGGGTACGGCATTTCCGGATCTGGCTATGGCTACGGTGCCGGGAGCTATTTTCTCCGTATGGCATAATATATCCGGAGCGATCCTGGCCAACATCTACAGACGGTGGTCGGATAAGAAGGAGAACTGAGAAGGAAAACTAAGAAGGAAAATTAAGAAGAAAAAACGGGAAGGAAACTAAGAGTTTTCCTTCCCGGCAAAGCTGAGGATATAATTAAAGAAGACATCCTCGGCGGGAGAGCGCTGGTAATCCTGGCGGCAGGAAAAGTATATGTCCCAGTTCAAATCCGGATCTTCAAAGGGAATCTGGCGTGCATCCGCTAATTCCGGCTCGCCCTGGCTTCCGTAGATGCCGATGACAGCCCGGCCCCGGGCGAATACATTTTGATAGGTAGTATAAAGATGGCCGCTGGTGGGAATCAGATGGAGTGTGATTCCGGCATCCGCGGCCTTTTTTTGCAGCAGATGATAGGTCTTGAACTGAGGACCGGCGCAGTGCAGCGTAAGCCCGTCCAGATCGGACATGCGCAGTATTTCCCGGGGGTAGAGGGGATGGCCGGGGCCAACCATGATACACAGAGGGAGCGCGCGGATGAGGCGGCTGTCGAACTGAATGCGGGGCTGCGGAATGCCGATGCCCAGCACAAAATCCGCCTCTCCGTCGAGGACGGCCTTTTCCGCCGGTAAATCCGGCAGGGCGTCGCAGTGAATGCGGATACCGGCGTGCTCGCGGTGGAAGTCCTCGATCAGTGTAAAGGACAGGGTATCGGCAGCCTGATAGGCGGTGGTGAGGCGAACGGGAGAGGCTCCATCGGGAGTGACGGAGCGAATCTTTTTGATGCCGGCCTCAAAATTACGCACCATATCGCGGCAGATAGGATAGATGGCCTTTCCGTAGGTGGTCAGCTGGATGCTGTTCCCGTTTTTTTCAAAAAGCTCGCTGCCCAGCTCTTTTTCCAGAGCCTTGACGCTTTTGGAGAGGGCCTGCTGTGTGATGTAGAGTCTGGCCGCGGCGGCGGAGAAGCTTTTGTCATCGCAGACCTGGAGAAAATAGTAAAGATTGCGAAATTCCATAAGTAGTATTCCTCCTGTCCCTCCATTATACATAAGGAGAGAAAAAAAGTTAAGATTTTGTGAAAAAAAGTTGTTAGAAAAATGATTAACATACGTTTATAATGTTAAGCGTATCACAGAGACTCTGGACAGACAGAGTCGGAAGAATCATGAGGAGGAGAACATGAGAAGAGGAATGAAGAGAGAAGTGAGAAGAATAACGGCTCTTTTGCTGAGCCTGATTCTGATCCTTTCCCTGACCGGCTGCAGCCAAGGCGGTACGGAGACGGCAGGGGAGACCCAGGCAGCGCAGACGGAGGCTCAGACCGATGCCGCCACCGAGGAGGCGACGCAGGGCGCTGCGGATGGACAGCATTTTACGGCGGGTACCTATACGGCTGAGGCCGAGGGCATTCGCAGCACGGTGAAGGTGGAGGTCACCTTCAGCGATACGGAGATTACAGATATTCAGATTGTAGAGCATGGCGAGACCCGCAATATCGCCGACGCTGCTTTGGGGCAGATCCCGCAGGAGATCCTGGACACCCAGTCTCTGGCGGTGGACGTGGTCTCTTCGGCTACCTTTACCAGCCGCGCGGTGATTAACGCTGTCACCGATGCCTGCGAGCAGGCCGGCGGCAATATGGATCTTTTAAAGGAAGCCGTTGCGGAGACTCCTCAGGATGAGGAAGTTACCGCCGATGTGGTGGTGGTCGGCATGGGTCTGGCCGGTGTGACGGCCTCCATGAGCGCGCTGGATGAGGGAGCTACGGTAGTGGCTGTGGAGAAGGCTGGCGCGGCCGGCGGCTCGTCCAAATATTCCGGCGGCTTTATCACCGGTGTGGGCACGGCTCAGCAGCAGGCTGTAGGCTACGATCTGGATGTGGACGGATATATGGAGTATTTCGAGTCCTGCACCAATCAGTCTGTGAAGACAGATGAGACGGACCATGAAGCTGTTCGGGCCATGATCGAGAGATCAGCCTCCGATATTCAGTTCCTGGAGGATCACGGTGTGGGCATTGCAGGTCCTGACGGCTTTGGCGGTGATTTCCTGGTATGGCATTATCCGGCTACCCGGACCAGCGCTTTTGACGGCGAGGCAGGAGGAGCGGATCACATCGTAGCAGGTATGGATTGGCTGGAGAGCCAGGACGGCTTTTCCATCTATTATAATTCTCCCGCTGTGGAGATTCTGACCGACGAAGCAGGCAATATCACCGGTGTGCTCTGCGAGAGAGAGGACGGCTCCACTCTGACGGTCAATGCGAAGGCTGTTGTACTTTCCTGCGGCGGCTGGGCTGCCAGCCAGGAAATGATGGCCCGCTTCTGCCCGGATTTCCCCAGCGAGTGGGTAATTCCTTATACCACGGCGGCTATGACAGATACCGGCGACGGCATCACCATGGCGGAGGCTCTGGGCGCCGACGTTTATGAGGACGGCTGGTGGATGGATCTGGCCATCGGCGTGGATGTGGGCGGATATTCCACCTATTTCCCGGATACCTTAAACGGTCTGATCAATTATGCCAATTACTTTGTAGTGGATGGCGAGGGCACCCGTATTCTCAATGTCAACGCCCTCTATGGTCCCCGTTCCATCGCTTTTGCCGATGCCATGGAGAGAACCGGCGAGATCTTCTCGATCTTTACTGCCGAGGGCTTTGAAAACGGCATCCAGTTCATCGAGGACAATGACCGGGTGGACAATGTGAATGTCTACAAGGCAGATACTCTGGAGGAGCTGGCTGAGATCACCGGCATGGATGCAGAGAATCTGGTGGCTCAGGTGGAGCGCTACAACGAGATGTGCGCAAACGGCGTGGACGAGGATCTGGGCCAGACGACCCTGATCCCCATCGGAGACGGCCCTTACTATGCGGTCAGCATCAAGACCATCACCATGGGTACCATCGGCGGCCTGAAGACCAACGATGACAACCAGGTGCTTTCCACCGAGGGTACGCCCATCGAGGGCCTGTACGCTGCCGGCGAGCTGATCAACGGCAAGTATTTCAACCAGGTTTACGTTTCCGGCGACGCACAGCTTCTGTGCACCGATTCCGGTATTATTGCCGGCGCGGGCGCCGCGGCCTATGCTCTGGGCGAATAACAGCAGGCTCGGACAAACGGTAAAATATTACCGGGATCTCTGGATTCCCGTGGATGAATCCGAATCATGACGGGATGAAGGGCGGACGGTCAGACTGTCGCAGAAATCCTTGGGCGATATGCCGTATTCCTTGCGGAAGGCCCGGTAAAAGCTGGAGTAATCTCCAAAACCAAAGGACTGATAGACGTCGGTAATAGACGGCTGGCTCAGCAAAGCCTCGCGGCACTGGGCCAGCCTTTTTTTGGTGATATACTGATGCAGGGAGATGCCAAAGCTATCCTTGAAAGCGTGGGAAATATGATATTTGCTGACGTAGAAAACTTCGGCCAGATGATCCAGAGACAGATCCTCGTCCAGATGGTTCTCAATGTAGGCTGTCAGCTGCCCGGCCAGAGAGACGGCCGGTCCCCTTCCGCTTCCATGGAGACGGTCGTAGATCAGGCGGTTTAAGTGGAGGATCAGCTCGTTTACACAGAGCAGGCACTGGGCCTCCTTGCCGTAGCGGTTGGACTGGGTCTCGTCGATCAGCCGGAAGAGCCTGGCCTGTATGCCGTTGAAGGTGGCGGTGTCAAAGGAGTAGAGAAAAGAACGGCTCTCCTTTACGTGCTGCATCAGATACAGGTAGTCTGAGGAGAGGGCTTGGAGACTGTCGCAGTATTGCTGGCTGATCCAGAAGACAAAACGCCGGTAGGGGGCGGCGGGACTGTGTATAATGGGGCGGTGCAGAAGGCCCGGCGGAACCAGCAGAAAATCGCCGGGGTTTACCCGGCACTGGGTATCTCCCAGCTGGATGCTGACGTCTCCCTCGAGAAAAAAGTAGAATTCATAGTAATCATGAAAATGGAGAGCCACCTCTCCCAGGTTTCGGTCGCTGTAATAGAAAATCTCATAATCCCGCGACAGCATATACTGACGGGTCTGAAAGTCGGTGCGGTAGCGTTTTTTCATCGTTCTCTCCCTTTCCCTTTTTCTCTTTCTCTCTCTTCCTTTTCCTTTTCCTCTTCCCTTTATCCCGCGGGCTGGGCTTTTTTGGTTCGGTCCTGTTTTGTGCCTGCTTTTTGTTTCTATTTTAACCGGAAATAGCAAGTTTTACAATGTATACAACAACCGTATCAATTGATTGGGGAGGGCGTTTTTTGTTAAAATTGCCATATACCTGCGAAGGAGGCGGAAATATGGAGATGACATTGCGGTGGTTTGGCCCGGGGTACGATACGGTGACTCTCAGCCAGATCCGACAGATTCCCGGCGTGACCGGCGTTATTACGACATTGTACGATACGGCTCCGGGAGACGTGTGGAGCAGAGAAAAGATTCGCGATAGAAAACGGGAGGTGGAGGAGGCCGGCCTTCGCATATCCGGCATCGAGAGCGTCAACGTACACGATGCCATCAAGACCGGCAGCGAGGATCGGGACCGCTATATTGACAACTACATCGAGACGCTCAAAAATCTGGGCGAGGAAGACATTCACATGGTCTGCTACAATTTTATGCCGGTTTTTGATTGGACCCGAACGGAGCTTGCCAGGGTCCGGGCCGACGGTTCGACGGTGCTGGCCTACACCCAGGCGGCGGTGGATGCTCTGGACCCGGAGAAGATGTTTGCCTCCATTGAGGGAGACATGAACGGATCGGTTATGCCGGGCTGGGAACCGGAGCGGATGGCTCATGTAAAGGAGCTGTTTGAGCTGTACCGGGATGTGGACGACGAGGCCCTTTTTGCCAATCTGAAATATTTTCTGGAGCGGATCATGCCGGTCTGCGACGCCTACGATATCAATATGGCGATTCATCCGGATGATCCGGCCTGGAGCGTCTTTGGCCTGCCCCGGATTATAATCAACAAGGAGAACATTCTCCGGATGATGAAGATGGTGGACAATCCCCACAACGGCGTGACCTTCTGCTCCGGCTCCTATGGGACGAATCTGGAGAACGACCTGCCGGATATGATTCGCTCGCTCAAAGGGCGCATCCATTTTGCCCATGTGCGGAATCTGAAATTCCATTCGCCGGATAACTTCGAGGAGGCGGCCCATCTGTCGTCGGACGGAAGCTTTGACATGTACGAGATTGTAAAGGCTCTGTATGAGATCGGTTTTGCCGGGCCGATTCGCCCGGATCACGGGAGAATGATCTGGGGGGAAAAGGCCATGCCGGGATACGGCCTCTACGACAGAGCTCTGGGAGCGGCCTATATCAACGGGCTGTGGGAGGCCATTGACAAGCAGCACAGAAAGGGATGAGGAGGAGACAGATGCAGTTAAACACACAGGGACTAAAAGACCGGCAGGCCTGGGAGGAGGCCGGCTATGAGCTTCCTCTTTTTGATCGGGAGGAGATGCTGCGGCGGACCTGGGAAGAGCCTTTTTGGGTGCATTTTGGAGCCGGCAATATCTTTCGCGCCTACCAGGCTCATGCGGTGCAGCGGCTCCTGAATGAAGGGGCGCTGGACCGGGGAATCGTGGTGGCCGAGGGCTTTGACGATGAGATTATACGCGCCGTCTATGCGCCCCATGACAATCTGACGATTTTGGCTACCCTGCGTTCCGACGGGACCGTGGCCAAGACGGTGATTGGCAGTATAGCCGAGGCGCTGGCGGCAAATGCGGACCGGCCGGAAGATTTTGAACGGCTGCGCCGGATTTTTGCCGGGGATTCTTTGCAGTTGGCTTCTTTTACGATCACGGAGAAAGGATATCAGCTCCGGGACGGACAGGGAGAGCTGCAAGGAGCGGTGAAGGCCGATATTGAGGCCGGACCGGGCCAGCCCTTAAGCTATATGGGCAAGGTGGCCAGTCTTCTCTACACCCGTTACTGCGCCGGGGAAAAGCCGGTGGCGCTGGTGAGCATGGACAACTGCTCTCACAATGGGGACCGGTTAAAGGAGGCTGTCCTTGTACTGGCCCAGGGCTGGGAGGAGAAGGGGCTTGTGCAGAAGGGCTTTGTCTCCTATCTCAATGACGAGACCAAGGTCAGCTTTCCCTGGACCATGATCGACAAGATCACGCCCCGTCCCGACGAAGCGGTGCGGGATATTCTGAAGGCAGACGGAGTGGAGGGCATGGACCGGATTGTAACGGCGCGGGGCACCTACGCTTCCGCCTTTGTCAATGCGGAGGAGTGCGAATATCTGGTTATAGAGGATAAATTTCCCGCAGGACGTCCGCAGCTTGAGCGGGCCGGTTTCCTCTTTGCCGACCGGGAGACGGTGGAAAAGACGGAGCGCATGAAGGTGTGTACCTGCCTCAATCCTCTGCATACGGCTCTGGCGGTATATGGCTGCCTGCTGGGCTATGAGCGGATCTCTGAGGAGATGAAGGATGAGACGCTGGTGCGGCTGATTCGGGGAATCGGTTATCTGGAGGGCCTGCCCATGGTAGTCGATCCGGGGATTTTGAATCCCAGGGAATTTATCGACACAGTTATAGAAGATAGACTGCCCAATCCCTTTCTGCCGGATACGCCCCAGCGTATCGCTACGGATACTTCGCAGAAGCTGGCTGTCCGCTTCGGCGAGACAATCCGGGCCTACGAGAGGCTGGGACAGGGGGCGGCCGCGAAGCTTACGTGGATTCCCCTGGCTCTGGCCGGCTGGCTGCGCTATCTGATGGCGGTGGACGACGAGGGAAGGGAATTTACTCTGAGCCCAGACCCTCTGCTGGAGGAGCTGCGTCCGGCTGCATCGCAGCTGCGGCTGGGAGAGGAGCAGGATGTGGAGGCTATTGTCGGTCCTGTCTGCCGCCGCAGCGATATCTTTGGGGTGGATCTGTACGAGGCCGGGCTTGCGCAGAAGGTCTGCGGCTATCTGTCCGAGCTGAAGGCAGGCCCGGGAGCGGTGCGCCGTACTCTGGAAAAATATACGGGAGTGAAAGCGGAGGCGGAGAAATGAAGGAATTTTTAGGCGACGATTTTTTGCTGGATACGGACATGGCCCGCAGGCTTTATCATCGTTATGCGCAGCCTATGCCGATCGTGGACTATCACTGCCATCTGAGCGTGCAGGAGATTGCCCAGGACCGCCGCTTTACAGATATGGCCGAACTGTGGCTGTCGGGAGACCACTACAAATGGCGGCTGATGCGGGCGGCCGGAGTGGAGGAGCGTTTTATCACAGGAGACGCGCCGGGAGAGGAAAAGTTTGCGCAGTGGGCCGGGACGCTGGAGCGGGCGGTGGGCAATCCGCTCTATCACTGGAGTCATCTGGAGCTGCGCCGGTATTTTGGCTATGACGGAATATTGAACCGTCATACGGCCGGAGAGGTCTGGCGGCTGTGCAGCGAAAAGCTGGAACAGCAGCAGATCAGCGCCCGAAGCCTGATAAGCCGCTCTGGCGTTACCCTGTTATGTACCACGGACGATCCGGCGGACGATCTGCGCTGGCACAGGCTGATCCGGGAGGACGAGAGCTTTTCGGTACAGGTGCTGCCGGCCTTTCGGCCCGATGCAGCCATGAGCTGGGAGAAGGAAGACTTTGCCTCTTATCTGCTGCGTCTGGGCGAGGCGGCCGAGAGTAAGATCGACAGTTTCGCCGCCCTGAAAAGGGCCTTGGAGAAGCGGGCGGACTATTTTGACCGGGCCGGCTGCCGCACGGCCGACCTGAGTGTAGACCGCGCCTGCTTTGTACCGGCCGGCGAGGAGGAGCTGGAAAAAATATTTGCCCGGGTATCGGCCGGAGGAGGGCTATTGCCCGGTGATCGGGAAAAGATTCAGTCGGCCTTTATCCTGCTTTTGAGCGATATCTGCGTCCGCAGAGGCTGGGTTATGCAGCTGCATTACGGCTGCCTGCGAGGAGCGGACAGCAGACGGAGCCGTCTTTTGGGCGCGGATACGGGCTTTGACTGCATGGGATCGGGAACGCAGAACCATGAGCTGGCGCAGCTTCTGGATAGGATTAGCCAGTCAGGCGCCCTTGGCAAGCTGGTGCTGTACAGCCTGCTGCCCGGAGAGAATGCCGGGATTGACAGCGTGATCGGCAGCTTTCAGGGGGAGGCCTCCATCCAGCATGGAAGCGCCTGGTGGTTTAACGATCATATCCGGGGGATAAGGGATCATCTGACCGGGCTGGCCAGCCAGGGGCTTTTGGGGAACTTCATCGGAATGCTGACGGATTCCCGCAGCTTTCTCTCCTACGTGCGCCATGAGTATTTCCGCAGGCTGCTCTGCGGCCTGATCGGTCAGTGGGCCGAAGCGGGCGAGTGTCCGGGGGATGAGGCGTATCTGGGCAGACTGGTGCAGGATATCTGCTATAACAATGCCGTTCGATATTTCGGGTTTTCTCTGGAGGAGACGGCAGGGGGAAGGGAGAATGTACATGGATGCCATGAATGAGATTTTGGATAGAATTGGAACAATCGGGATTGTACCGGTGGTGGTGATCGACCGGGCAGAGGACGCTCCCCGGCTGGGAGAGGCTCTCTGCGATGGCGGCCTGCCCTGTGCGGAGGTGACCTTTCGCACGGAGGCTGCGGCGGAGGCGATCGCTGTCCTGAAAAGGGAGTTTCCTCATATGCTGGTGGGAGCCGGAACCGTCCTCACGCCCCGGCAGGCGGATCAGGCCATGGAGGCGGGAGCGGCCTTTCTGGTGAGTCCCGGCCTTAATGTAAAGCTGCTGGATTACTGCCTGGGACAGAACTATCCCATGATTCCGGGCTGCATGACGCCGGGGGAGATCGAGCAGGCCATGGAGCGGGGGCTTCGGACGGTGAAGTTTTTCCCGGCGGAGGCTGCCGGCGGAATCCGTTTTATCCGGGCTCTGGCCGCCCCGTACCGGGATGTGCGCTTTATGCCCACCGGCGGAATCCATGCGGGCAACGTGGAGGAGTATCTGGCCTTTGACCGGGTGCTGGCCTGCGGCGGCAGCTGGATGGTAAAAGGAGATTTAATTGCGGCAGGCGATTTTGACAGGATTCGCCAGTTGACCCGGGAGGCCGTGCAGCTTGTGGCAAGGTGCCGGGGAACGAGAGCAGAAAGGAGCGCAGGATGAAGGGAAGAGTGGTGACGTTTGGCGAGATTATGCTGCGGCTGGCGCCGGAGGGATATTACCGTTTTGTACAGGCGGACCGTCTGGGGGCAACCTATGGAGGAGGGGAGGCCAATGTGGCCGTATCCCTGGCCAATTTTGGTCTGGACGCCGCTTTTGTGACAAAACTCCCTGCCCATGAGATCGGTCAGGCGGCCCTCAATTCGCTGCGCCGCTTCGGGGTGGACACTTCTTATATCGCGCGGGGCGGAAACCGGCTGGGGATTTATTATCTGGAAAAGGGAGCCTCCCAGCGCCCCTCCAAGGTTATCTATGACAGAGCGGGCTCTTCCTTTGCAGAGTCCTCGCCGGAGGATTTTGACTGGAAGGAAATCCTGAAAGGGGCGGACTGGTTTCATTTCACCGGTATCACGCCGGCGCTGGGAGACGGGCCGGCAGATATCTGCCTGGAAGCCTGCCGGACGGCCAAGGAGATGGGAATCACCGTTTCCTGTGACCTCAATTACCGCAAGAAGCTGTGGAGCCGTGAAAAGGCGGAGCAGGTCATGGGAGAACTGTGCCGGTATGTGGACGTCTGCATTGCCAATGAGGAGGATGCGGCGGATGTCTTCGGCATCCGGGCGGCCGGCACGGATGTGACGGCAGGGACGGTGAGCCGGGCCGGTTATGAGGATGTGGCCAGGCAGCTGGAGGAACGCTTTGGATTTCGCCAGGTGGCAATCACCCTGCGAGAATCTCTGTCGGCCAGCGACAACAACTGGTCGGCCATGCTTCGCAGCGGGAAGGAGAGTTGTTTCAGCAAGAAATACGGCGTGCATATTGTCGACCGTGTGGGCGGGGGAGACAGCTTTGCCGCCGGCCTGATCGCCGCCTTGTTAAACGGGGAGAGTCCTCAGGGGGCGCTGGAGTTTGCCGTGGCGGCCTCCTGCCTGAAGCATTCCGTCGAAGGAGACTTCAATATGGTATCGGAGGCGGAGGTACGCGCCCTGGCTGGGGGAGACGCTTCCGGACGGGTGCAGCGATAACGGATACAGAGATAAGCGGAAAGGAAGTGTGAGGGGCATATGAAAGTTGGATTTGCGATCATTGGCTGCGGGATGATTTCCCGTTATCATGCGGCGGCCGTTCGGGCGGTGGAGAGGGCCCGGTTAGTAGGCGTTTATGCTGAGGATTATGCTTCTGCCGGCCGGATGGCGGCGGAAACCGGAACGAGGTGCTATTCTTCGTTTCGGGAGATATGGGAGGATGAGCAAGTATCGGCCGTGTCGATCTGCGTTCCCAGCGGCCTGCATGCCCGGATTGCCCTGGAGGCGCTGGAGCACGGAAAGCATGTGCTGATCGAAAAGCCCATGGCCCTCACGCTGGACGACTGCGACCGTCTTATTGAGGCGGGAGAGAAATACAACCGAAAGGTCTGCGTGGTCAGTCAGCTGCGCTTCTCGCCGGATGTGGCCCGGGCAAAGCGGCTGGTGGGCGAGGGCGCTCTGGGGCGGCTGGTCAGCGTGGGGCTTTATATGAAGTATTATCGGAGCCAGGAATACTACGACGCCAGCCCCTGGCGCGGAACCTGGGATATGGACGGTGGCGGGGCCCTGATGAATCAGGGAATACACGGCGTCGACCTGGTTCAATACATTGCCGGTCCGGTGTCAAGCGTGTATGCCTGTTCGGCTACGCTGAGCCGCCGGATTGAGACCGAAGACACGCTGAGCGCCGTTTTGCAGTTTGAAAACGGCGCTCTGGGGGTGATCGAGGCAGCTACCAGCGTATATCCCGGTTATCCCAGAAGGATAGAGCTGTGCGGCGATAAGGGTACTCTGACCCTGGAGGAAGACCGGATCGTCCGGCTGGAAATGGAGGATGGCGGAAGCGCACCGGCCAAGCAGCCGAAAACAGAGGAGCAAAAGGCCGGAGCCTCCCACCGAAACGCCGCAGAGCTTGATACGCAGGGGCATATATGCCAGGTGGCGGATCTGGTCTCTTCCATTCTTGACGGGACGCCCCTTCTAGTGGACGGCCGGGAGGGCAGGAAGGCTGTGGAGCTGGTGCTGGGAGCCTACCGCTCCGCCTCTTTAGGACTGCCGGTGGAGCTGTCCTCTGCGCCGGAACCTCGTTTCAGCGAGCGGTAGCTGCGGGGCGACATGCCCACCAGACGATGAAAGGTTCGGGAAAAGTGGGTGGAGTCGTTAAAACCCACCATGCCTCCGATGGTGGTGATGGACAGAGAACTGTTCTCCAAAAGCGCCGAGGCATGGCGAATGCGCAGATTCAGCATATACTCCACAAAGGTCTGCTGGGTCATCAGCTTGAACAGGTAGCAGAAATAGGTCTTGGACAGGGTGGACAGGCGGCAGACCTGTTCCAGGGTCAGCTGTTCTGCATAATGTTCGTCAATATATTCGATAGCCTTTTCCATCATTGCCTTATTTTGATTATAGATCTCCACCGAGGCGTCATGGATGGGCGATTGATGAAATTCCCGGGCAAGGAGCAGCAAAAGCCCCTGGATCTCCACCCGCAGAAATTCCTGATAGTATACCCGCTCCTCTTCGTATTCGCGGAGGAGCGTTTTCATCCGTGCGCCTACTTCCTGCTCCGCCATGGGAGAGAGGACGAAATTGGACTTTACCTTGTCGTTCTGTGAAAAGAAAAGATTAAAAGAAATAATATTCAGAGCAGATTGCACCGGAAGCGATATGGAAGGGGTGTCTGCTCCTTTTTGTTCGCCAAAAAGCTGATTTAAATCGAATTCGCAGCAAATGATGGCGGAATCCTTTTGAAACTGGGTCATATGTGCCAGGGAAGGGGGCAGAACAAATACGTTTCCTCTGGCCATTTCATATTTTTTCCCCTCCAGCCAATGCTCACAGCAGCCCCGGCGGACATACCAGATCTGCGTATAATCGTGATAGTGGGGAATATGCCCTGTGGGGTGTTTGTCCGTGGCTTCAAAAATTTTGCAGAAATCGCATTTGTCAAACATCTGTGCTTTTTCCATAAATGTGGGAGCCTGTCTGTAATCCATTGTCAATCCTCCTGCTGATTCTGTCTGAGTCTATCCTTAATGCTGTCTGCACGAGACAGGACTATTTTAGCATAAATGACAGGTTTTGTGGACGATATTCCTTTTTTTATCTGTCTTCATGTCTCATAATAAGGCTGTAAGCTGTTTATAAAGAGCCGAAGGAGTGTTGTCTTTGAACGGATATGATATCTTATGGTGCGGAAAGTATTCGCAGGATTGGGAAAACAAGCTTCATGAGCATACCTTTTTTCAGCTGGTGGTGGTATCGGAGGGAGAGGCCATCGTACAGGCGGGGGAGGAAACTCTGGAGGCGGGGGCCGGAGACGTCCTCCTGTTTCGTCCCCAGACCTTTCATGGGATTCGGCCCCGGGAGGAAAAGAAGGGGACTCTGCGGCTCTACGACGTTAAATTTGACGTAAACGAGGCGGGACTGTTCCAAAAGCTCTGGGAGCTGCCGGTACAAAAGCATCTGGAGGATGTGCAGACCGCCAAATATTATTTTAACCGGATAATGGCGGAGAGCGAGAAAAAGCTGCCCTTTTATATGTGGACCATCTCCTGCTATCTGTGGATGATTTTGCTGATGATTCTGCGGACGCAGACGCAGGAGAGGCAGGCTTTGTCCGCTCTGCCGGAGCCGGAAAGCGGCGCGGCGGCGCAGCGGGGAAATATTGATATTGCGGGAGTGGAGAGCTACATACAGGAAAACTATATCCACAATATTACCCTGGACACCCTTTCTCAGGTGGCCCGCAGCAACAAGACCTCTTTGACGCAGGCATTCAAGAAGACCTACGGGACGACGCCGCTGCGCTATATTATTCAGCTGCGGCTGGCAAAAGCCAAAGAGCTTCTGGTAGAGACCAATATCAGTATATCGGAGATATCCGAGCTGGTGGGCTTTCAGACCATTCATTATTTCAGCCGCTTTTTCAAAGAAAAGGAACACTGTTCCCCTCTGGAATACCGGATGAGAAATTCGGGGAACCGTTTTTACACCTTTTAAAAACCTTATTCACAGTGCCATTTTTCACAGGAGGAAGAGAAATGAATTTTGCGGTGATTGGCTGCGGAGTAATTGCATTTACACATGCAAAGGCGCTGGAGGCGTTGGCAGAGGAGGACTGCCGCCTTTATGCCTGCTGTGACATTATCCGGGAGAAGGCCGACCAGTATGCCAAGGACCACAATGTGCCCAGGGTCTATTACGACTATCGCGAGGTTCTTGCAGATCCGCAGGTAGATATCGTCTGCGTCTGCGTGCCCAGCGGAATCCACGGGGAAATCTGCATTGCCGCGTCGGAGGCAGGCAAGGCTATCGTCTGCGAAAAGCCTATGGAGATTACGCCGGAGAAGATCGCTTCGATCATCGAGACGGTGAAGAAGAACCATACCAAGATGCAGTGCATCTTCCAGCGGCGAATGATGCCGGTGGCGATCGCTGTGCGCGATATCATAGCCTCGGGCCGGCTGGGGCGGATCTGTCTGGCGGAAGCACAGCTGAAATATTACAGGGATCAGGCCTATTACGACAGCGCCGGCTGGCGCGGGACCTGGGAACTGGACGGCGGCGGAGCTCTGATGAATCAGGGCGTCCATGGAGTGGACCTGATTCTCTGGATGCTGGATGATGAAATCGACACCCTCTATGGAAGAGCGGATACACTGTCCCGTCAGATTCCGGTGGAGGATACGGCGGCGGCCGTGCTGCGGATGAAGAAGGGGACCCTGTGTGTGATCGAAGGAGCCACCACCGCTTATCCCGGCTTTTCCACCACCTTTGCCATACATGGAGAAAAGGGCAGCATTGTCTTTGACGATGAAGGAATCCGCCAGTGGAGCTTTATTGACGAGCAGGACGCGCCCCCCTGTCCGGAGCTGGGCGAGAGGGTAGGCGGAGCCAAGAGCGCTGTGGATATCGGTATTTACGGGCATATCTGCCTGCTTCGGGATATCGCCCAGGCTGTAAAGGAAGACAGGGAGCCGATTATTCCGCCGTGGAAGGCGGATAAGGCGGTGCAGGTGATCTGCTCCATCTATGAATCTACCAGGACGGGAAAGATTATTAAGTTTGCATGATGGCAGGCTAAATATTCTTTGATGCCTGTATTATCAAAAGGCAGGAATATATATGAGACTGAGTTTTATAACCGACGAGGCCACCCAGAGCTTTGAGGAGGCGGTGGCCTTTGCCGGAAAATATGGATTGCAGGGGCTGGAGCTTCGCAGCATTGAGAATCTGGCGGTGGACCAGCTAGAGAAAGAGACCCTGCTTGAGATGAAGCGGCGGCTGGACGGGGAGGGACTCTGCGCGTGCAGTATTGCAGGCTCTTTTTATAAGTGCAGCCGGCTGGATGAGAAAGCGGTGCGGGAGGAATGGGAAAAGCTGAAACGGCTGTGCGCTGCGGCGGATATTTTGGAGTGCCCGGTGATACGAGGCTTTTCTTTCTGGCAGGAGGGCGGCTGCGCTCCCGCCGGACAGCTGGCGCCCTTTTATGAAGAGCCGGCCAGGATTTTGCGGCAGTGGGGCAAGAGACTGTTACTGGAGGCAGATCCCAGCGTCAATACCACCAACCATGGAGCGCTGGCAGGCCTGCTGGGTCTGCTGGATGGGAATCTGTTCGGAGCAATCTACGATCCCGGAAACGATATCTATGATCCGCTGGGGGAGAGGCCCTATCCGGAAGGCTATGAGGCCATAGCTCCTTATCTGGGCCATATTCATATCAAAGACGCCATATTGCAGGACGGAAAGCCGGAGTGCGTGAAGGTGGGGACAGGGCTGGTGGATTATCCGGCGCTTTTTGCAAGGCTGCGGGCTGACGGATACGACGGCTGGCTCTCTCTGGAAACTCATTACCGCAAAAACGCCGAATTGTCGGAGGAACAGCTGCGCCGTCCCCAGGGAGCGGGCTTTACCGCCGGAGGCTGGGAAGCGACGGCGGAGAGCGCGGAGGCATTGAAGGAATTGCTGACCCAGGCCGGCATTTCGGTTTGAGGCCGGAGCAAAAAATAGATCAGGTATGGAAGGCGGGGGTGGAAATTATATGAATACCGTTATACGGAATGCCAGGCTGGTACAGGACGGCAGAATTACCTGCTGCGACCTGTTTATTCAGGACGGGAAGGTTTCAAATCTGCTGCCGCCCGGCAAAGGCTGGGCTGCTGAAGAAGAGATCGACGCCTCCGGGCTGTATCTCTCCCATGGATTCATTGACATTCATGTCCACGGAGGAGGCGGACATGACTTTATGGACGGAACGCGGGAGGCGTGGGACGGCGTGCGCCGGCTGCATCTGCGGCATGGAACCACCGGAATCGTGGCGACGACGCTGGCAGCCACAATGGAGGAGATGCTTGGGGCTGCCAGAATGTACAATGCGTGCAGGGACCAGCTGGGAGATGGGGCCAGACTGCTGGGCCTGCATATGGAGGGGCCTTATCTGGCTCCCGCGCAGAGCGGGGCGCAGGACCCGGCTTACATACGGGGGCCCGTGCCGGAGGAGTATGAGGAGCTGATCGAGCTGTGTCCGGGAATCCTGCGCTGGACTGTGGCGCCGGAGCTTCCGGGCGCCCTGGCCATGGGAGACTATCTGCAAAACCATGGGGTGCTGGGATCCATCGGCCACAGCGACGCCGTCTATGCACAGGTCAAAGAAGCGATGGGGCACGGCTTTACGCATGTCACCCATTTGTACTCTGCCATGTCCACTGTAACCAGGCAGGGAGGCTTTCGCCGCGGCGGCATAGTGGAGAGCGCCTATGTGCTGCCGGAGCTGACCAGTGAGGTGATTGCCGACGGCTGTCATCTTCCGCCGGAGCTTTTGCAGATGGCCTATCGCTTCATCGGGCCGGACCGGCTGGCGCTGGTGACGGACGCCATGCGTGCGGCTGGACAGAGGGAAGGGGAGAGTATACTGGGAAGCCTGTCCAAGGGGCAGAGAGTCATTGTGGAGGATGGCGTGGCCAAAATGCCGGACCGTAAGGCTTTTGCGGGAAGTATATGCACCACGGACCGGCTGGCGCGCACGATGATGCGTCTGGGCGGGGCGACCCTTGCAGATACGGTGAAGATGCTGACGGAGACGCCGGCCCGTATTATGGGACTGGACAAAGTTACGGGACGGGTGGCAAGCGGCCGGGCGGCGGATCTGATTCTTTTTGATGAGGATATCAACATTTGCATGGTATTGACAGATGGGAAGGTGCGCTGGGAGAATGAAGCGTACCGGGACAGGAGGAAAAATGAGAGAGGAAAAGTATGATCAGCTGAGGGTGCAGATCTATGACAGCCGTCTGGAGATGGGACGGGCGGCTGCGGCGGACGCTGCTGCTTCAATTAGCCGGATTCTGGAGGAAAAGGAAGATTGCAATATGATTTTTGCCGCCGCTCCCTCGCAGAATGAAATGCTGGAGGCGCTTAGGAGCAATCCGGACATTCCCTGGAACAGAGTCCGCGCTTTTCACATGGATGAATACTGCGGGCTGGACCGGGAGGCCAGCCAGTGCTTCGGCAATTTTCTGGACAGAGCCTTGTTTGAGCGGGTGGATATGAGAGAACGATACTATCTGCGGGATGCCGGCAAGACGCCGGAGGAGATCTGCGAAAATTACAGCAATTTGCTGCGGCGCTATCCTGTGGACATTGTCTGTCTGGGAATCGGCGAAAACGGACATATCGCCTTTAACGATCCGCCGGTTGCCGACTTTGCAGATGGCAGGCTGGTGAAGGTGGTGGAGCTTGATTCGGTGTGCCGCATGCAGCAGGTGCATGACGGCTGCTTTGAAAGGCTCGATCAGGTGCCGACCCACGCGGTGACCCTGACGATACCGGCTCTGTGCGCGGCTCGGTATATGTTCTGCGTCGTGCCGGCTGCGTCCAAGGCGCAGGCGGTACGGGAGGCCTGTATGGGGCCGGTGAACGAGAGCTGTCCGGCCTCTGTGCTGCGCCGCCATCCGGGGGCAGTACTGTATCTGGACCAGGACAGCTCCTCACTGCTTGTCTAGGCTGAAAATCAGGACAGCCAGCTTTCATATTCTGTATAGGGCAGCCAGATACCGCCGTCGCAGGCATAGTAGCTGTCGTCCAAATGATACAGACTGTTATCGGCTTCGGCCCAGGGGTATCCCTGGGCCGGATTTAATTTCTTCATTTCTTCCCAGTTCTGGTAATTCTGCGCCCCGTTGCTTTCCAGTACGCCGGCTTTCAGACCGGGCAGGGGAGACAGGCGGGCGGCGATATTTTTGCTGTATTCCACCATGGCCGGATTTACCGTCAGGTCGGCGCAGAAACAGGGAATCTGTCTTTTGGCTGCTTCCTCGCAGATCTGCAGGGTTATGGAGAGGGTCTTGGCAATAGGCTTTAAGGCTATGGCGCTGTAACCATAGTCGTCCATCAGATGGATGGCGTCGGTATGGCTGTGGGCGCTTTCATCTCCGGCTACCCGTACCGGAAGACGGGAGACATCCTGGAGATGCTCCTCCGGCACAGGCTCCTCCAGAAGGAGGACGCGCTCCAGGATGCCATCGTGGTCCAGGGCGTCGAGGAGAGCCATTATCCGGTCAATGGTGTCGTAGCGCCCGTTGGCATCCAGATAATAGAGGGGGTATCCGCAGTCGGTGTAAGGGGTGACACGGTCTCCGACCAGGCTGTGAACCTGCTTCAGTCTGGCAATATCCCACCGCAGCATGGCGTCCAGGTCCGCTGGCCCTGCCGGAGCGGAACCGATCTTGATCTTGTACAGAAAGATACCCTGGTCTGCCAGAGCGCGAATCTCCTCCTCGGTGGTATCGTAGGAAATCAGCGGAATATTTCCCAGAATCTGCTGCCTGGCGCTGAGACTTTGGGTCAGAGGCGAAACGAGCCTCTCAAAGTGCAGGCAGCCGGTCTTTCTGGCGTAGAGCTGCCACAGCGCCCAGTCCACCGGCGTCAGCGCGTTAAGTACAAAGGTCAGACGCATGGAGGGAAAACCATGGCTCCTGCCATAATCCCATACGGCCGGGATCAGCTGGCCGGTCATGAGGTCGGGCCGGCAAAGCTCCCGCCCTTTTAGGAGGGAGAGGGCATATTGGGTCAGGGAGAACATCAGCCGGTTGCCCTTCTCCTGGCCCAGCTGAGCCGACAGAGTAGCGTCGCTCCACAGCACGCTCTGTACGCCCAGCCCCAGACCGCGTGTTCCTTCGTCATCCTCGATCAGGCAGGCAGTCTGCCACAGCTGGCTCAAAGCCCCTCCCTTAAAGCCGAAGGGACGTTTGAGGGGCTCCCTTCGCATGGCGTTTCGTGTAAGAACAATATGGCTCATCGTCCCTCTCCTCTCAGGCAATTCGGCTGAGCATTGCCTGACTGACCTGTCCCGTCATAGGGACGCCGGCCAGAAAATGCTGCATCTGCTCATAGCAGTGCATTCCGATCTTGCACAGTCCGTTGCCGGCCTGACCGGCCAGATGAGGAGTCAGGATGCAGTTGGGCAGAGAGCGCAGCGGGCTGTCCTGTGCCGGGGGCTCCGGGTCGGTGACGTCCAGACAGGCGGCTTTAAGCTTGCCGTTTTGCAGGGCGCTGATGAGGGCGGCCTCGTCGATAAGGGAACCGCGGGCCGTATTGATCAGAATGGCGCCGTCTTTCATCTGGCTGAGAGTCTCTTGATTGATCATGTGGTAGGTGGCGTCGCCGGTGGGGGCATGAAGGCTTACCACGTCGCTTCGGCGCAGCAGCTCCTCGAAGCTTACTTTTTCTGCGCCCAGAGCGGCCATCTGTTCCTGCGAGACATAAGGATCATAGGCGATAACATGGACGGAGAAGTTTTGCAGAAGCTCTGCAAAATGGCTCCCGGCAATCCCCATGCTGACAATGCCGACGGTAATGTTGTACAGGTCGGTTATGCCTGTGTGGGACCATCCGCCCTGTCGGATTTCCTGATTGAGAGCAAAGAAATTCTTGCAGGCGGCGATGGTGAGCCCCAGGGCTGTTTCCGATACGCCGCTGCTGAGAACGCAGGCGGAGGAGACGATCTGGATTCCCCTCCGGTACATTTCGTCTGTGGCCACAGATTTTACGCTGCCGGCCGCATGCAGCACCAGTTTCAGATCGGGGGCGGTATCCAGAAGCTCGGCGGTAAGAGCCGGACTTCCCCAGCTGGTCACTGCGATATCCGCGCCCTCCAGCAGCCTGCGCGCATTTTCCGGGTCATTTTCTGTGGTCTGATTCCACACTACCGTTCCGGCCGACTGAAAGAGGCGGCAGGTTTCCTCGTCCATCACCTGTGGACGGATCTGTTGATCCAAGAGCATGGCAATTTTCATAAATTCACGATCCTTTCCTCAAACTTGTGTGCATTTGGCAGGCGAGACGGTTTTTTGTCCGCTGCTTTTCCAGTAGTATAGCACGGTTTTTCGGAAGCTTCTTTGGCATATTTTCAAAACAATTTGCAATTTGCACAAAGATAAATTGCAAAGAAAGTGGGAAGAAGGATCGTGCAAAAGTTCATTCCTGGGAGGTAAGGAGAATCTGACTGAGCCTGGGCCACAAAAGATGAGTGGCTGCGGCAAAAATTATACCGGGTACAGCCAGGAAAAATAAGAGCAGGCCGGTGGAGGGCCAGGCAACGGCAATGAGGACGTAGGCCGTCTGGAGGAGGGCGGGAACGACGCCGCGCCAGCCGCAGGCAGCCAGGAGGATTACGCCGTTTTTCAGAATCGCTTTTGTAGGAAGATCAAATTGTGATACCTGTGCCATAACGGTTATGGTATAATAGCTGACGAGAAAGAGGCATAAGAAAACAATCGTGTAGTAGACTGCCGGCTGCGTCTCCGTCTGGCTCTGGCCAACCAGGCTGTAAAAGGCGAGAAGAATCCAGAGAATGCCCAGCACCAGCCCGCAGGCCGCGCCCTGGCGGAATTCACGGCGAAAGAAGGTCATAAAAGGCTCGCGTACCAGCTTGGGAACCTGCCGCGTGTATTCATAACAGCGGTGATACAGCGAGGCCATGGCCGGTCCCACGAGCGCCATGGACAGGAGAAGTCCGAGGATGAAAATAAGTCCCCCCACCATCAGGAAGGCTCCGAGGCAGAACAGGGCAGGAAGACTGAACAGGACGAACCACAGATTGTTTAAGAGAAGATTGGGAATGTTTGGCAGAAGAACGCAGCGCCAGAAACCGTAGGGCGGTTCTTTTTCCGGCAGCTCACTTTTTCCCGCTTTTGCCGCTTTTTTTTCTGCCCGTTCCTTTCTGGCAAGTTCCTGCTCATAATTGAGCTGGCTGTAATTCTTTTTTTTCATGTCGAGAATCTCCTTCCTGAAGAGTGGATATCTGGGATTTTCCATCCACGATATCACATTTGTGAGGCAAAGGCAAGCAAAAACTAAAATCACTGTCTGTTATCATTTTGACGATAAACATATGGGATAATGGAAGACGCTGGGGTGTTTTTCACAAAGAAACGGAAAAAAAGACAAAAGATTCTGTACAATATGTAAAGAACTAATTTAGAAAAAGGATTAAAATAAAGGCACAAAGCAGATAAATATGTGCATAACGATGGTGGATGCATGTATGAAATAAAAAAGGAGGATAAGAAATGAAGAGATTAGTAGCATTGATTGCGGCTCTGGCTATGGTGTTATCATTGGCCGGATGCAGCGGCGACAGCACTGAGACAACGGCGGCCGCAGGCGGCGGGACGGCAGCGACAGAGGCCGCGGGAGACGACACGCAGACAGAAGGAAGCACCGGCGAGGTGACCACCGTTACCGTCTGGTCCATGTATGCAGAGGATGAGGATGAGACCACACAGGGTCCCCGCCTGCTGAAACTGGCGGAGGAGTTCAATGCCACCCACGACGATATTCAGATCGAGGTTACACTGGGCAAGACCTACGACAACATCGTGACAGCCATCGCTTCCGAGGGAACGCCGGATATTTTCCAGATGTACTGGCAGTATGCTTCCCCTCTGGCAGCTAACGGAGCTATCCTTGATCTGACCTCCTATGTGGAAAACGACGAGAGCTTTGAGAAGGATGATATTCTGGACGCCGTCTGGGAACTGTGCAAGGTGGGCGACAGCATTTACTCCATTCCTCTGTCTGCTTCCACGACTTATGTTCTGTATAATCCTTCTGTACTGGAGACAGCCGGCTGGTCGGAATTCCCTACCACGGTTGAAGATCTGATCCAGTGCGCAAAGGACTGCTATGATGTGGGCGGCACCACGCAGATGGGCCTGTCCCCGATCTTCCCCTGGCAGGACGATGTGCTGTGGCCGGCAATGGTAGAGGCACAGTGGGAGGATGCGGAAGGCAATCCGGCTTTTGATAACGAGGGTATCCGTGAGGCGTACTCCCTTCAGAAGGAACTTATTGATTATCAGGGCGGATACACCGCAGTCTCTGCATGGGGCTCTGACTGGTACTCCACCCGTGCTACGGCCACCGATCCCGTTCTGTCCGGTGCGTGCGCTATGCGCTTCCAGGCAGACAGCGGTCTGGGCGATCTTCTGGCCAATGGTGCAGAGGCCGGTTATGAGTACGGCACCGACTGGGCCTTTGCCGCAGTTCCCGGCAATTCCATGCTGACTGCCGGCGTTTATGAGATCAATGCCAAGACGGCTCATGCGGATGCTGCCTGGGAGGTTCTTTCTTATCTGAGCTCCGCCGAGTCCATGGCTTACCTGGCTGAGGGCACCGGCAATATGGGATTCTATATGCCTCGCTACAGCTCCCTGGAAGCTCTGGCAGCGATGGATGTGCCGCAGGTGGTAAAGGATGCCGCTAATACGCTGATGACGGTTGAGCTTCAGTCCTTCCCGATGAGTGGTTATGTGTCGGAGTATCTGGCAGCTATCTCTACTCACATGTCTCAGTATCTGTCAGGCGAATTAGATCTGGATACAGCGGTTGCCAATGTGCAGGCTGAGGTTGAAGCAGCAGCACAGTAAACGTTTCATGTGACATTTCGCCCCGCAGGGAGAGCTGCTACAGGTGGTTCTCCCTGTACTTTTGTAGATGGAAGGGAAAATATGAGGCATAACAAGAAAGAAAAGGCTATTGTAAAATCTGCAAAAACAATTTCTGCTACCAAAAGAGAACGGAAATTTTTCCGCACCGGTATGTTGTTTGCATCCCCCTGGCTGATCGGTTTTATCTGTTTTACCACGATTCCGATTCTTTTGGCATTTTATTACAGCTTTACGGACTACAATCTGTTCACTTCACCGACATGGGTGGGACTGAAAAATTATATCGACATGTTTCAGGACTCCTATGTTTGGCTTTCTCTGAGAAATACACTTTACATGGTGATTATTGGAACGCCTGCGGAACTGATCGTCGCCCTTTGCCTGGCTCTTTTGCTGAATCAGAAGAAGGTGTTTGGCCTGCCGGTGTTCCGTACTATTTTTTATCTGCCGACGCTGGTGCCGGTGGTGGCCAGCGCCATGCTGTTTATGTGGGTGTTGAACGGAAACTACGGATTGATTAATCAGATTCTCAATCTGTTCGGCATAGATGGGCCGTACTGGCTTAACGATCCCAAATGGACCAAGGTATCTTTGATTATCATGGATACCTGGCGCTGCGGCAGCGCCATGATAATTTTCCTGGCGGCGCTCAGGTCCGTTCCGGCCTCTCTGTATGAGGCAGCTGAGATGGATGGAGCCGGCGGTCTGACCAAATTTTTCCGCATTACTCTGCCCTATATATCTCCCACGGTGGAATTTAACCTTTTGATGGGAATGATTTCCCGGTTCCAGTATTTCAGCCAAGCCTATGTATTTGCCAGTCTTACGGATACGGCGGGAGCCGTAGGCGGAGGCCCCAGCAATTCCATGCTGTTTTACTGTCTGTATCTGTACCGGCAGTCATTCCTGTTTTATAAAATGGGTTATGCCTGCGCCATGGCTATTTTGCTGTTCGTCATCATTATGCTGGCTACGGCCCTGATGCTGCGGATATCCAAGCGCATGGTCAACTACGATGTGGAGTGAGGAGGTAGGAAAATGAGTAAAGCAGCTACGGTAAAAAGGAATTATTACAGCCGGCGCAGACTCCATGGCCGGGTTTCACACGGGTTTGGAATAGTCATGCTGTTGTTTTGCAGTTTTATTTTCCTCCTTCCGCTGTACTGGATGGTCTGCACGGCTCTGAAATCCGAAGCCTATGTGTTTTCGGTTCCCCCGCAGTGGGTTCCCAATCCGGTTGTATGGGACAATTTTGTCAGGGTATTCGAGCGAATGGATTTGCTGAAATACATCAAAAACACCCTGATATTGTCGATCTGTCCGGTAATTGGCGTTCTGTTCTCCTGCCCTATGGTGGCCTATTCGCTGACGAAAATTCCGTGGAAGGGTCCGAAATACATCTTTCCCGTGATTTTGGCGACGATGATGATTCCCTGGCAGGTCACACAGATCCCCATGTATACGATCTGGTCCAGGCTGGGATTGGTGGATACCTTTGTTCCTCTGATTCTGCCCAGCTTTTTTGGAAGCGCCTATTACATCTATCTGATCCGGCAGTTTATGAAGTCTCTGCCCAGCAGCATCATGGAAGCCGCCCGTATCGATGGGGCCAGCGACATCAAGATTTTGTATTATATCGTATATCCGATGTGTAAATCGATTCTGACAACCATCGCTGTTCTGGTATTTATTGCCGGATGGAATGACCTGAATGGTCCCCTTTTGTACTTGCAGTCCAGTTCAAAATACACATTGTCTATTGGTCTGCAGATGTTCCGGCAGTCTGCTAACCCGGAATGGACGCTTTTGATGGCAGCCAGCACGATTTTTACACTTCCTTTGATCGTGATCTTTTTCCTGTGTCAGAATGCGTTCCTGAATGGTATTCAGACAACGTCGGGATTAAAGTGAGGAAAGGCGGGGTGCAGAATAGTGAAAGAACCGTTTGCACCGGGAAGCCGGGTGCTGTTTTATGGAGACAGTATTACAGACTGGTTTCGCGTTAAAGAGGATGCAGGGGACCTGGGGCATGGCTATGCGGCACGGGTGGCCGGAGTGTACCGCGCTCTTTTTGGAGAAGAGGTCCTCTTTATAAATCGCGGCGTATCTGGAAACCGGGTGGGGGATTTATTGGAACGCTACGAGGAGGACGTACTGGCGCTGAGACCGGATGTGATCAGCATTCTGATCGGCGTCAACGACACCTGGCGGCGATATGACCGAAATGATCCGACGTCGGCGGAGATCTTTGAGGCGAGATATGCTCAGCTTCTGGGCCGTATCCGAGGGGATCTGCCCAATTGCCGCATTATGATGATCGAACCGTTCCTGCTTCATGAGCCGGCTGACCGCTGGCAGTGGCATGAGGATCTGGACCCAAAGCGGCTGGCGGTGTGCCGCCTGGCGCAGAAGTATGCAGACTGGTATCTGCCGATGCAGGGAATTTTGACGGAGGAGGTAATTCGCACGCATTGCCGGGAAAGCAGTCTGCTGTATGACGGTGTTCATCCTACTGAAAAGGGACAGGCTTTGCTTGCCGTACATATCTTAAAAACCTGGGGAGTATTGTAAAACGTAAATGGAGGGTTGTTTTATGAAGAGAAAAAAACCGCGGAGGCGCTGGATCGCCCTGCTGCTGGCTTTGTGCATGGTTATGGGGACAATGACGACAGCTCTGGCAGGGGAGAGCAGCCCGGCTGAGAGCAGTGCGGAAGAGACGCAGGAGAGCAGTTCGGCCGAGAGTAGCCCGGAGACAAAACCGGAGGAGAGCAGCCCGGCCGAGAGCAGTCCGGAGACAAAGCCGGAGGAGAGCAGCCCGGCCGAGAGCAGTGCGGAGGCGGAAGAGTCTCTGGCGGAAATGAGCAATCTGCTTCCGGCTCATTCTGCCCTGTCGGCGAGCATTTTTGCGGACGAAGAGGCACAAAGTCTGACGGAAAATGCGTCCGTATCTTCCTATATAATTGGTGATGAAACACCGTATTATAATAATGATGCCAGCAAGGGGAATATCAAGGACATCGAAGAAGCATCCTGGGACAGACTGATAGATGGAGTGATGGCCTCCGGCCGGAAGGCAGAGGAGGACTGGGTATCCGGAAGCTGGGATGATCCGGCGGGATTGCGCTCCCTGTATGTGAATATGTACCGGGGCGACAGCCGGGATATTACAATTGACCTAGGCCAGGTCTCCCATGTGACGGAGATGGCGCTCCATGTCGGTGTCTGCGGAAATTATGGAATCAATCCGCTGACCAGCGTGGATTTTTATCTGTCGGAGAATGGGACGGATTATTATCATGTGGGAACGGTGACCCAGGCGCAGGCTGAGGCAGACGCCGCCGACCTGCCGGATTTGACAGTGACGGAACCCAATCATCTTTATTATCGGCTGACGGGGCTGAATTACAACGCCCGTTACCTGCGGCTTCGTTTTACGGTGGGAACGTGGGTGTTCGCCGATGAAATTCTGGCAGGAGGAGCCTCCGCGCCCTCAGACAATGCGGACGCCTTTGATCCGGATGATCTGCTGGAAGAGGAGGTTTCCAGAGAGAGCTATGCCACGCTGTCTCAGTCCGGCGGGGTGCATCACGAATATCTGGCGTATCAGGGCTGGGGAACGGTAAATGGTGAACTGACCGAGACCTACAAGACTGTTGATGAATATAAAGCCGCAGTGGCTTATCTGGATACGGAAGGAGAGCCGCAGGACTGGCTCTACGACAGCATTACGGTACTGGGCCATGCCAATACCAGTGACGGAGGACTGTTTATAATCTCCGGCAGCGATACCAATTATGCGGACAAAGCGGATTGGGAGGACTGGCTGAATCATATCTATTATTATCAGACTCCGGATGGACAGGTTACAAACATGGACGCCCTGGAACAGGCAGTGGCTGAGGTGAAGGAGAGCATGGTAGCCAGGGGGCTTATCTCTCAGGCAGAGGCAGATGCCTATACGGTACCGGTCAAGATTGCCGTATATCCTGCCATTCATTCTTTTGCCGGCTGGGGGACGGCAGACGAGACCGTACATGTGACGAAGGCTGCTGATGGGACACTGTCTATTACAGGCGTTACGCAGGAGACGGTTCATTGCGATTTTACGCTGGAGGGCAACGGCGGGAATGTGGATCAGACGCTGACGGCCAGGGCCAGCGCATACTATTGGTATATGAAGAAAGCGGCAGAAATGTTCGCAGAAAAGGGCTACAAGAACATTACGCTGGGCGGTTTTTATTTTTACAATGAGATTCTCTATCCCGTAGAGGATTCTCTGGCCGAAGACAGTGTTACCCTCTATAACATGCTGGTAGATTATATTGCGCAAGAAAAGGGTTATGAAAAACTGTATTCCTACTGGATTCCTTATTATACGGCAACGGGATACAAGGACTGGGAGAAATATGGCTTCGATTACGCCATCATGCAGCCCAACGCCTACGGTTATGGGCAGACGCGTCTGGAAACGGCGGCTGATTTTTCATATTTTTATGGTCTGGGCGTGGAGATGGAGTGGATGGGGATGAATACCCCCGGTTATACGGACACCTTCATACAGTATCTGACCACCGGCGCCTCCAAGGGATATCAGGAGGGCGTGCAGGCATGGTATTGGGGCACCTGGGATCTGGCTCGCCTGTGTGAAGGGCAGGGTTCCTATGCCGGTTATCGCTATATTTATGATTTGACCTATCAGTATATAAGCGGCAGCCCGGTCTATGGAGATAATCTGCTGCAGACCTCCCAGGTCTCTTTAAAGTTCCGCAGCGCGGCGGATACGTCTGCGCTGGACAGCCAGCTGTATCTTCTCAGCGATGGAGTCTACGGGGACCAAGCGCAATGGGGTACCAATGTGCTGCAGCTCAATAATAACAGCTTTCCGTCTCCCACGGAGATTACGGCAAAGCTTGCCGAGCCATCGGCGATCACTTCACTCCAAATGTATTTTTATGACTGGCAGAGCGCCGGAGTATATGAGCCTTATGCCGTACAGTATTACGTGTCGGCGGATGGGCAGGAGTGGCAGCTGATCGGCACGGCAGATGCAGAGGATGCCTACAGGCTGACGGTGTCCGACAATGTGACAGCCGATTATGTGATGGCGCGGATCATTAATTATGCGGAAGGCGGCGTTCTGAAAACTTGGGTAGGCGTGGAGGAGTTTGTTATTTCCGGCGCTCCTTCTGCGGGGCAGACCGAGATACCGGAGATGGAGAATAATCTGCTGACAGAGCTTGCGGATGTACAGCTGACTCTTACAGATTCTTCCGGCAGACAGGTTGTCTCCGGCAACGCCAACGAGCTGTCGGTACTGATCGATGGAAAGCAGGGCGGAAGCTGGAACGAAGGATATTATTGCTGGAACGATGCCTCCTATGAAGATCCATTTAGCCTGACAGTCGATCTGGGGGCGGAGTTTTATGTGGATAAGGCTGCTTTAAGCCTGTATGAATGGATGTCGGCCGGCGTGGGGCTGCCGGAGAGAGTGAATGTTTACTGTTCCGCCGACGGAACCAGCTGGTCCTATCTGGGGGCGGCGGAAGATTATGTGATGACAGCGGGAAATACCAGCGATGGAACGGATGCTGCGTTTATCCTGGAACTTCCCTCGGAGACGCTGACCCGCTATATGCGTTTTACCTTTGCACGCAGTGAAAATCTGTATTTGCAGAACGGCCGCAACAACTGGGCTGCCTTGGGTGAAGTGATGGTGTCGGGACGAAGCGCCAACGGTGGAACCGATGCCAGTGAGCTTACAGAGAATTTGCTGACTATAGATGGAAATGAGATGGAAGCCGGGTTTGTCGGAGTGCCAAACGCCAATGGAGAGACGGGACTGGCGACAGTAAATTCGCTGACCGATCTGCTGACGGATGGAGTTTTCGGCGGCAGTTATCCGGGAACCTATAACAATCGTGACAGCAGTCCCTATGTGGGATTCAACTATGGCTGGACGGGCGCTTATGATCCGGACGAATGGAATAAGGGCTGGGGGAATGACGGTTACCGCCTGACGGCAGATCTGGGCCAGTTATATGAGCTGACCGGAATTTCCATAGATTTTCTCAATTATTTGCCGGCTTCCGTGTCTGCTCCGGACGAGGTGAGATTTCTGGTTTCCACAGATGGAGAAAACTGGACGGAGGCAGGTACGGCAACAGCGGACCAGGCCCTGACCCGTGCGGCCAGAAGCGCGTCGGAGCAGAGCAAGAAATATTATGTGGTAAATCTGGATGAGACGCCGGTGTTGGCCCGTTATATCTGCTGGGAGTTCGCCCTGGCGGATCGGGACGAGGACGGGACCTATGCCTTTGTGATGTTTGATGAGATTCAGGCGGCCGGCGTGGTACATGAGCATATTTATGAGGAGACGGTTGTTCCGCCCACGCAGACGGAACAGGGGTATACCCTTCATCTCTGCAGCCGGTGCGGCTATTCCTACCGGGATCAGTATGTGCCGGCAAGCGGCACAGAGGATTCGACGGAAGCTGCCGGAGAGGAAGAGACCAAGCCGCAGACGCCTCCTTCCGGGGGATCTTCATCCTCTTCGGGCAGCGAGACGCCTGCCGCTGGATCGCAGACGCCAACTGGTGAGGTAAACAGCCCGGTATTCTGGGCGATTCTGGCGCTGGCCGGAGGCCTTGCGCTCATGGGGGCTGCGGCTATAAATAAAAAGGGATGGCCGGGACAAAGCCGGGATGAATGAGGCCTGAGATGAATGAAGCCGGAAAAGGACGGCTAGGATAAGGACGGCTAAGATAAAGACGGAATAAATGGAATCAGGATAAAGGAAGGAGCTGCTGCAAAATAGATGAATTATCATCTATGGCGCAATAGCTCCTTTCCTGCGTTCAAAAGCAGCAAACCAAGAATTTTTTGCCGTAATGAACGATATTTCTTTGATTGGAGGGCTTAATTTGCTTTGCGGATAAAATCGGCAAGCTCTACATTTTCACCGTGGTGAAGCCGTGAATATTCGGCGGCCATGGCCATTACATGGCTTTCCACCGATTCGTCAACGGAGGTGAGAGCCTGATCGCCGCCTTCACGCAGGAGCTGGCAGAGAGCGGCTACCATACGGGAATCTCCTCCGCCGTGTCCGGCAAAGCGGTCGTCTACGGGGTCCAGAGTCAGAACCTGTTCCGGCTGGCCAAAGAGGCGCAGGTAAATCTTATTCTCCTCCAGATTGCCTTCCAGCTCACCTGCGCTTCCGGTGGCGCGGATGGTACGGTAGCAGTTTTCCGTGAAGGCGGACAGGACAAAGGCAGCGGTGATGCCGCCTTCAAATTCCATCTGGACAGTCTGATGGTCGGCCACATCGTTGTCGCAGCGGTAAACGCAGCGGCCGTAAGGGCCGGTTTTCATGGCCTCGTAGAGACTCTCCTCTGTGGGATTGTTGACGAGAACATTGCAGGGCCAGCCCTCATGAATGGAACGGATGCCGCTTTTGGGATTGGTTATGTATATTTTCTCGCAGTCATAAGGGCAGGTCTCCTTGCAGCTGCACCCGTCCAGGCAGCGCGTGGCCTTTGGATCGGGAGCATTTTCAGCCTTGAACCAGTCCAGGCTGCCGTAAGAGGACAGGCGCAGGCAGGGCGCTCCGGCCAGCCAGCGCAGAATATCCATGTCGTGACAGGATTTGGCCAGGATCAGGGGACTGCTCTCTTCACTCCGCCGCCAGTTGCCCCGGACATAGCTGTGGGCATAATGCCAGTAAGCCACATTTTCGGTGGCCTCCAGCGTTTGCAGGCGCCCGATGGCATTCTGGCGCAGCAGATCATAAACCTTTTGATAGAACTGGGTATAGCGCAGCACATGACAGACCATCACAATGCGTCCCTGCCGGTGAGCCTCCTCCTTCAGCTGCAGGCACTCGGCCAGACTTGGAGAGATCGGTTTTTCCAGCAGCAGATGATAGCCTTTTCGCAGGGCGGGAACAGCATAGCAGATATGCTGGGAATCTTGTGTGGCGATAACCAGTACGTCCGCAAGCTGCGGGCGGGCCAGCAGCTCCTCCCCTGTCTGGAAGCACAGCTCCGGGGAGACGCCGTATTCCTCCTGGGCGGCCCTTCTCTTCTCCGGGTCCGGATCTGCCACGGCAACGACCTTCATCTGATCCGGGAAAAAATGAGAGTAGGATGCGTAAGCATCCTTTCCCCGGCTGCCAAAGCCGCAGATAGCCATTGTAATAGGTGTCTGATTCATAATAATATCTCCCTTCCGCCGCTGCAAATGGCGGCTGTTATTTCATTTCAATGATTAAAGATCCAGCTTGCAGGAGGAGGCGATTTCTCCCCAGGCATAGCTCCCCTTTAGAGAACCGTCGGACAGGACGGTGTAGGGCAGAGGAGTCTCTGCCAGCTGCTCTATGGTTTCGATACGGCCGCATCCCCAGTCTTCCATGGCGCGGGCTGCGGTTTCCATGCGTCCTGCCATACCGCTGATGCGCAGGTCCAGTATCTCAAAGCCGTAGGGCTTATTGGCGGCGTTCCAGAAGGAGAACCAGATATCCCGCAGGGAAGTAAGCTCCTCGGCCGTTTTTCTGGCCAGCGCGGCAAGAGAGGGTGCTTTCTTGCGCAGATTTGCCCGGACAGCTGCTCCCGCTTCCTGATGCCAGCGGCATTTTACGGCCAGGGTTAGGGCCAGCTGCTCATAGAAAGCGAGCATCAGACGTAGGAGGCCGAGGAAGGAACCTTCGGCTGGAGGAGCCGGGGCATCCGCCTTGGAGTCCGTCCCGGAATCTGCGGTCTGGAGGGACTGACGATAGCTGCCATAGAGCGCGGCCAGCCGTTCATAATGAGAGGCTGCGTCCACGCCGCTTAGGTCGGCCTCAAAGAGGGGAACCAGGGGGTCCTGATACAGCAGGAATTTGGAGGCGTTGACCGGGCGTACAGACCAGTCCTTTATACCGGGCAGATGATTGAAGTCGGTCAGATGGAGAAAGAAGTCCGGATTTGCACCTGTGACATCGGCAAAACGGCGGCGGACGGTTTCCTCATCATAATCGCCGCTGTAGTTGAATTCAGCCCAGAGCTGCAAGCCGTACAGGCCGGTGAAAAGATTGGTTTCCGCTCCGTTATCTCCCCACATGGTGGCCAGGGCAAAATCGACACCGGCTTTTTTGGCCGAGCGAAGGCCGGCGACGGCGGTGGCGATGGTTTTCTCATAGTGGGGAGCCGGGCCCATCCAGGTCCAAATTCCTCCGGAATAGACGACGGGAGCGCCCAGGCACCGATGCATCTCGAACATCTGGTCATAGTCGGACTCATCCTCATGGTAATAATCCCAGTACACCAGGGAAATATCCTGCGGTACGCAGGCGGCTACGGCCGGGTCTATGCCGGGACTGTCATAGTAGCCTCCGGTGGGACTGCCCAGGCGGAAATACATATCGCTGGACATCATGGCCTCCAGACCCAGACGCCGCAGGATTTCATTTACCCTCTCTAGGTGGGCCTGCATAATGGAGAAAGGATTTTGATAGCCATTGCGGCGCAGGTAATTGCCCAGTCCCAGAAGATGAGCCTCATCCATGCCGATGTGTACGCGGCGGGACCGGTAAGGACGGGAACCCTCGCGCAGCATTGCTTCGATAAATTCGTAGACTCTTTCGTCGCCGACCATCAGAACCTCTTCCGTGTCCTTCAGATGCTCCATGGCGGGCCAGTGCAGAGCGCGGTTTAGGTGAGCCAGCGTTTGAATGGAGGGGCAGAGCTCAATGCCCAGGGCAAAGGCATAGTCGTCGAGGCTGCGCAGCTGCTGCTGGCTGTAGCGTCCTCGCAGGTAGCCGAAATAGGGATAGCCCGGCAGTTCAAAAGTGTCCTCCGTGTACAGCATGGCCAGATCAAAGCCCATCAGCGCCATTTTGCGCAGATAGAGGCGCAGCGTCTCCGGTCTTAGGACAGCATTGCGGGAAACGTCGAACATGATGCCCAGGGTAGAAAAGCTGCGCGGCTGCCGGATTGCAAAGGGCAGGCGGTCAAAATGGGAGCAGAGCAGGGACAGGCCCCGGTAGCACTCTACGGGGCGGCTGTAAGTGACGACGGCGCCTGCCGGGTCTGCCTGAACGGCTAAACAGTCTCCGGCCCGCAGGCAGACAGGGTAGCCGTCCTCCCCATCGGCGGCGGGGCGGACAGCCAGATCTTCTTGCAGCTCCCGGATCGCCTGATCGAATAGCGGCGGAAAATCGCCGCTGAATTTTAATGCTTTGTGCTGTGTATGATTCATTGGATACCTCCTTTTAATTCGCCGGATGGCGGAGTTCCATACATTGATATACAAGGCGCAAAAGGGAAGGATGAATGCGCCGGACAGCCGGAGTATGCCCGGCGATATGCTGGGCGTAGGCCATCGAAATACGGTGCGCCGGGTCTATGGCCGTATAGAAGCCGGCTGCCCCGTCCCAGCCAAATTCTCCGGCCGGTATGCCGTCTTCTCCCTCATATAGACGGGTGCGTACGCAGAAACCGTAACCGTATTCCGGAGTCTGGCGGGAGGTCTGATAGTCTTGCAGCGCCTGTCCGCTCAGATGATTTTGGGAGAGCAGCTGCAAAGCCTCTGTTCCCAAAAGACGGTATCCGTCGCGGGAGATTCCGCCGCAGGCCAAGGCATCGGCAAAGCGGATATAGTCGTCCGGATTGGAGATGAGGCCGGCGCCTCCGGATACGAAGCGAGGCGTCAGAACCAGATAGTTGCGCAGACCGTCGGGATGGAGCCGGACTGTTTCGGTATCCGGATCGTAAATATACTGATCCGCCATGCGGGAAAACCAGGATTTTCCGGGATGCATGGAAGAGCTTGTCATGCCCAGGGGAATCAAAATATTTTCATCCAGATAATCGGCAAAATCCATACCGCTGACAGCCTCACAGACTGCCCCCAGCACGTCGGCGGACAGGCTGTAGAGAAAATGAGATCCGGGAGAGAAGCACAGAGGTTCTTCCGCTATCGCCTCAGCCACCTGGCGCGTTGTGCTCTCCGGATTTTGCTCAAGCAGGGCGGTCAGGGAGGGAGTATGCAGATCGTAGGAGAGGCCGCCGGTCATGGTCAGCAGATGGTGGATCTTGAGAGTGCCGGATAGGCGGCCGTATGCCGGCAGATAGCGGGATACCGGATCGCTCAGACGGAGCCGTCCCCGCTCCCACAGCCGCAGGACAGCTACAGCCGTAAGAATTTTGGTGCCGGAATAGATCCAGAACACATGGCGATCGGTGAGCGGCTGTCCTTTGGCATCTGCATTTCCCGCCAGATGACGGTACAGGATCTGGTGATCCTGACAGAGGACAAAGCTGTGACAGGGAACCTTTTCCGTCTGAGACAGCGTATCCAGGTATTCGGTCAGCGGTTGAAAATTCATGGATGTCCTCCTTAATCCTCTTTAATCCTTTTTAACAGGCGTACATCGGACCGGAAGCAGCTCCGTATTCGGACCAGAAGGCCGCGCCGTCATAAGAAGGGCCGTCTGCGCGCAGTTCGTTCAAGGTTACTGCGGCCCCGTTGTCTGCCCGGGAGGCCGTCGCTGCCAGCATAACGCGGATGGATTCTGTGAGCTCTTCGCAGCCAGCCAGAATGTGAGGCTTGCCTTCCATGAAATTGCAGATCTGTTCTACCAGGGCGGCATAGAGCCGGGAGGAGTCGATCTGAAAATGGTAGGTGGTCTTTGTGGTCATAATGGTGATGACGAAAGGCTGCCAGGTCCCGGTGAAGGTGTTAAAGACAGCGCTGGCGCCGCTTGTGTGTTCGAGATAATAGGTTTCGGAATATTTTCCGCCGGCCTGACCGCGGCCCATAAAGCGTACGGATGTAAAGCCGCTGCCCATAATTCCGGCCAGGGCCTCGGCGATATGTACCCCGTAATTGAATTCGTCTACGCCGGCTGTTCCAAAGACCTGTACGATCTGGCCCCGTTCTTCCTCAGGGATTGACAGAAATTGCTGGATTTCATAGGCGTAGCGCGCGCTGGAAGCGCCCAGAATAACGGCGCCATCCCGCGCAAGGGAAAGGAGTTTTTCGCAGTCGGACAAATTGCCGACGATGGGCTTGTCAATAAAGACGGGCTTTCCCTGCCGGATAAAGGGCAGAGCGCAGCGCAGGTGGTCGTCCCAGTTACAGCCGTGAATAAAGCCGATATCGCACATCTGAGCCAGCTCTTCCAGACTGTCGCAGCGCTTCTCCAGATTGAAGCGCTGGATAAAGCCCTCCACCTCCCGGTCGTCCCGGAATGAGTCATTATAGACGCCGACATAGCGGGCCCGGTTTCCCGTCTCCATTACTTCGGCGAAGCCCATGGGATGAGAAGTATCAATATTTACGGCGCCGACACGAATCATAACAGAAATCCTCCTTTATTCAAACAGACGATGCTGTGATAATAAGGGCCCGGCCATAGACGCTCTACGCTTTGGCCGGGCCTCTTACTTCATTATAGGAGGTTTTGAATCGCAATACTTTACATTTTTTCCATTTGTTTTTATGACATCTTTCATAATTGGAGATGTCCGGGACAGGGGTGGATTAACCGGGCTGAAAGCGGCGGCGGGATTTACTTTGCCGCCTGGATAAACGAATCCAGCTCCACGCTTTCGCCCCGGTGAAGACGGGAATACTCTGCTGCCATAGCCATCACATGGCTTTCCACGGAGGCGTCGATGGAGGTCAGAGCCTGGCTGTCGCCGCCCTGCAAAAGCTGACAGAGGGAATCCATCATGCGGAAGTCTCCGCCGCCGTGGCCGGCGAAGCGGTCGTCAAGGGCGTCCAGCCGGATAATCTGCTCCGGCTGTCCAAAGAGGCGCAGGCAAATGGTGTTTTCCGCCATGTTGCCCTCCAGCTCGCCGGCGCTTCCGGTGGCGCGCAGGGTGCGGTAGCAGTTTTCCGTAAAAGCGGAGAGGGTGAAGGAGGCGGTGATACCGCCCTCGAATTCCATGTGAACGGTTTGATGGTCGGCCACATTGTTGTCGCAGCGGTAGACGCAGCGGCCGTAGGGGCCGGTGCGCAGAGCCTCATAGAGCTTTTCCTCGGTGGGCTGGATGGCTACCACATTGCAGGGCCAGCCGCTGTGCCCTGCCCGAATGCCGGTTTTGGGACTGTCTATATATATCTTCTCACAGTCGTAAGGGCAGGCGTCCTTGCAGCTGCATCCGTCCAGGCAGCGTACGGCCTCTGGATCGGGCGCATTTTTGGCCCTGAACCAGTCCAGGCTTCCGTAGGAGGACAGACGCAGGCAGCGGGAACCGGCCAGCCAGCGCAGGATATCCATGTCGTGGCAGGATTTCTGAAGGATCAGAGGGCTGCTCTCATCGTCCCGGCGCCAGTTGCCGCGTACAAAGCTGTGGGCGAAATGCCAGTAGGCCACGTTTTCGGTGGCTTCCAGAGTTTGCAGCCGTCCGATGGCGTTTTCGCGAAGCAGCTCATGGATCTTCTGATAAAAGGGCGTATAGCGCAGTACGTGACAGACGACGACGATACGTCCCTGCCGGTGGGCCTCCTCCTGGAGCCTGAGGCACTCCTGCAGATTGGGGGATATGGGTTTTTCCAGCAGCAGATGATAGCCTTTCTGCAAAGCGGGAATAGCATAGCAGATATGCTGGGTGTCCATGGTTGCGATGATCATCACATCGGCCAGGCGTCCGGCTGCCAGGAGCTGTTCGCCGTTTTCAAAACAATATTCCGGCGCCACGCCGTATTCTCTGCGGGCCGCCTCTCTCTTGGCCGGATCGGGGTCCGCCATGGCAACGATTTTTAACTGCTCCGGGAAAAAACGGGCGTAGGACGCGTAGGCGTCGCCGCCGCGGCTGCCAAAGCCGCAGATGGCTGCAGTGATTGATTTTTGACTCATAATATTCTCCCTCCCGCCGCTTGAAGGCGGCTTTTTCTTGCGCTGGATTTATTTTTTTGTTTTTCCAGGGCGCTTACAAAAACAGAGTATGGGCCAATCCTATCCAAAAGTCAAGAGACATTTTCATGAGTCTGATCATGGGCTGGGGCGAGAAATCGTACGGGAAAACATACAGAAAACTGGGCGGGGAGCACAGGCCGCTTCCGGCGGAAGTATGAAGCGGATGAGATATTGATCCGGGCATCATACAAAAAAGTAATTTTAAATTTTGGCTGCAATGATTTAGACTATCCATGTGGATAGATTCAAATATCCAAAATAAGGAAAGAAGGTTTGAGCAATGGAAAAGGCAAAGGTTTATTTTACCAGAGATATTACACCGGAGAGCCTTGTGCGTATATATAAGGCCCTGGGAAGAGAGCTGAAAGGAAAGGTGGGCGTCAAAATTTCCACCGGCGAGCCGGGCGGCCATAATTATCTGCATCCGGAACTGATCGGCAGTCTGGTGCGGCAGCTCAACGGCACGATTATCGAGTGCTGTACGGCCTACGGCGGTCAGCGTCAGGACCCCAAAAAGCATTGGAAGGCCATCGAGGATCACGGATTCAAGGCCATGGCTCCCTGTGATATCATGGATGAATTCGGTGAGATGGATATCCCGGTGGAGGGCGGTTTTCATCTGGAGAAGGATATTGTGGGCGAGCATTTGGCCGACTATGATTCCATCCTGGTGCTGTCCCATTTCAAGGGGCATGCTATGGGAGGCTTCGGCGGCGCGCTGAAAAACATCAGCATTGGAATCGCCTCTACCCATGGAAAGACCAATATTCATACAGCCGGCGTTACTACGGAGGCGGCCAGGCTCTTTGATAATCTGCCCGCCCAGGATCATTTCCTGGAATCTATGGCGGATGCCTGCAAGGCGGTTATCGCTTATAAAGGGGCGGAAAATATGGCTTATATCAATGTTGCCAACCGCCTGAGCGTGGACTGCGACTGTGATTCTCATCCGGCAGAGCCGGAGATGGGAGATCTGGGGATCTTTGCTTCTCTGGATCCGGTGGCCGTGGATCAGGCCTGCTACGATGCGGTCGTTAATTCTCCCGATCCCGGCAAGGCTGCGCTGATTGAGAGAATGGATTCCCGTCACGGTATTCATACGGTGGAGGCTGCCGCGCAGCATGGCCTGGGCAGCCGGGAATATGAGATTGTATCCCTGGACTGACGGCTGAGGGGCGGTGAGAATCATAAAATCGCATAAAAGAAAAGGCAGATCTTACCGGAAATGGCACAGATTATGCGTGACCTTTGTGTGCATGGATATTTTTTTGCTTGCGGGGCTTGTCGTTTCGGCAGGTTTTGCCCGGTCCGAGCTGGCCGGGCAGGGTGTGGCAGCGGCCGCGCAGCTGCAGGAGCCGGAAGTCCCCGAGCCGCAGTCTCAGACCGAGGAGGCGGAGACGGCAAAGAGCGCCGGCCCTTCTGAGTCGGAGAGCCTTGGGGATTCGCAGACGCTGGAGCTGGAGTCGGAGTCGGTACAGCCTTCCTCTGAGGAGGAGACGGTAGAGCAGGCCGCCTCATCGGGCGGGGCCGGGACAAAGGAGGAGTCAAGCGGGCAAAGCAGCCTGACAGCTGAATGGGACGAGAGCCACCGGCTGGACCGTCAGCTCCCGGCACTGACGGCCTCCGGGCTGGAGATTCCGGTAAACGGAGCGACCGGTTATGCGCCGGTGGCCATGACGCTGTGGGCGGAGATTTCCGCGGAGGGAGCCGGCGCCGGGGCGGTGGCGCAGCTGGAGCCGGGCGACGCCTTTTTGATCCTTCGGGAGGAGGGAGAATGGTGGCAGGTGCAGGCGGAGCGGGGAACCGGATGGGTCTGGCACGGCTGCTGCATGATCAATCTGCCCGATGTGATTCCCTCCATTATATATGACGCGACGAATTCTTACAATTCGCTCTACAGAAGCTCTGGAAAGGAGATACCGGGCGTGACCGGTCAGGCTCTGTATCCGGGAGCGGCGTATAATCTGCGTCTGGACCGGGATGAATACGCGATGCCCATGCTCTATGCGGCGGCCAAAAAGGTCTGCGCCGCTCAGCAGGCCGCTCTGGCCCAGGGAAACAGCCTGAAAATATATGAGGCGTACCGGCCTTATTTCGTACAGCAGGCGGTAATCCAGGGACTGAGCGCTCTGGCGGAGTCGGACCCGGAGGTGGCGGCTGGGGTCAATACCTCGCCCTGGCATATGGGATATTTTATTGCCACCGGCTACTCCAATCATCAGAGGGGGATAGCGGTGGATGTCAGTCTGGTCAAAGTGACAAAAACCCAGACGCGTACTACGGGAGGCGTTGAATATCTGCAGGTGACAGGTTATGAAGAGTATCGGATGCCGACGCAGATGCACGAGCTGAGTATGGCGGCAGCGTCCACCACAGGACCGGGCAGCCGGGAGCTGGCGGCGGGGATGAACGAGCCTGCGGCGGCTCTCCGTTCCTATTTTGAAGGGGCGGGTATGTCGCCGCTGGAATCGGAGTGGTGGCATTTTAATGACTTCGCGGCGAGAGACCGGGCAGGCTCTTATCTGAGTACCGGAAATTTTGTGATAGAAGGGACTCTGAGCCGTCCGCCGGAGAGATGAAGAGTCTCTGCGGAAGTAATGAAGGGGCCTGCGGAAGCAAAATCAAAAAATATTCAATATTTTTTCACAAAAAATTCACCAAAGGCATTAGACAGCGCGGCGTAATGTCTATATAATTTTTCTAGATAGTAAGAACATCCAAATAACGGCAGCTGGAGCTGTTCCGGCTGCCGTTATTTCGGTGGGGGCACAAAAGATGGATGAAAAAAAGCACGGTTTGCAACTGACGGGAAACCAACTGAAGATCATTGCCATTGCAGCTATGACTTTGGATCATTGCGTGGCTGTCTTCATGCCGCAGGATATGGCGGGACGCTGGATTTTGCGTATGCTTGGGCGTATGGCGGCGCCGATCATGTGTTATTTGATTGCAGAAGGGTATCATCACACCTCAAATCTGAAAAAATATATGGGACGCCTTCTTCTGGTGGCGGTTATCTCTCATATTCCCTATAATTTATGCTTCGGATACGACTTCTGGCGTTTTTGGGAGGCTACCGATGTGATGGTGGCGCTTTTTGCCGGACTGGCAGCGTTAGCGGCTTTTGAGAAAAAAGAACTGCCTCTGTGGCTGCGCCTGTTTATTGTGGCCGGCTGCTGTCTTTTTGCCTATTCGGCAAACTGGAATTATATTGCGGTGCTGTGGATTCTGGGATTCGGCGTTTTTTACGGCAATGTGCGGATGCAGATGGTTTCCTTTGCAGCGGTGGCCTGCCTGTATCTTCTCCAGCCCTTTATCTACGGAATGAGCCTGTCCTATACGTCCTATATCAGGCGTTTCGGCGTCTTTTTGGTAATTCCTCTGCTGCTTTGCTACAGCGGCAGACGGGGCCGCAAAAGCCGGCTGCTTAAATGGGCTTTTTACTGGTTTTATCCGGTGCATCTGTGGATTATCTATCTGGTGCAGCAGTTTGCCTGATGCGGGTATAAATTCCTCCATTTTACAGATAATACATCTATCGACAACGTGAAAGATAAATGTCGGAATGTAAAATGGAGGAATTTTTTT